>JAYKJA010000001.1:0-20397 GCA_035285905.1 Synechococcaceae cyanobacterium
CCGATGCCCTGCTGTTCACCGAGATGGTCAACGCCACCAGCCTGGAGCTGGGCCACGGCCTGATCAAGATCGAGGAGCTGACGCAGGAGGCTGGACCGATCGGCGTGCAGCTGTTCGATCACCGCCCCGAGGCGATGGCGGAGGCGGCTCGGCGGGCCGAAGCCTCGGGCGCCTTTCTGATCGACATCAACATGGGCTGCCCGGTGAAGAAGATCGCCCGCAAGGGCGGCGGCAGCGGCCTGATCCGCGACCCCGACCTGGCGGCCCGCATCGTCGGGACCGTCGCCGCGGCCGTGTCCATTCCCGTCACCGTCAAGACGCGGCTGGCCTGGTGCGGCGCCGAGGGCAGCGGGCTGGAGCCGGGGGCCGGCGGGGCTGGAGAGGCGCTGGTCAGCACCGCCATCACCTGGTGCCGCCGGCTCGAGGCGGCCGGAGCCCAGCTGCTGACCCTGCACGGCCGCACCCGGGCCCAGGGCTTCCGGGGGCGGGCCGACTGGGCGGCGATTGCGGCGGTGCGCCGCTCCCTGGCGATTCCGCTGATCGCCAACGGCGACATCAACGACCCCGCCGATGCGCTGCGCTGCCTCCGCGCCACCGGGGCCGCCGGGGTGATGGTGGGGCGGGGCACGATGGGCGCCCCCTGGCTGGTGGGCCAGATCGCCGCCGCCCTGCGCGGCGAGCCCGTGCCGCCGACCCCCGGCCCCCGCCAGCGCCTGCAGCTGGCCGCCGAGCAGCTGCAGGCGCTCGTCGACAGCCGCGGCGAGCACGGCCTGCTGATCGCGCGCAAGCACCTGGGCTGGACCTGCCTGGGCTTCCCCGGCGCCCCCCAGCTGCGCCACGCCCTCATGCGCGCCCCCACCCCGGAGGCGGCCCTCACGCTGCTGGAGCAGGCGCAGCAGACGCTGTGAACCCGCCGCCGCGATCGCAGAGTGACGGAGTGACGGAGTGACGGAGTGACGGAGTGACGGAGTCTCCAGGGATTGAAGCCCCCCGGGGGCACCTCGGTTGCCGGCATGAACTCCTGAAATCCCCGCAGCTCTGACCGTCGTCGTCTGACAGGGAGGCCGGATTCGGCAGGGATCCGACCATGCGGCCGGTCGCGCAGCCTGCGGGCGGGAGCCACGACGCAGGCCGGCAAACTCTTAAGAGATTCCCGAGAAGCCGGAGCGCTCCGGGCACGGCGATACGTTGCCGGTATTGGGCAGGCATGCGCATTGACAAGGCGGGCCGCTGGGGTGACGGCTGCGGCGTCGCCGGGGCGCTGGTCCCCGAGGGCGAGCCTGCGGGACTGGCGACTGCGCTGGTTTCTGCTGCGCCATGCCCTGCCGGGCGGCTGCAGCTTCGTGGAGACGCTGTACCGGATCTATCTGAATCACAGCAAGATCATCCATTTCCGTGATGGTTATCCGGTCTATTCCCTCTCAACTCCTGCCCTGTTCAGCCCGCCGGCCTCCCACTTCATTGCCCGCGCTCTCTACCGCACGATCCAGAACCGCAATCTGCCCAATCTGATGAGTCTGGCCGTCAACGACGGCTGCAATGCCTGCTGTACCCACTGCAGCTTCTTCGAGGGTGTGGACGATCCCCGACGCCGGCCGCTGGAGCTGGCGCAGCAGCTGCAGCTCATCCGCGACGCCCAGGAGCTGGGGGTGTCGGTGATCAACCTGGTGGGTGGGGAGCCGCTGCTGCATCCCGGGCTGGAGGAACTCGTCGCCGGCATCGACAAGTCGCTGTCCACGGTGCTGCTGTTCACCAACGGCTGGCACCTGGCCGAACGGGCCCGCGGGCTGCGCCGCGCCGGGCTGGACAGCGTCTACGTCAGCATCGATGCGGCGGATGCGGCCGGCCACGATGCCCGGCGCGGTCTTGAGGGTCTGTTCGATCGCGCCCTCGCCGGCCTGGAACAGGCCCGTCGCTGCGGCCTGTCGGTGGGTCTCTCCGCCACCCTCACCCCCGAGGACTGGGCCGCCGGCGAACTGGAGCGGCTGGTGGAGCTGACCCGTCGCTGTGGCGCCCACGAACTGCTGGTGTTCGATGCCCTGCCCAGCGGCCGGCTGCAGCACCGAGACGACCTGATCGGTGCCGGTGACTGGGTGGAGCAGATGATCCGCCAGGCCGATCGCTGGAACCGGGATCCGCGCTATCCCGGCGTGGTCTTCTCCGGCTACATCAGCAGCCACCGCAGCGTCGGCTGCTCCTGCGGCACCAGTTACTTCTATCTCTCTCCCTATGGCGATGTGATGTCCTGTGATTTCAACCACGCCATCTTCGGCAACATCCTGCAGGAACCGCTCTGGAGGATCTGGCAGCGGCTGAGCAGCGACCCCCATTTCCAGCAGGCGAAATGGGGGGGCTGCAAGGTCAAGGATCCCGACAGCCTGCAGTGGCCCGGGGTGCAGCCCGGCCAGCCCCGGGCGGAGTCCTCCGTGCCGGTGTGACGCGATGCCGGCCCTGCTCCCGATCGTCCCCGCCGTCGTGCTGCCGCCGCTGCTGGCCTGCAGCTTCTCCCGCGACCCCACCCCCGCCAGCCTGCTGTTCCAGCTCGGTCTGCTGATCGCCTGCGGCGCCGGCCTGCTCTGGCTGTCCCGCTTCTGCGATCGCCTGCCGCTGCGCCTCGCGCTGATGGCCCTGGGGGTGCTGCTGTTCGAACTGTTCACCGCACCGATGTGGCACAACGAACATCTGGGCTGGTGGGCCTATCTCTACCGCGATGTCAGCTGGATGCTGACCCTCGGCTGGGCCGTGCTGTTCCTGCTGGTGGTGGAGGTGGGCGATCGGCTGATGGCCGGCTGGCGGGCCTGGAAGCGCTTCGCCGTCGACCTGGTGGTGCTCACCCTGGCGGTGCTGCCGCTGGAGCTGCTGGTGGTGAAGCTGGGCATCCGCGGCTATGCACCGGAGGTGCAGGAGGCCGCCGTGGGGGGCTGGATCCAGGGGGTGCCCGTGGCCGCCATTTACTACATCCCCGTGTTCTCCGCCCTGGTGCTCGGCTTCTACCGCTACTGGCGCTTTGTGATCGACGATGAGCTGCTGATCCCGGTGCGACGACTGCGCTGGGGGCGCGGGCTGCTGCTCAGCCTGATCGCCGTGCTGCTGCTGGAGCTGATGGTGGAACCGATGGTGATCAACCGCGGCCTGCCCTCCTGGTCGTTCCTCTACCGCGACATCTCCTGGCTGATCAGCGGGCTCTGGGTGCTGGTGATCGCCATCACCGGCGTGCTGGTGCAGCGCTTCGCCCTGGACCGATCGATCCTGTTCCGCTTCCTGCTGGCCCTGGCGATCGCCACCGCCATCGCCCTGCCGATCGAATACGGCCTGGTGAGCCTGGGCATCCGCGTCTACGGCCCCAGTGCGATGGGCAATTTCTCCGGATTCGTGATCCCAGCACTGCAGGCCCCGATCGAGATCGCCTTCGCCATTCCCTGTTACATGGCACTGATGTTCGGGTTCATCCGTTACTGGGAGATCGTCCTCGACAACCGCCTCTGAAGGCTCGCGAGGGTCTCCGGGCCTGCCGGCACTCCGCCCCACGCGACCGCCGCCCCGCTTCCGCTTCCTCTCCGCTTCCGCCTCCTTTCCGCTCCGCCCACGCGTCCCCGCCGCCGGATCCCGTTCCGCTCGCTGCCATGGCTCCTCCCTCTCCAGCGCCTCCCGCCACGCCGCTTCCTCCCGCTCCCTTCCCGATCCGCTGGAGCCACGTGCGCGCGGCCCTGGTGGGGGCGCCGCTGGTGCTGCTGGCGTTGACGCTGCTCTGCGGCTCCTTCAGCACCGCCGTGCAGGTGCTGTTCTGGTCGGTGGTCTGCACCGTCGGCATCGGCTCGCTGTTCTGGCTGGGGCTGGCCTTCCTGGTCGGATCCGTGCTGGAGCTGATCGTGCAGGAGCTGCGCCGGGGAGCCCGCACGGCGACGGCCTCGACAGCGACCGCTTCAGCGGGAGCCGCGAAGGAGGGGACAGACGCGACGGCGGTCCCCTCCCCCCAGCTGAGCTCCCGCCCGCTGGGTGACTACGTGCAGCGCCGCCTGCAGGCCGGCAGCGACCGGGACCATCTCCGCAGCGATCTGCAGCGGGCCGGCTGGAGCGACGCCGACATCGCGGCGGCCCTCAACGCCGCAGCCCCCTCCCCCGCCGGCCCCTCCCGATGACCCGCCCCCATCCCCCGCCCTCGCAGGCCTCCCCGCGCACGGATCCGCCGCCGCTGCGGCGTCCCTCGCTGCCGCAACGGCTCTGGCGTTATCAGGCCGAACGCTTCCCACTGCGGCGCCACGGGCCGCTGATCCTGGTGTTCAGCGGCGCCGCCGCGGGCTACGGCCTGCGGCTGGGCCAGGGGGTGCCGCGTCCGGTCCCGCTGCTGGCCGCCGTGCTGGTGGTGCTGCTGCAGTTCCTGCTGCTGCGCCTGGCCGATGAGTTCAAGGATGCCGACGACGACCGCCGCTGGCGCCCCGGCCGCCCCGTGCCCCGCGGCCTGGTCAGCCTGCAGGAGCTGGCCGGGCTCGGCCTGCTGGCGGCCGCCGGCCAGCTGCTGCTGGTGCTGGCCTTGCGGCCCGGCGCCCTCGCGGCCCTGCTGGCGGTCTGGGGCTGGTTCCTGCTGATGTGCGCCGAATTCTTCCGGCCCCGCTGGCTGCGGCGGCGGCTGGCGCTCTACGCCCTCAGCCACCTGCCGATCGTGCCGCTGCTGGCGCTGCTGGCCATGGCCCTGCAGGGTCCCCTGCCCCAGCCCCCGGCGGCCCTGCTGCCCTTCCTGCTCTGCACCTATCTCGCCGCCCTGCTGCTGGAGCTCTCCCGCAAGACCCGCCTGCCCGCCGATGAGGAACCCGGCGTCGACACCTACAGCGCCCACTGGGGCTGGCGGACCTGCCTGCGGCTGTGGCTGACGGCCCTGCCCGCCATCGCCCTGACCGCCCTGGCCGCCGCCGCCGCCATCGACCAGGGGCCGCTGCTGCTGGCGTTGCTGCTGCCGCTGGCCCTGGTCAGCCCGGCGCTGGTGTTGCCCTGGCTGTGGCCGCCGCCCCCTCCCGCCTCCGCCGCGGAGCGGCTCGAGGCACTCACCGCTCTCTGGATCCTGGCCCTCTACCTCGGCCTCGGCTGGCTGCCCTGGCTGCCGGCCCTCGCCGGCGCCGGCGCCGCGGTGGGACAGCCATGAGCGGGGCCCCCGGAGCCGCCGGCACCCTGCCGCTGCGCAGCGGGGAAGCCGTGCCGGCGGAGCTGCAGGCCGCCGCCGGCGGCAAGGCCGGGCCGCTGCTGGCCCTGGCCGCCCGCGGCCATCCCGTGTGGCCCGGGGTGGTGCTGCTGCCGCCCGCCGACGGGCCGCTCACCGCCGCGGCGCTGGCGGAGCTGCAGCGGGCTCTGGCGGCCCTGCCCGGCGGGGCCGGCCCCCTGGCCGTGCGCTCCTCCGCCGCGGTCGAGGACGGTTCACAGTGCAGTTACGCCGGCCAGTTCCACACACGTCTGCACGTGCCGCCCGAGGCCCTCGCCGAGGCGATCGAGGCGGTCTGGGCCTCGACCCGGCAACAGGGGGTGGCCGCCTACGGGACCCTTCTGGCGCAGGCGCGGCAGGGCGAAGCGGGGGACAGGCGGGACACGGCGGCCAGCGGCGAGGCAGCCGCGGCGCCCGCGGAACGGCCGGCGGTGCTGGTGCAGCCGATGCTGCCGGCCCTGGTGGCCGGCGTCGCCTTCGGCGCCGATCCGGTCAGCGGCCACCGCGGCCTCACCCTGATCCAGGCGGTGGCCGGCCTGGCCGATGACCTGCTGGCGGGGCGCTGCGATGGCGATCGCTACCGCCTCGACCGGGACGGCACGCTGCTGGAGCGGCAGCTGCTGACGGCGGATGGGCCGCTGCTGCAGGACGAGGAGCTGCTGCAGCTGCACCGGCTGGTGCAGGGACTGGCCCGGGAGCTGGGGGGCCCGCAGGATGTGGAGTGGGCCCTGGACGGGCAGCGCCGGCTGTGGTTGCTGCAGGCCCGGCCGATCACCACCCTGCAGGGTCTGGCCGATCCCGCCGGGGCCCCGGGACTGTGGGACAACAGCAACATCGTCGAGAGCTATCCCGGCGTGACCACGCCGCTCACCTTCTCCTTCGCCCGCAAGGCCTACAGCGAGGTCTACGCCTCCTTCTGCCGCTTCATGGGGGTGCCGGCCCCCCTGATCCGCCGGCATCGGGCCGTGTTCGCCACGATGATCGGCTTCCATCAGGGCCGCATCTACTACAACCTGCTCAGCTGGTACCGGGTGCTGTCCCTGCTGCCCGGCTACGGCCTCAACGCCGGCTTCCTCGAGCGGATGCTGGGGGTGCAGCAGCCCCTCTCCCCGGAGCAGCGCCGCAGCCTGCGGCTCGAACCCCGCGTGGCCCGGCTGACGGATCTGCTGCGGCTGGGCAGCACGCTGGCGGCCCTGCTGCTCAACGCCTGCACCCTGGAGCAGCGCCGCCGCGACTTCCGCCGCCGGCTCGATCGCAGCCTGCTCGATCCGGCCGGCCTGGCCCGGCTGGGCTCCGCCCGACCCGATGAACTGGTGGGTCAGTACCGACGCATCGAGGCCGACCTGCTCAGCCACTGGGATGCGCCGCTGATCAACGACTTCTACGCGATGGTGCTCTACGGCCTGCTGGGGGGGCTGCTGCGCCGCTGGCGGCTCGACCCCGACGGCGGCCTGCTGCAGCGCTGGATCAGCGAGCTGGGCGCGGTGATCAGCACCGAACCGCACCGGCGCATCCGGGCGATGGCCCAGGGGCTGCGGGGCGACCCGGAGCTGGTGGCCCTGCTGGCTGAGGGCAGCCTGGCGGAGATCCGCCCCGCCCTGGCGCAGCGGCCGGCCGTGGCGGCCGAGCTCAGCGCCTACCTGGAGACCTTCGGCGATCGCTGCCTGGGCGAGCTGAAGCTTGAAACCCTCAGCCTGCGGGATGACCCCCTGCCGCTGCTGCGCAGCCTGGCCGCGGCGGCGGCGCCGAGGCCGCAGGCCCGGCCCGGTGGGGAGGCCGCCGCCGCCGGGCTCCCCGAAAGCGCCGCGGGGCGTCCGGAAGTCCCGCCGGAGGCGCCGAAGGGCTCCAGCGCCGGAGCCCCCGGCACAGCCCGGAGGCCGGCCCGGGGCCGCGCTGGCCGGCCCACCGGGTCGCTGCCGCGGTCGCTCTCCCCGGGCCGCAGGCTGCTGCTGGGCTGGCTGCGACGGGGGCTGCGCAGCCTGCTGACCCAGCGGGAGAACCTGCGCTTCGAGCGCACCCGCGTCTTCGGCCAGGCGCGCCGGCTATTGCTGGAGCTGGGGCAACGCTGCAGCGAGCTGGGCCTGCTCGATCGGGCCGAGGATGCCCTGTTCCTGGAGGTGGAGGAACTGCTGGCCACGGTGGAGGGCACCGCCACCAGCGGGGATCTGCGCGCCCTGGCCGAGCTGAGGCGCCGCCAGTGGCAGCAGCACCTGCTGGCGCCGCCGTTGCCCCGTCGCTTCCGCACCCGCGGCATCCCGGGCCTCGACCTGCCGCGACCCGGCGACCTCCCGGCTCCCGGGGGACTGGATCCCCAGCCGGGGGAGCCGTGGCAGGGGCTGGGCTGTTCCCCCGGGCGGGTGCGCGGTCCGGTGCAGCTGGTGCACGACCCGCGCCGCTGGCTGGAGCAGCGCCCGGGCCTGAGCGGACCGCGGCCGATCCTGGTGGCCACGGCCACCGATCCCGGCTGGGTGCTGCTCTTCCCCCATGCCGCCGGCCTGCTGGTGGAGCGGGGCAGCGCGCTGTCCCATGTGGCGATCGTGGCGCGGGAGGTGGGGCTGCCGATGGTCAGCGAACTGGTGGACATCAGCCAGGCCCTGCGAGACGGCGATCGGGTGGACCTCGACGGGGCCTCCGGCCGGGTCTGGCGGCTGGAGGCGGAAGCGGAGGCGGAGGGGGAGGACGAGGCGGAGATCGCCGCGGCAGGCCCCGCCGGGCGCCAGGCCCCTGGCTGCGCCGCCGCCGAGGGTCCCGACCACCGCGATGGCCGCTGATGACCCGCGCCGCTGGCGCCTGCTCTACGGCCAGTGCTGGGAGGACGCCGACCGGCTGCTGGAGGGGCTGGGCCCGGTGGCGGGACGCCCGGTGCTGTCGATCGCCTCCGGGGGGGACAACAGCCTGGCGCTGCTGGCCGGCGGGCCGTCACGGCTGATCGCGATCGACTCCAACCCGGCCCAGATCGCCCTGCTGCAGCTCAAGCTGGCGGCCATCACAACGCTGGATCAGGGGCCGCTGCTGGAGTTTCTCGGCGCCCGCGGGCCGGAGGGTCTGACCCGGGGTGAGCGGGGCCGGCGCCGCCTGATGCTCTACGGCCGCTGCCGCCCGGGCCTGCCGGGGCCGGCCCGGCGCTTCTGGGACACCCACCCCCACCTGATCGCCTGCGGTGTGCTGCGGGCGGGGCGCTTCGAGCGGTACCTCGACGGCTTCCGCCGCTGGCTGCTGCCCCTGGCGGCCTCCGGCGCGGACTGCCGGGCGCTGCTGGACGGGCTGGCCCCGGAGCGGCGCAGGGCCTGGCTGGAGCGCTGTCGCGGCCGCTGGAGCTGGCAGCTGCTGTTCCGGCTCTACTTCTCCCGGGCGGGCCTGGGGCTGCTGGGCACGACCCCCGCCCAGGTGCGCCACGGCCGCGGCGACCAGGGTGCGGAACTGCTGGGCCGGCTCGATCGCGTGCTGCTGGTGCAGGATCCGGCCGCCAACCCCTATCTGGAATGGCTGCTCAGCGGCAGCTATGGGCGCCAGCTGCCGGCGGTGTGGCAGGAGCCGACGCTGGAGCGGATCCGCCGCCATGCCACAGCCCTGGAGTGCCGGGTGCTGTCGCTGCAGGACTGGTTGCAGCCGCAGGCCGGCGACACCGGGGGCGCCGGGATCGCCGCCTTCAACCTCAGCAACGTGTTCGACTACCTGCCTGCTGCCGGGACGAGCCGGCTGCTGGGGCAGCTGCGGCAGCGGGCCAGCGCCGATGCGCGCCTGCTCTGCTGGAACCGCCAGGCGGAACGCGACACCGACCTGGCCCCGCCGGGAAGCTGGCAGCCGCGCAGGCAGGAGGCGGAGGCCCTGCTGCAGCGGGACCGGGTGTTCTTCTACCGGCGGCTGGTGCTGGCGGAAGCCCTGCCCCAGCCGCCCCCGCAGGAGGCCGCGACGCGGCTTGCCTGCGGCTCCCCCGGGGCAGGGGGCGTGGCATGAGCGACGGGCCGCTGCGGCGCGGGTCTCCGGGGGCCCAGCCCTGGCCGGCGCAGGAGACCTGGGAGCTGTGGCGTGCCGGCATCCCGGTCGGCCGCGCCTCGCTGTGGTGGCGGCAGACGCCGCCGGCGCCCGGGCAGTCGCCGGATGGCAAGCGGCCCGGGCCGGCGCCGGGGGCGGCAGAGCGGACCGGGGCGATCGGAGAGCTCGAAGCCGAGGACGACGCAGCCGCCCACACCCTGCTGCGCCAGGCCTGCCGACGCTTGCGGGAGCAGGGCTGCGGCCGGGTGCTGGCCCCGCTCGACGGCAACACCTGGCAGGCCTACCGCTGCCGCGCCGACGCGGGCCTGGGGTTTCCCGGCGAACCGCAGCCGGGGCCGGAGTGGATCGCGCGGCTGCAGGCCTGCGGCTTTCGGATCAGCGACCGCTACCTCAGCAGCCGTTGCGGCGACCTGCAACGTCGCCGGCCGGGACCGGAACGGCAGCAGGAGCTGGGGCGGCTGCGGCTGGAGCCGCTGCAGGCCCTGTCAGCGGCGGGGCCCGGCGGAGCGGAGCGGCTGATCCAGGCGCTGCATCCGCTGGTGCAGGAGGGCTTCCGCCGGCAGCCCCACTTTCTGCCCCTGAGCGCGGAGGCCCTGGGGCAGCAGCTGCTGCAGCGCGGCAGCGGCGCCGATCCGCAGCTGAGCCTGCTGGCCCTGGCCGGAGAGCGACCCGTGGGGCTGCTGCTGGGGCAGCGCTGGCGGGATGGGCTGGTGGTGCGGACGCTGGTGGTGGCGCCGGAACGCCCCTGGGCCGGCCTGGGCCGACTGCTGCTGGAGAGCGCCCACGCCCGGGCCCACGCCCTGGGCTGCCGCCAGGCCTGGCATGGGCTGATGCATGAGCACGGTCCCGGCTGGGCCCTGAGCCGCCACTACGGCGACGCCGTCAGCGGCTGCCTGCTGCTGGCGCGGGATCTGCGGGACCCGGGGAGCGCCCGGCCCCTTTGAGAGCATGGGCCGATCCGCCGCCGTCGCCGTGCCCGAGGACGCTCTCCCCAAGACCTACGACCCGGCCGGAACGGAAGCCCGCTGGCAGGCCGCCTGGGAGGCCGCCGGGGCCTTCCACCCCGATCCCGCCGCCCCCGGAGAGCCGTTCTCGGTGGTGATCCCGCCGCCGAACGTCACCGGCAGCCTGCACATGGGGCATGCCTTCAACACGGCTCTGATCGACACGGTGGTGCGCTTCCAGCGCCTGCAGGGCCGCAACGTGCTCTGCCTGCCGGGCACGGACCACGCCTCGATCGCCGTGCAGACGATCCTGGAGAAGCAGCTGCAGGGGGAAGGCATCAGCCGCCATGAGCTGGGCCGCGAGGCGTTCCTGGAACGGGCCTGGGCCTGGAAGGGCGAGAGCGGCGGCACGATCGTGGGCCAGCTCAGGCGCCTGGGCTACTCGGTCGACTGGCGCCGGGAGCGCTTCACCCTCGACCCGGGCCTGAGCCGGGCTGTCAGTGAGGCCTTCGTGCGACTGCATCAGCAGGGGCTGATCTATCGCGGCGAGTACCTGGTCAACTGGTGCCCGGCCTCGGGCTCGGCGGTGAGCGACCTGGAGGTGGAGATGAAGGAGGTGGAGGGTTCCCTCTGGCATCTGCGCTACCCGCTGGCACCGGGAGAGACACCGCCGGACGGCCCGGACCATCTGGTGGTGGCCACGACGCGCCCGGAAACGATGCTGGGGGACGTGGCGGTGGCGGTGAATCCCGCCGATGCGCGCTACGCCGGGTTGGTGGGCCGCCGGCTGCGGCTGCCGCTGCTCGACCGGTTGATTCCGATCGTGGCCGACGATCACGTCGATCCGGCCTTCGGCACCGGCTGCGTCAAGGTCACCCCCGCCCACGATCCCAACGACTTCGCCATCGGCCAGCGCCACGGTCTGCCCCAGATCACGGTGATGGCCAAGGACGGCACGATGAATGCGGCCGCAGGTCGCTTCGCCGGGCTGGAGCGCTTCGAGGCCCGGCGCGCCGTGGTGGAGGCGATGGAAGCCGAGGGATACCTGGTGAAGGTGGAGCCCCATCGCCACAGCGTGCCCTTCTCCGACCGCGGCAAGGTGCCGGTGGAGCCATTGCTGTCCACCCAGTGGTTCGTGCGCACCGAGCCGCTGGCGGCCCGCTGCCGCGAGGCCCTGGAGCGGGGCGAACCGCGGTTCGTGCCGGAGCGCTGGAGCAAGGTCTACCGCGACTGGCTGACGGACATCCGCGACTGGTGCATCAGCCGGCAGCTGTGGTGGGGGCACCGCATCCCCGCCTGGTTCGTCGTCAGCCTCAGCGATGGGGTCATCCGCGACGACACGCCCTTCGTGGTGGCCGGCGATGAGGCCCGGGCGCGTGCGGAGGCCGAGAGCCGCTACGGGCAGGAGCATGCAGCGGCCGGGAAGGCGCTGGTGCTGGAGCAGGACCCGGACGTGCTCGACACCTGGTTCTCCAGCGGGCTGTGGCCGTTCTCAACCCTGGGCTGGCCGGCGGAAGGGGAGCAGGAACCGGCCGATCTGGCCCGCTGGTACCCCACCAGCGTGCTGGTGACCGGCTTCGACATCATCTTCTTCTGGGTGGCCAGGATGACGATGATGGCCGGGGCGTTCCTGCAGGAGGGGGGGACCCCGGTGGGCGGGCGCGACAGCTGGCTTCCTTTCCGTGATGTCTACATCCACGGATTGGTGCGGGATGAACATAACCGCAAGATGAGCAAATCGTCCGGCAACGGCATCGACCCGCTGCTGCTGATCGAGCGCTACGGCGCCGATGCCCTGCGCTTTGCCCTGGTGCGCGAGGTGGCGGGAGCCGGACAGGACATCCGCCTGGACTACGACCGCAGGAGTGACACGTCCGCCACGGTGGAGGCGGCGCGCAACTTCGCCACCAAGCTCTGGAACGTCACCCGCTTCGCGCTGCTGAATCTGGACGGGGAAACCCCGGCCAGCCTGGGCCATCCCGAGCCGGCCAGCCTGCAGCTCGCCGACCGCTGGATCCTGTCGCGCCTGGCACGGCTGAACCGAGAGACGGCGGAGCGCTATGGCAGCTATGGCCTCGGAGAGGCGGCCAAGGGGCTCTACGAATTCGCCTGGAATGAGGTCTGCGACTGGTATGTGGAGCTGATCAAGCGACGGCTGCAGGTGCCGGCGGAGCTGGAGGGTGAGAAGCGCCGGGAGGCGCTGGCCGATCAGCGCACGGCCCGGCAGGTGCTGGCCCGGGTGCTGCAGGAGCTGCTGGTGATGCTGCACCCGCTGATGCCCCATCTGAGCGAGGAGCTCTGGCATGGGCTGACGGGGGAGGCGCCGGAGACGTTCCTGGCCCTGCAGGCCTGGCCGGAACTCGACGCGGCGGCCCTGGACGGGGAGCTGGAGGAGAGCGTCGCTGCGTTGATCGAGGCGATCCGGGTGGTGCGCAACCTGCGGGCGGTGGCGGGGCTGAAACCCTCCCAGCCGGCGCCGGTGCTGTTCATCAGCGGCCGGCCGTCGCTGCAGGAGCTGCTGCGCCGGGCGACGGCCGACATCACGGCGCTCACCCGGGCCGAGTCGGTGCAGGTGCTCGATCCGCAGGCGGCGGAGGCCAGGCCGGCCCAGCGGGCCCTGGCCGGAGTCAGCGGCGAGCTGCAGGTGCTGCTGCCGCTGGAGGGCCTGGTCGACCTGGAGGCCCTGCGCGGGCGCCTGCAGAAGGACATCGGCAAGGCCGAGAAGGAGATCCAGGGGCTCTCCGGCCGCCTGGCCAACCCCAGCTTCGCCGGCAAGGCGCCGCCGGAGGTGGTGGCCGAATGCCGCGCCAAGCTGGCCGAGGCCGAAGCCCAGGCGGAGCTGGCCCGCAAGCGGCTGCAGGATCTCGGCTGAGGCGCGGGGGGCGCGGAACGGCACCGGGCGGCAGCATCCGCGCCGGCCCAGGCTCAGCGCGGACCGGCGATCGCGGCCATGCTGAAGGGAAGAGTCCGAGAGCCGATGCCTGGCCAGCGCCGTGCTGCAAGCCCCCTGCCAGCGCTGCGACCGCTGCGTCGCTGGGTGCTGGGTCCACTGGGCCCGGTCGGGCTGATGCTGAGCGTCTGCCTGCCCTGGGCAGCCGGCAGGGCGGAGGAGGCGATCCGGGCGGACTACCGCTGCCTGGGGCGCTTCGATGCCAGCGACGTGACCGCGCTGTTCTTCCGTCGATCGCCGGCTGAAGTGGTGCTGCTCGAAGGCCTGCAGGCGGTGCGGCTGCCGCAGGCGCTGGCGGCCAGCGGCGCCCGCTACAGCGATGGGCGCGACAGTTTCTGGGTCAAGGGGGATCAGGCCAGCTGGAGCCGCGGCAAGGCGCCGACACGGCAGTGCATACCCCGACCCTGAACGGCGCGAGGCAGGAGAGCCGGGGGCGTCGCAACGACGTCAGCAGACGCCGCAGCGCAGGCGGAAGGCGCGGCCACTCCGCTGCGCCGGCCCATGGCGGAGCTCAGGCTTGCCCCCGCCGCAACAGGGTAAAGCTCAAGCCACCTCCGTTTCGCTTCTCACACTCGCGCTCAACTTCAGGCCCAGGGCCGTGACCACCTTCAGGATGGTGTCAAAGCTCGAGCTGCGCTCTCCAGATAAGGCCTCTTGATGACCCAGCTCGCTCCGCGCGGCCCGGGGCCATGACGTGACTGGCACACAGCTACCAGTCACGTCATGGCGCGCAGCGCGATCCAGTTCCAGAAAGGCCTCTCCCTGTCTGAGTACCAGCGGCTCTACGGCACCGAGGACCAATGTGAGGCAGCCCTGG
Organism: Synechococcaceae cyanobacterium; assembly: GCA_035285905.1. GTDB lineage: Bacteria > Cyanobacteriota > Cyanobacteriia > PCC-6307 > Cyanobiaceae > Cyanobium. Next base: position 13,899 of record JAYKJA010000001.1, read on the forward strand.
AGAAAGCCCGCTGGCCTGATGGATTCCGCTGTCCTCGCTGCGGAGGTCATGAGCATGGCCTGGTCTATGCCGCCGGCTCAAGCGCTATCAGTGCCGATCCTGCGGTCATCAGGCCACGCTCACGGCCGGCACGATCATGCAGGCCACCAAACTGCCGCTCACCACTTGGTTTCAGGCTTTCAATCTGATCGGGCAGGCCAAAACCGGCATCTCTTCACTCGAGCTCAGCCGCCATCTGGGCGTGAAGTACGACACCGCCTGGCTGCTGCACAACAAGATTCTCAGGGCCATGAGCGAGGCAGGCCATCCGATTCACGTCAAAATCACTCCTGTGGCTGGGTTCAGTTCCGAGGCGGTCGTCGCCTGGGCCAGGGAGAACCTGGCTCCTGGCTGCGCAGTGCTCTCCGATGGACTGGGCTGCTTCCGCTCCGTCACCACGGCAGGCTGCAGTCATGAGGCCATCGTTACCGGTGGCAAGCACCCCAATGACCTGCCGCAGTTCCGCTGGATCAACACGCTGCTGGGGAACCTAAAAACCAGCCTCAGCGGCACGTTTCACGCCTTCAACTTTGACAAGTACGCCAGGCGGTACCTCGGTGGCTACTGCTTCCGCTTCAACCGGCGATTCTCGCTGGCAGCGATGACCGAACGGATCGCCAATGCAGTCAGCCGCTGCACGCCCTGCACCGAGCGGGATCTCAGGGTCGCGGAGGCTTATGGGTCATCAAGTCAGGTCTTATGGAATACTTGGCACGCACCTGCTACTGAAGTGGACGTTGGCATGAACCGTTGAGGCACAGCAGCCCAGGACTGCAACCGCGGGGCTTCACACCAGGACCGGCACTGCTGGCCGCCCTGCCGGTGTTCATGTCGATCAGACCACAACTCTGGCCGACACCTCCCTGGCTCCCGCCCGTGACGCTGGGCGAACCATGCTGAAAGCCGGTGGGGGCAGGCACCGGGCAGCAATCACGGGTGTTTCGTCGGGGGCTGTCAGCTGGAAGCAGCTCGCAATCCATACAAATACAATTACCACCCAGGATTCGGCGTAAGACCGGAAATTCCTGAAAGTATACTTCTACAGTCGGTCCGATGATCTCACCGGTTTTTGTCGCAGCCGAAAACTGAGTAGGATTTAGCTTCAAGCAACGTGATTGACCCTGGGCCACCGAGGCCAATGGCGCAGTGATTACTACGATAGCAGTTGTAACCGCTACAACTAGACTGCGGGCCATCACTATGGAACATTGCACGCATCTGAAGATAGCAAGAGGGATGTTCCGCGTCAACCCGTTGGCTGACGGTGAAGTGCCGAGAGCGCTGCTGAACCTCCGCCAAAACCTCTGGCGGAGCGCACAAGCCGGCAGCCCACACAGTCCGCCGGCAGCGCGGAGCTCACCACCGGACACCAGCTCCATCTGGAGCTTTCCGATCTGCTGGAACAGCTCGGCCTCCTTGGCCTGGCTCTCGCCGGTGTCCTTGCTCTGCTTGCCCAGAGTGAACAGCTCACTGGCGCCATCCAGCAGCTGCCGCTTTCACTGGCTCACCTGAATCGGATGAATGGCGTGATCAGCAGCGATGTCCTGGATTTCGTCAACAAGGAGTCGGTCAACAACCTCTACGCCGACAGGCCGCAGGGGCCGGATCTGGAGGCCTACGTAACGGAGATCGCGACCGCCCTCAGGTACGACTACCCCGGCTGCGCCAAGCGGTCCAGGTGGTGTCCAAGGAGGTGCCTCGTGTCGAGATGGACGAGGTTGAGTTCCACGAGGCACTGATCAGGATCCACGACAGTGAGACGAACCCGGCGATCCGCCTGGGGGAAATGGGCGGTCTCGCGCAAGCGACGGGGCGTCGTCTGACGGGCTAGCAGTGCCTCGCGGCGATGGAGGAGTACCGGGACTACCGCGACGCACGGCGGCAGAACGAGAAGCGGCAGTGATGGCAGGGCGTCGAGCGGATGGACTTCCTGGTGCCGGACCTTTTGCAGAAGCCCTGTCAGGTGCCCGGTGTCAACTACGTAGGCGGGTCACCCCGCCTTCTCCCCCTGCCATGGCATGGGGAGGCGACAGCGAAAACTGAGCCATCCGTTGGCAGGTTGGCTGCCGATACCTCCGCCGAAACCTGTGGCGGAGCGCACAAACCGTCGGACCCCACGGTCCGGCGGCAGCGCAGAGCTCACCACCGGCACCTGGCGCCACGGGCCTGCAGCTGCGGTTGGCGGGTCATTGACGCCTGGTCACGGCGATGCATCAGCTCTTGGCAGGGCCTCCTACGCACCTTGCCCGCCTGCGGAAGTCGCTCTCGCCATTGATCTGGATCAATGTGCTGTGGTCCACCAGCCGGTTCTGTCCCGCGTCAACCCCCTTGGCCGCTTGGCGTCCATCAAATTGGCCGGTGACGGCTGCTGATCGCCCCCCGGTTGTCGTCGGCGACAACCGGGGGCTGGTGGCGGTGGAGGCGAAACGAAAAATGAGCCACCCATCCGTCAGAACCATAGCCAGCGCTGGGTTTCTCTGATCGGTGCCAGACGACAACCACATTGGCCGGTTTGGGGCCGCCGAGATCTCTGTTGAACCTCCGCCTCAACCTCTCGCGGAGCGCACGAGCCGGCGGCCCCCACAGTCCGCCGTCAGCGCGGAGCTCACCACCGGGCTCTGCTGCCATCGGCGCTAGGTTGTCGCCGCACGAGCTGGCGATGATTCAGGCTCCAGGCAGCCTGAGGCTTCCCGCTGCCGCCGCCTGCCGCGTCCATGAAGCGCTCCTTCACGCCCGCACAGATCCAGCAGATCCGGCGAAGACATCAGGGCTATCAGATGCTGCTGCTGGTGATCAGCGTGATCCTGCTGACACAGCCGCTGGCGCAGATCTGGCCCTGGCTGACAGGCCTGGAGTCCATCGCCCTGGCCTTGGTCATGATTCTGTTTCTGGTGCGCTATTCACCGCTGCATTCACGCAAGCACATCATCTACAGCCTGGCCTGGCTGGCGATCGGGATCGAGCTGATCTGGATGGGGACCCTGGCCTGGATGCCCAGCATGGCGCGCCACATGGCGATCCCCCATCTACTGATCTGGACACTGTTCATCGGCACCTTTCTGCTGCGCAAGATCAGGGCCCTGATGCTGGAGCCATTCGTCACACCGGCGGTGGTGATGGGAGCGGCGGCGGGCTATCTGCTGATCGGCTATCTGGGGGGATTTCTGCTGCATTCCCTGCTGCTGTTGCATCCCGGAGGCTTCAACCTGAGCATGGCAGCTGAAGCTGGCACCCTGATCGCCCGCTTCCCGGACATGGTGGTGGGCTCCTTCGGGGCGCTGACCACGGTCGGCAACAGCCTGGGTCGCGAGGGGCAGCTGCTGGTGCCCACCGCCTGCCTGCTGATCACCGTGGCCGGACAGCTGTATGTGGCGGTGTTGATTGCCCTGATCCTGGGCCGCTTTCATCAGCGGGGCTGAAGACCGGGTCGCAGGGGCCGGTGCCACGGGAACGCCGAACAGCGCACCCGAATCAGCCAGGCACGGGAAGGAACATCGCCGCCACCGGGCAGCAGCCATGCCGGCCCCGTCAGCGCCGCCACGGCATCAGCTTCGCCAGCAGCAGCAGGGCGGGCAGCACCGCCACCACGGAGGTCAGGAAATAGGACTCCCAGCCGAGCCAGTGGGCGAACAGGGGAGCGGGCAGCTCGGCCAGGAAACGGCCAAGGGTCATCAGTCCGGCCAGCAGGGCGAACTGAGAGGCCGCCAGGGAGGGCTCACACAGGCTCATCAGAAAGGCGAAATAGCCCACCTGGGCCAGTTCATTGCTGAAGGCATCCAGCCCAACCGCCAGCAGCAGGGCCGACTGCGCCCCGTCGAGAAAACCGTCCTGGCGGGTGAGGGTCCAGTAGCCCAGATTCCCGGCCACGGCCAGCACGGCGCCGATCCACAGGCAACGCCGCAGTCCCACGCGCCCGTACAGCCAGGCGCCGGCAAGGGCGCCGAGAAAGGAGAGGCCCGTGCCCAGCATCGCCAGGGCAGCCCCCACCTGCTCAGGGCTGTAACCCTGGGAGAACAGGAAGGGCAGCTGCAGGACCCCGGTGAAGCTGTCGGTCCAGCGATAGCAGAGCACGAGGGAGAGCAGCAGCAGCAGACGACGCCAGCCGAAACGCCGACCCATCTCCCGGATGGCGATGCGCAGCGAGGCGCGGCGCTCACCGTCCTCAGCCCGCGGGTTGCCGGGGGCCGCCAGGGTGACGAGAGACAGGGCGGCCATCAGCGCGGCGAGCAGGCACAACACGCCGGTCCAGCCCAGGCGAGGCACCAGCAGCAGCGAGAGGCTGCCCATCCCGAGCAGGGCCAGCTTGTAGCCGATGGAGGACACCATCGAGCCGGCCCCGAGGTCAGCGGCAGGCAGGATCACGATGCGATAGGCATCGATGACGATGTCCTGCGAGGCACTGAGCACGGCCACGAGCAGGGCGATCAGCAGGATCCAGGGCAGACCGGCCAGCCCGTCGGCCCTGGGCGCAACGAAGCCGAGCAGGGTCACGGCAAGGCAGAGCTGCAGCAGCAGGATCCAGCCGCGACGCTGATCGAGCCAGGGCGGCGGAAAGCGATCAAAACAGAAGGCCCAGAAAATCCTGGCACTGAACACCAGCTGCACGAAACCGAGGGCACCGAGCCAGGCCAGCGGCACCGCCATGGAGCTCAGCCAGCCGCTGAGGAAGCGGGTGAGCACCATGTAGGGAAGGCCGCTGGAGAAACTGAGCGCAGCGATCACGGCCAGCCGCCGCTGGCGGGACGAGACACCCTCCACTCCGACAGAGGGTTGAGCAGAGGACAACGGCAGACACATTGCAGCGGTTTAAGCTTATCGTCGATCCAGCAAACGTCCAAGCATGCCGATCCAGCCCGTCGTGCTGACAACGCCGAACTGGACCCATCGCGCCAGAGAGATCGGGAGTCTGTTCGGCCACGCCCAGTCATTTCTTGAGCCGATCATTCACTGTGACACGGAGTTACTGGGAGCTGCCAGATCGAGCCTGCAGGCCATTCAGAGCGCAGCCCGATCGGGAGGCCATGTGCTGTTTCTGGAGGATGATCTGCTGGTCGATCCGAGCGCACCGGCACGCATCCGATCGGTGCCGTTTCCCGATGATGTGGCCGTGATCAGTTTCTGCGATATGCGCGAGATGCCCGAGTTCAGCGAAGACGGCCTGTACAGCTGTTCAGCGCTCGGCAGCGACGGGTTCGGCTGGTGGGGCAATCAGGCACTGCTGATCCATCAGGATTCGGCCCAGATGCTGGCGAGTAGGGATTGGTTCAGCCACGAGATCGAGTGCTCCAAGGGATTGCGAAGTCATCGCATCCTGCATGAGGATGAGGGGAGAAACTGCAGTGACATCCGCATGGCGCTGCTGGTGCATGAGCACGGCCATCCTCGACACCGTTATGCCGTGCATGTGCCGAGCCTGTTTCTGCATGTAGGCGACGAATCCCGCTGTTTTCCAGGCAGACATCTGGGCGAACGGCAGACCCGCAACTGGATCGGCCACCGCCGCATTCCGCGCCAGCCAGCTCTGCCGGACTGGGCCGGACCGTCTGCGGTGGCTGGGACTTGATGGGTCAGAGCACATCCACACAGAGGCAGGATGTTGCGGGCTGGTGCGGCCTCGAGCGGCCGGGCTGCAGGGACAGAGCGCAGACGATCGCAGCCAGCCCCACTCTCCAGAGACCTGAAGCCCCGACGACGATGGCGATCATCCGCGCGTGAGCCAAATGGGACGAGTCGATGGCTCGCCCCTCAAGCGGAGGTGCTGCACCACCGACAGCACCCCGTCGAGCCATGACCGATGAAAGCCTCAGGGAGCGATCATCCCTGGCCTGGAGCTCAGCTCAATCACAGCTGCGCGAAAGGACAGGTGTCAACGCTGCACTCAAGCCCGATCGGTGATGTCGATCGAAAGCCCACACATGCCCACGATCGCACCGGAGCCATCGCGCAGAGGGCTCTTGATGGTGAAGTAGACCCGCTCCTCACCGGTCTGCTTGATGATGTCGCGCTCCTCCCGCGCCACGGAGGTGCCGCGGGCGATCACCTCGGCATCGTTCTCACGCAGGGCGTTCGACTTCTCAAGATCAAAGAAGTGGCTGTCGTCTTTGCCGATGATGCCGGCAAGGTCGGCCCCGAAGATGCGCTGCACCGTCTGATTGGCATAGGTGTAGTTGCCATCGAGATCCTTGGCATAGGCCGCAGCATCAATGGAATTCAGGATGGCGTCAGCGTCCATGGGTCAGCATCGAACAAACGATCCCAGCATGGCAGCTCATGCCATGCCCCTCCTGGCTTGACCTCGGGAATTTAAGAATCTGTGTTCTCTGCCCTGAAGACATGGGATTGCACGGCCTGATCACCTCTCCGCCACCATCATCCAAGCGACGAACAGGTTGGTTCGGCCATGCTGAATGCAGACATGGGTCAAGGCCTCCACAGAGCCGGGCTTCCTGAACAACAACGG
>JAYKJA010000002.1:0-4180 GCA_035285905.1 Synechococcaceae cyanobacterium
GCACTCGCTGTCGATCTGCTCTAGCCGCTGGCGCACCAGCGGCGTCAGTTCGCGGCGGCGCAGCAGCGAGCGGATGAGGGTGCGGATCGTCGCCAGCGGGGTGCGCACCTCATGGGTGAGGGCCTCCAGCAGCGCCAGTTCGCCGGCGCTGCCATCGCTGCGTGGCGAGGCCAGCGGCTGCAGGGTGACGCTGGGGGCGATCGCGGCCAGGCGCTCGGCCAGGCGGGGCCAGAACTGCAGGGCCAGCTCCGGGGCGTTGTCGAGCGGGCCGAGGGCCTGCAGGGCCGCCGCCAGGGCGTCCGCCGCTCTGGGGTTGTCCTCATGCAGACGCTGCAGCACCAGCTGCAGGGCGCCGGCGAGCACCTCGGCGTCGAAGCGCACGATCAGGCGCCGCGCCTGGGGTGGGCCATCGAGGGCCAGGGCCACCTGCACCGCCGGCGTGATCAGCAGCAACAGGGGATCGGTGCCATCGTCCGGGTGCAGCGGCAGGCGTTGGAACCCGAACGGTTCGGCCGTGGCTTGCGGCTCACGTCGGCCCGGAAGCAGCGGGGCGCCGGTGGGCAGCAGCTGCTCCACCCCCGCCGGCGCCCACACCCAGCCCCGCAGGCGGCGCAGCAGCCGCGGCTCGTAGAGGGCCGGCAGCGGGGCCGCCAGCCACAGGCCGCGCTCAGCACCCGGGCCGGGCGCCAGCAGATCCTCCTGAAGCGTGGCCAGAGCGGCCCACCACTGGCGCCTGACGCCGTCCTCGTCGGCGCGTCCGGGGGGCACCTCTGCCGCCAGCAGAGCGCGCAGGTCGGCCAGGCTCACCACCATCGCTGCAGGGCGCGGTTCCGCCTGGAGACCGCGGCGACCAGGCCGAGGCAGAGGAAGTTCATCAACATGGCGGAGCGCCCGTAGCTCACCCAGGGCAGGGGGACGCCGGTCACCGGGCCCAGGCCGATCGTCATCGAGATGTTCACCACCACCTGGAACATCAGCATCGCCCCGATCCCGATCACCACCAGCGATTCGGCATCGCTGGCGGCCCGTGACGCAATCTGAACCAGCCGCCAGGCCAGCAGGGCGAAGGCCGCCACCACCAGCGTCGAGCCGATGAAGCCCAGCTCCTCGCCGACGGCGCTGAAGATGAAATCGGTGTGTTGCTCGGGAATGAAGCGCAGCTTGGTGAGCAGGCCGTGCATCAGACCCGTGCCCCAGAGGCCTCCTGAGCCGATGCCCACCTTGCTCTGCAGGAGGTGGTAGCCGCCGCCGAGCGGATCCTTGGCCGGATCGAGGAACAGCACCAGCCGGTCGCGCTGATACTCCTTGAGCCCATGCAGCCACAGGTAGGGCGTGATCAGGGCGAACAGTCCCTGCACCGCCAGCACGATCGCCACGCCGATGGCGCGCCAGGGCAGCGACCGCCAGGCCAGCACCGCCATCAGCGGGATCCAGACCGCCAGGCCCCAGGGCCAGGCACCGGCCAGGATCGCCGTCACCAGGGGGGAGAGCAGCAGCACCAGCCAGGCGAAGGGCATGCCCGCCCAGAACAGCATCGGCAGCAGCACGGCGCCGAACACCAGCGACGTGCCCAGATCCGGCTGGATGAACACCAGCGCCCAGGGCAGGGCGATCAGTCCGATCGGGCGGACCAGATCCACTGGCCGCTCCACCGGGTACCGCGACAGCAGGCCGGCCAGCAGCAGGATCGCCGCCAGCTTGGCGAACTCCGACGGTTGCAGGTGGAAGCCGCCGATGCTGATCCAGCGCTGGGCCCCGAGGGCCGAGGTGCCCACGAGGCGCACCGCCACCAGGCTGGCGATCGTCAGGCCGTAGATGGGCCAGCGGATCATCGCGACCCGCTCGATCGGCAGACGCGCCACCTGCAGGGCCAGCACCAGGCCGAGCGCGGCGGTGATCCAGTGCTGGTACCAGTCGGCGTAGTCCGCCTGGCGCTGGGTGCTGGCGATCAGGATGCCGGCCACGCCGGTGAGGCCCAGCGGCACCCCCCAGAGGATCCAGTCGATCTGGCTCAGCCGTCGCCGCAGGGCCCCGCCGCGCGGTGACCAGGCACCACGCCGGCCGCGGGCGCTCAGCACGGCCATCGGTTCAGGCCCGGCCGGCCGCGGGGGCGGCGGCGGTCAGGGCATCGAGTCGCTCGGCCAGTTCGAGGAAGGCGTGGGCGCTCAGGGACTCGGGTGCACCCAGCACCACCGGCAGGCCGCCGTCCCCGCCGCTGCGCACCGGCATCTCCAGGGGAAGCTGGGCCAGCAGGGGCACCTGGGCCTCTTCGGCCAACAGGGAGCCGCCGCCGCTGCCGAACAGCTCGTAGCGCTTGTCCGGGGCGTCGGGTGGGATGAAGGCGCTCATGTTCTCGATCACCCCCAGCACCGGCACGCCCATCTGCAGGAACATCGCCAGGCCGCGGCGCGCATCCTGCAGCGAGACCTTCTGAGGCGTGGTGACGATCACGGCCCCGGCCATGGGCACCGCCTGGGCCAGGCTCAGCTGGGCATCGCCGGTGCCGGGCGGCAGGTCGACCACCAGCACGTCGCGCTCGCCCCAGTCCACCTGATAGAGGAACTGGCGAATGATCCCGTTGAGCATCGGCCCCCTCCAGATCACCGGCTGGTTCTCCTGGATCAGCAGGCCCATCGACACCATGGCGATGCCGCAGGTCTCGATCGGACTGAGCACCTGCTCATTGCCGCTGCCGCGCACCTCCGGCGTGCGGTCGGCCACCCCGAGCATGGTGGGCGCGTTGGGCCCATAGATGTCGGCGTCGAGCAGGCCGACGCGCAGGCCGCGGGCCGCCAGGGCACAGGCCAGGTTCACAGCCACTGTGCTCTTGCCGACGCCGCCCTTGCCGCTGCTGACGGCGATGACCCGCTGCACGCCCGGGATCGGTTGGCGCTCCGGCACCTGGCCGTGACCGCCGGTGCCATGGCCGGCGCCGCCGATCGGACCGCTTGACGGTGGTGTCGGGGCGGCGGCCAGCTCGATCTGGACGTCGGCGATGCCGTCCTGAGTGAGCAGGGCGGCGCGGGCCTGCTCCACGATGCGCGGCTGCTGGCTGGCGGCGAAGCGGGGCAGGGCCAGCTCGAAGATGGCGCGATCCTCGCGTCGGCGCACCCGCCGGATCCAGCCCAGTTCCAGCAGGCTGCGGCCACTGCCGGCGTCACGCAGCTCCGCGAGGCAGGCCTCCAGTGCGGCGGTTTCGGAGTTCGGCGCGGAGGGAGCCGGAGCGGAGGAGGCCATGAACAGGCGCGAGGGGCGGACGGAGGGGGGCGGTGACTCGGGGCTGGTTGCGAACGCCCGGCGGCTTGCGGACGCCGCGGCAACGGCAGGCCGGCCCGGGCGGCACCGAGCGGCACCGGGCGGAGCCGATCCTAGAAGTGATGGCCGTGTGGTTTCCCAGGCGTGGCCCCACGGCCCCGGGGGCGGAGCTGCCCGGGATGCGCCGCGGGGCGCGGGTCGGCGTGACAGAGGTCTTCGGTCGCTTGTGCGCGGGGGGGGCGGCCTGAAAACCTGGGCTCCAGTCCAGCGCGGGTTCGCCCTGCAGCGCAGCTCTCCGCCCATGCCGCCCGAATCCGCCCCCGCCGCCACCCCTGCGGTCACGACCGGTTCCCTCCCCCCCGCGGACTCCCGCGCCAGGGCCAAGGGGCTGCTGATGGGACTTCAGGATTCGATCTGCGCCGGCCTGGAGGCCCTCGATGGCGAAGGCCGTTTCCAGGAGGAGAGCTGGGAGCGCCCCGAAGGTGGCGGCGGCCGCTCGCGGGTGATGAAGGGCGGCCGCGTGTTCGAACAGGGCGGCGTCAACTTCTCCGAGGTGGAGGGCGACCAGCTGCCCCCTTCAATCCTCAACCAACGCCCCGAGGCGGCCGGGCAGCGCTGGTTCGCCACCGGCACCTCGATGGTGCTGCACCCGCGCAATCCCTATGTGCCGACGGTGCACCTGAATTACCGCTATTTCGAGGCCGGTCCGGTGTGGTGGTTCGGCGGCGGCGCCGACCTCACCCCCTACTACCCGTTCCTGGAGGATGCCCGCCATTTCCACCGCACCCTCAAGGGCGCCTGTGACAGCGTTGATCCGGCCTACTTCCAGGTCTTCAAGCCCTGGTGCGACGAATACTTCTATCTGAAGCATCGCGGCGAGACCCGCGGCGTTGGCGGCATCTTCTACGACTACCAGGATCCTTCC
>JAYKJA010000003.1:0-8773 GCA_035285905.1 Synechococcaceae cyanobacterium
GACGGGCCATCGGTGGCAACATGCGGCGCAATGATCCACCGCCCATGACCGCCCCCAGTGAGATGTCTCCGCTGGCCGATCCGGCGACCGGAGGGCAGGGGGGGCACCCGAGCGCCGCCTCAAGGCCTGGGCCGCCGGCGGAACCCCGGCCCGGGCCGAGGGCGGAGCGCAGTCCTGAGCCGTCCCTGGCGGAGATCGCGGCCGGCTTCGCCCTGCCCTCCCCCGTGCTCAGCGTCGAGCCCCTGGGCAACGGCATTGTCAACAGCACCTATCTGGTGCGTCTGGGCGATGGCTCCGCCACGGTGCTGCAGCGACTGAACACCGCGGTGTTCCGCCAGCCCCGGCTGGTGATGGGCAACATGCAGCGCGTCACCCGGCACATCCGCCAGCGGGTGGCTGCGGGGGCCGAGCTGCTCAACGGCCGCCGCTGGAGCACCCCCGAGGTGGTGGCATGCCGCAGCGGCGGCGACCCCTGGCAGGAACTCGACGGAGGCTTCTGGCGGATGCTCACCTACCTGCCCGACAGCGACAGCCTGGACACGGTCAGCGACGCGGGCCAGGCCCAGGAGATCGGCCTGGCCCTGGGCACCTTCCACAGCCTGATCAGCGATCTGCCCGCCTCATCCCTGGCCGACACCCTGGAGGGGTTCCACATCACCCCCCGCTATCTGGAGCAGCACCGGCAGGTGCTCGCCGCCCCCAGGCCCCGGCCCGATCCCGCCGGCCTCGGCCCCGGCGAGGAGGCGCTGCAGTGGGCCCTGGCGTTCGTGCGCGAGCGGGAGGGTGGCGTGGCGGTGCTGGAGCAGGCGCGGGAGGCCGGGCGGCTGCGGCCGCGGCCGATCCACGGCGACCCGAAGGTGAACAACGTGCTGCTGGAACGGGGCAGCGGCCGCGCCTTCGCCCTGGTGGACCTCGACACGGTCAAACCCGGCCTGATCCACTACGACATCGGCGACTGCCTGCGCTCGGTGGCCAATCCGCTGGGGGAGGAGACGGCCGACTGGACGGCGGTGCACTTCGATCCGCAGCTGGCGGCGGCGGTGCTGCAGGGTTACGGCTCAGTGGCCCGCAGCTTCCTCAGCGACGACGACCGGGCCTTCCTGTTCGAGGCCGCCCGGCTGATCGCCTTCGAGCTGGGCCTGCGTTTCCTCAGCGATCACCTGGCCGGAGACGTCTACTTCCGCTGCGACTCCCCCGGGCACAACCTGCGACGGGCCCTGGTGCAGCTCCAGCTCTCGGCCAGCATCGAGGCCCAGGAATCCACCATCCGCGACGCCGTCGCCAGCATGGGCTGAGCATGACCCCATCCCCCGCTGCCGTCCCCCCGCCGCTGCCGCTGGTGCTGCAGCCCTTCAGCGCCGCCGCCTCCCCCGCGAAGCTGACGCTCAGCGCCGCCGCCCGCCGCCACGGCCGTCGGCTGACGCTGCAGTGGCAGCTGGCGGGGGAGCTGCAGGCCGTGGCGCTGCCCGAACCCGGCTCGGCCCCGCAGCGGCGTGATGAACTCTGGACCCGCACCTGCCTGGAGGCCTTCCTGGCGGCACCGGGGGACGAGGTCTACCGCGAGCTCAACCTCTGCCCCAGCGGCGACTGGAACCTGTACCGGCTGGAGGGCTACCGCCGCGGCCTGCGGCCCGATGCCGCCCAGCCGTCCCTGCCCTGCCAGCGGCAACAGGGGGAGGGCTGGTTGCAACTGGAGGTGACCCTCGACCTCGAACGTCTGCTGGGCCCGAGCGCGGCGGACGGGCCGCTGGAACTCAGCTTCACGGCGGTGATCGCCGGCCGGGAGGAGTCCGGCACGGACGGGCCGCCGCAGGCCGCGGCGATCAGCTACTGGGCCCTGCACCACCCCGCCGCCGAACCCGACTTCCATCACCGCGGCGGCTTCGTGCTGCCCCTGCCGGCAGAGGGAACGTAGGCACCGCCGCCGGCCGCGGGCGAGCATGGGGATCGCCGCGCTCCGGCCATGGCCGATCCGTTCCGCTCCTGGCAGGCCTGGGCGGTGCTGGCCGCCCTGTTCGCCGCCCTCACCTCCCTGCTGGCCAAGCTGGGGCTCGACGGCATCGGCAGCAACCTGGCCACCTTCCTGCGCACGCTGGTGGTGGTGGTGCTGCTGCCCCTGCTGCTGGCCTTCACCGGAGAGCTGCAGGATCCGCTCAGCCTGCCGCGCCGCAGCCTGGTGTTCCTGCTGCTCTCGGGGGTGGCCACCACGGTGTCGTGGGTCTGCTACTACCGGGCGCTGCAGCTGGGGCCCCTCTCCCAGGTGGCCCCGCTGGACAAGCTGAGCGTGGTGCTGGTGGCCGTGCTGGGAGTGCTGGTGCTGGGGGAACAGCTGGATCCGCGCCAGTGGCTGGCGGTGCTGCTGATGGCGGGAGGAGCGGTGCTGCTGGCCTGGCCGGGGGCCGGAGGGGCCTGATCCACCTCCGCCATCCCGCGACCGGGAGGCTGCAACGCCGCGGGGAAGCGATCTGACACCGAGGGCAAGCCTCCGGGCAGCCGCCTTCACCAGCTCGTCCATGGGCGGCGGGTCCTGGCAGAGCTGACGCTGGCGCGGCGCACGCAGGCCCCATAGGCTCGCAGTCCGCGTCGTCCGGGCATGGCCATCCCCCGCCCCCTGGTGTTGTTCACCTCCCTCGCCACCCTGCTGGCGGGGACCTCCTGCCCGCCCGCCCGGGCCTCCACTCCGCAGGCCTGGAGGGACTACAACCAGCAGGTGCTGAGCAGCTGCGTGGCCGCCAGCTCCCTGCGTCAGGCCAGGGCCGTGGCCGGGAGGGTCGATCTGCCGGGCAGCGACGGGGCCCTCACCAGCGTGCTGCTGCTGGAGGGCAAGGCGCGGCAGCCGCACCTGCGCGGGCGCCGCATGGTGGAGCTCTGCCTCTACGACCAGGGCAAACGCCAGGCGCGCGTGGCCGACGCCGCAGCCCTGCTGCCCCCAAGCCAGCCCTGACGCCCATGCCTCTGTTGCCCTCTCCCGACACCCTCGCCTCGACTGGCAGCCATCCGGAAAGGATCGACCGCCGTGGCCGCCGGCGCCTCGCCAACCTGCGCAGTCGGCGGGAGGAGGAGCGTCCGCAGCGCTGGTGCTGGCGCCGGGCCTCCGTGCTGGCCGCCCTGCTGCTGGCGGGCCTGTCCCCGCTGGCGGCTCCCGGCTGGAGCGCTCCCGGCCGACCGCAGAGCAGCCCGGAACGCTGCCGCAACGCCAGCACCACTCTGGCGATGCAGGACTGCCTCAGCGCCGAGCTGAAGACGCTGGAGCAGCAGCTGCAGCGGTATCTCACGGCCGCCCGCCAGCGGCTGAGCGCTGAGGCGGAGACCCCCGAGGGCCGACGTCAGGCTCGGGAGGCGCTGGAGCGGAGCCAGCAGGCCTGGCAGCAGTACCGCGACAGCGCCTGCCAGGCGGTGTGGCTGCGCTGGCAGGGGGGCACGATCCGCGGGCCGATGGTGCTGGAGTGCCGCCTGGCGCTCAGCCACGAACGGCTGCGACACCTCTGGGCGGAGTTCCTGACGACGATGGACGGTCCGCCGCTGCTGCCGGATCCGGGAGGCCAACCGGGCGCCCGCTGATCGCACCGGCTGCAGCCTGAAGGCCCCGGCAGCCGCCGGCCCCGGGCCCAGGCTCCGCGGGGACACGGCTGGCGTCCACTTGAGCGCAGGTCCATCAGGCTGCGGGAGCCCAGGGCTTGCGGGCCAGCAACGCAGGCCGCCGGCAGGGCCGCCCTGAGCCCGCCGCCTGCACCGGACCAAGGGGCCGACCGTCTCTGATTCACGCTCAACCGACGGAGCGCCCGAAGGCTCCAGCAGCGCCGGGCTCAGCGGGAGCTCCGGCCCCCTCCAGCTGCTGCAGGCGGCCGTCGAGTTCCTGCACGGCCCGGATCAGCACGGGCAGCAGGCCGCCGTAATCGAGGCCGAGCTCTCCCGCGGCGCCCACCTCCGCCACCAGCTCCGGCAGCACACCGCGCACCTCCTGGGCCAGCAGGCCGAAATGACGCGGTGAGCAGGGCAGATCAGCCGCAGCAGCCGTACGCCTCCCTGCCCCCGCCTCAACTCCAGGAGCCTCGGCGAGTGCCGACACGGCTGGGGCGACCTCAGCCTGGGCAAGGGCCGCAGCCGGAGTCTCCGCCGCCGGGAAAGCGTCGGGAGCCGGAGATGGCCCCTCGGCCGTGCGGCCCTCCGCCAGGGTCGGCATCGCGGCGCCGGACACCGGCTGCGGCCGCCAGCGGTAGGCCCGTGGAGTGAGCTGCCGCAGCTCCGCCAGGCCGTAGGGGAGGGGAGCGATGTCGGTCTTGAGGCGCTGGTCGGAGCGGCTGACCCAGCTGCCGCCGCTGCTCAGCCGCACCAGCTCCCGCCCCTGGCCGTCCTCGAAGCGATGGGGAAAGGCCGGGTCGCTGCCGCGGTACACCTGGGCCCCGGCGCTGGAGACCAGTTCCTGGCGCGGGGCAGCGATGCGGCGCACGCCCTGATCCAGCAGGCCGTCGAAGCCGTTGCGGCCCGTGGCGACGCGGTAGGGCTCGGCGACGCTGGCGGGATCGACCGCATTGGCCACCACCAGGCAGTCGCTGGCGCTGTCCTCCACCACCAGACCGCGGGCGTAGCGGACGCGGCCATCGAGGCCGGCGATGGTGTTGCCGGAGATCAGGCAGGCGCGGCTGCTGCCGGAGATGCGGATGGCGGTGTCGAGAGAGGGCTGGCGGGAGAAGTGGCTGCCGGCAGCCCGCAGGCTGTTGCCGCTGACCGTGCAGGCGGTGCAGTCGGCCAGCTCGATGCCGAGGCGCTGGTTGAGCAGCGTGGCGCCGTGGAGGCTGCAGTGCTGGCAACCCTCCAGCCGGATGCCCTGGCTGGCGGCCCCCTCACCGGCGAGCCCCAGCAGCTGCAGCCCACCGGAGACGGCCAGGCCGCTGCAGTTGCGGGCCAGCAGGGCGGCCCCGGCGGAAGCGGCCGGCACGGCATAGCCTCCCTGCAGGCTGACGGCGCCGGGACCGCAGACATCGCGCAGGGCGATGGCGTGGCGGCCGAAGCGATCGACGATCGGTCGGCGCAGCTGGATGTTCCAGTCGTAATCGGCGCTGCTGGTCTCGACCAACCAGCCGTACTGCCCCCCGGCGGTTTCGCAGCGATCGAAGAACACATCGCGAAGGTCTTCGCCGTGCAGATGGAAGCCGATGGCGGTGACCCCGGCCGGGGCGCCGTCGCCGTTGAACAGGCAACCCACCACCTCGACGCTGGCCTGGGGGGAGAGGGAGGCCCCGGGGGGAGAGGCGGCCGGATCGCCGTCAAAACTGAAGCCCACGTAGCGGCCGCTGCCGGCACCGCGGCTGACGCGCCAGTGCTCGACGACGATGCGCTCCAGGTGGGTGTTCACATGGCGGCGCATCCAGAGGCCGCAGCCCCAGCCGAGCAGGCGCAGGTTGCGCAGCAGGGCGCGCTGCACCCCGGCGGGGCTGGCCGTGCTGCCGGCACCGTCGATGGCGATGGCGCAGTCCCCATCGCCGGGGCGTGCTGCGTAGCTGGGCTGGACCCCGTCCCCGAGCCAGAGGGCCAGGTTCTCCACCCGGATCCACTCGGCCAGGCCGCCGGGGGGAGGCGCCAGGCGCAGGGCGCTGCGACCCGGACGCGTCATGCGCAGGGCCGGCAGGGCCCCGAGCCCCACCAGGCCGCCGCCGCTGCGGCGCAGCACCAGGGTGTCGCTGAGCAGGTAGGTGCCGGCGGGCAGGTGCACCAGGCCATGGGCGTCGAGAGCCCGCTGAATGGCCGCGGTGTCATCGGTCTGTCCGTCGCCGCGGGCGCCGAAGTCGAGGGCCGAGACGGACTCGGCCAGCTTGTCCTTCAGGTGCCGCTGCACGGCGCCGCTGCCGCTGGCCTGGAAGCCGCTGCCGTGCTGTCCGAACAGTCCTGACTGCACCATGGGGTGGCCTGCGGGGAGAGGGGGGAGCCGGCTCCAGCTTGGCCACAGCCACGGAATCAGGGACCTCCTCCCCATGCCGCGGCTGACACGCCAACGGGCACCGGCCACCAGCGGCCCGCGCCTGCAGACCCTCTGGGCCGATCACCTCACCTTTGCGGATGGGTCGCCGCCGCTGCAGCGGCAGCCCTGACAGTGGGTCCCGCCCGTCGGGCGACCGGGCGTGGCGTCAGGATGGCCTCCAGGACTGCGTGCTCACCTGGGTGCGCCAGGGCGGCTGGCTGGGGCTGACACCGGCGCGCCTGTTTGTTGATCCCTCAGCCGTTCCCCCTCGTTGCACCCGGCTCCATCCCCCGCTGATAGAGCAGCTGCCCGCATTGCTCGATGTGGGCGAGCAGAGCGGGATGGCGGAGGGCGTTGAAGGCGGAGAGGTCGATCACCCAGGGCAGCAGCAGATCGTCGAGATCCGCATCGATGCGGGCCAGGCTGATGTCGCTGATGTCTGCGCCGAGCAGGGTGAGATCGATGTCGGAGGCCGGGCGGTGTCGGCCGAGGGCGCGGGATCCGTAGAGGATCGCCCCGTCCACCTCGGGGTGGAGGGCCAGCACCTGCTGGATGGCCTCAATGGCCTGCTGCGGCAGGCCCGTGGCTGCTGGGGCCGTCAGCGAGGGGAGGACGTTCACCGCGGCTCCGCGCACAGGGCCGAGACGCGTTCCCGCAAGGCAGAGAACAGCGGCACGTAGACATTGATCACGTCGCGGGCGATCGCCTCGGCCTGCTCCAGATTGTAAGTGTGGGACGACTGATTGCGGGCCTTGATCATCGCCATCCAGGGCTCACCCTCGCTGATCAGACCACTCTGGAAGGCCAGGCGTGTGGCATCACGCGAGCCGATCAGGCCTGAAATCCCCTGATACTCCATGTCGTCCTTGAGCAGCTTCCAGGCGAGTTCATGGGTGAACTCAAAGCCCTGAATCAGACCCTGCTGCTCCAGTTCGCTCAGCGGACGCTGCTCTGCCAGGGCGACGCCGCGCTCCAGCACCTGCAGAGCCCGCTGGACGTTGTCGAACCGCTGGCGCCAGCGGGGCTCTGCTTCTGCCCCTGCCAACAACCCTGCCTTGGGCTCAGCCTACGGACCAGAGCCCCAGTCGCGCCGTGGTGATCAGGGCCTTGGCGCGCAGGGTTGATACCGGGCCAGGCCTCGCAGCCGGTGAGGTTCCAGTGAGGAGCGCGCACGGATGAACGTGGCTGGCCAGCCGTTGCAGCGTGCTCAGGGGCTGATCAACGGAATCGGCCGGCGGCTGTGGCGCCTGTAGATCCGGAAATCGCTGTCCAGGGTGAGCAGCTGAGCGTCATCGATCAGCTCGGAGAGCCGGATCAGGCTGGCATCGGCCAGGGAGGCGGGAATGTTGTCGTAACGCTGGAACAGTTGCCTGACAGCACCAATCTGATCCTGCAGGGAAAAGGGCAGCTGCACCACGCCGCGCTCGATGAACTGCAGGGCCACGGCAGGATCAAAGCCGGCGCGAGCCAGCAGAAAACAGGTTTCCGCCACCACGGCTTCACAGCTGTAGAAGGGGCCGCGATGGGCCGCGAACTGCTCCACCGCCCAGCCATGCCAGCTGTCGCTGCGGCTGAGCAGGGCCACCCACGGGCCCGTGTCGAGCAGGATCCGTGGTCGCGCCATTGTGTTCCGAATGACTGCAAGTCTGTCGCCGATGGCTTCACACCTTGCCGAAGCCGGCCAGGTGCTCGGGATTGCTGGCGAGATCGGCGGGTCCGCCCACACAGACGCCGACCAGATCGGCGACAGCTGCCAGGGCTGAGGCTGGATCAGCGCTGGGGTGCTCCTGCAGCAGATAGGCCGTCAGGGCGCGCCGCACCAGCTCCGATTTACTGAGCTGCTGGGCCTTGGCCTGCTGCTCCACTTCAAGGTCGAGCTGGGAGCTGATTTTGATCGACAGCATCGGCATGGCGGTGGGTGATGCTGAGAGGAACTTACCAGCTGCCAGGTGGTATGACCTCATTGGGCTGGTCCGTGCCATCGCTGCCCAGTCCTGGAGCCGATGGGCCCTCGCTTCGCGCTTCGCCTGAGACACCGCCAGCGCGGGCGCCAGGCCGGTGCCACTCCACCAGGGCGCTCGGCGCCGGAGGTCCGCCGACCTCACAGCGGCCAGCCGCCGCCGGCAGAGCAAAGCCACCCCAAGGCAACGCCAAGGCGGCGCTGCCCACGCGTGCGAAGCCGTGCCGCCTGATCCAGCTCCCGGCAGTCCACGAACGGCAGTCCGCTGCAAGTCACGCGTTGGGGGCAGCTCGGGTTGCGCAAGACGGACCGCACCAGGCAGGGCCCCCCAGAACAGTCCGTTCCAGAACTTCCGCTCAAGGCAGCCTGCCGAAGTCGGTCTGCTCAAGCCAGCTCGCACAAGACAGCCCGCACAAGCCAGCCTGGGCTGACAGGAGTTGGCTTTCAGCGTTTCGCCCGCAGCAATTCGCCTGAAGCGGTTCTCCTGAAGCGATTCGCCTTGAGCGGTTGGCCTGCAGCAGTTCGCTACCAGCCGCCCGCTCAGCGCGGGCTGCTCACAACAGGGTGATGTTGGCGGCGCTGATGGCGCTGTCGATCAGCACCTTGAGCGTGGCATCGCTGCTGTAGTCGTAGACGTTGAACAGGGTGCCGTTGACGGTGGTGGTGCCGCTGGTGCTCCAGCTGCCGGGCGTGGAGCCATCGCTGAACGCCTTGCTCAGGTTCACCAGATCATCGCTGCCGCCGAGGATCTCGATGGCATGGCTGCCGCCGCCGGCCGCCAGGCTGGAGCGCTGCACCGTGGAGGCATTGAGCGCCAGGGTGTTGGCGCCGCCGCCGTTGATGTCGAAGCGCTG
>JAYKJA010000004.1:0-5517 GCA_035285905.1 Synechococcaceae cyanobacterium
GGCCTTGAGGCGGCGCTCGGGTGCCCCCCCTGCCCTCCGGTCGCCGGATCGGCCAGCGGAGACATCTCACTGGGGGCGGTCATGGGCGGTGGATCATTGCGCCGCATGTTGCCACCGATGGCCCGTCCGTCGCCGTCGGCAAGCGGTGCAGATCCAGCCTCGTCCCAACCCGCCGGGAGTGCCCTGGCGTCCGCAGCCGATGGTCTGTCCGCCCCAGCTCCGGGCGCCCTGTGGGGCCTTTACCAGCCGTGGCCGCAGTCCCTACATTCGGAGCACCCGGGGAACGATCCATGCCTGGTTCGTTCGATGCCATCGCCTCCATGGGGGATGACCTGCGCGATTGGATCGGACAGCACGCCCAGGCCCGGCAGGCCTCGGTCGGCGAAGTGCTGATTCAGGAGGGCTCCACCACAGCCAGTCTCTGGCTCGTCGAGGCCGGAGAGGCCTGGGTGACCACCACCGGCCCGGATGGCCTGCCGATCAGGCTTTCTGCGTTACATGCCGGCGCGCTGGTGGGCGAGATGACCCTGCTGGAGGGGCGTCCCGCCGTGGCCTCGGTCATCGCTGGTGAGGGCTGCAGGGTGATCCCGCTCGAGCCGCAGGCTCTCACGGTAGCGATGGAGAGTTCCTCCATTTTGGCTCGCGACGTCTACAGCCTGTTCGCCCGCAAGTTGGCCCTTCAGCTCGACAACCAGAATCAGGATATCCATCGTTGGCGTCAGTCTGACGTCGCACCCCTGCGCAAGGGTCTGCTGCTGTTCGCCCATCTCAACGAGGTGGATGTGGAATGGCTGGCGCAGATGGGTCAGCGCCGGCGCTTTCCTGCCGGCGCTGTGATGATCCATCAGGGTGAGAGCGTGCCTGACCTGTTGCTGGTGCTGCAGGGGATGGCCTCGGTCCTACTGGAAACCCCTGCAGGAATGATTGAGGTGGGGATCTCCCGTCCGGGTGAATTGCTCGGCGAGATGAGCCTGGTCGGCAGCAGTGATCGGGCCACCGCCACGGTTGTGGCCCGGGATCCGGGGGAGGTCCTGGCGATGCCCAAGGACCGATTACGTCAGCGATTGGCCAGTGATCCGGCCATGGGGGCCCGTTTTTATCACGCCATGTCGATGTTGTTGTCCCAGCGCAGCCGGGATCAGCTCCTCACTCACGGACTTGCCGCCACTGCGATGGAAACGGAGAATCATCTGAGGGGTGGCGCCTCCTCTGAACAGTTTCAAGTCGCCCAGCGGGAGCTGGAAGACGCCGAACTCCTCGGCCTCGAGCAGATGGCCTCGATCTCCAGAGCGGGACAGCGCTTTCACTGGCTGTGCAGGCGTCTGGGGATCAATCCCTCCCCATGAGCCCCGATCAGCTGCAACCCCACCAGGAACAACCCTGGCCGGACACTCCCCAGCAGCTGGACCAGGGCGAGGTGCTGCTGGTCGTGGAGGCTCTCCGTCCGGATGGCTTGGTGCGCTGGCGTCAGGCCGTTTCCAGCCATGAGGCGCCCTGCCTGCTCCACCCCTTGCGCAGCGATGCGCGCCTGCGCTTCCGCTTGCGGGCCATTGGACCGGCAACGCTCAGCCCGCGGCAGCCCACCACCGAGGAATGGTCCCGAAGCCGTCAGCAGCTGGAGGGTCTGTTGGTCGGTGAGCCTGCAGGGGCGAACGACCTGGAGCTGCGCCTGGAGCAGCATGTTGAGGCCTTGGAGCAGAGCCGCCTGCAGGCTTTTCGTCGCTTCGAGCCCTTCGGCCGCAGCACCTCCCTGCAGCTCAGCGCCGCGGTGGATGCAGAAGCGGCGGGAGGCCGTCGCCCCGACCGCATCGCCACCGACAGCGGCGATGCGCTGCTCAGCGGGGTCAACTGGCTGCTGGAGGGTCTGCAACGTCCGCCGCTTGAACGCAGTGCAGGGACCGGATCGATCCGGCAGCGTCTGCAACAGCTCCTGGACTCCTCCCCCGTGCGTTGCCGCGAAGTGGTGATCCATCCGCGGGACCTCGACAGTGACCTCGGTCCCGTGCTGGCTCAGCACAGCGAGGATCCTGAGCGGATCGCCTTCCTGAGACCTTCCCCCAGCGGCTACTGGATCTGGGAGCCCACGCTGCAGGCTCTGCCGCGCCCGCTCAAGCGCCACGACGACGTCCTGGACGCCTTCAGCTCACGCATGACCGCCTTGCTGCCCCGTCTGCAGCCGCGCGACCTGTCGCTGCGGGGACTGCTGAACTTCGCCTACGGGCAACCCGGCAATGCGGCAGCACTGGTGGCTCCGGGTCTGATTCTGGGGGGGGCGATCGGCTTTGTCCTGGCGATTGGCCGTGAGGTGGGAGCCTCCCAGTGGATCTTCGGGCTCGGGGGGCTCGGGGGGTTGCTGGGGCTTGGCCTTTCCGTGGTCTCGCCCGCGTTCCGGTTGCCGATCCTGGCGACCGTGTTCAGCACAGGCCTCGGCCTGCTGATTCCCACTTTCAACACCATCTTCACCAACCAGGCCCTGCCCGATCGGGACCTAGGACTGATGCTCCAGCTCGCCACCATCCTGTTGGCTGGCTCCCTGGCTGGCATCGGTCTCAACTGGACCCGCAGCAGCAGCCTGTTGCGCACCCAGATCGCTGGCACGGCCCGCCTGGAATTCGGCTCCCTCGACCAACTGCTGCAGCTGCCGGTGAGCTTCTTCGGCCGGGAGCCGGTCGGTGCCCTGATTCTGCGCTTTCACGCCATCCGCTCCCTGGCCGATGCCATCCGCACCCTGCTGGCTGACGGGCTGCTGCAGGCACTGCTGAGTGTGATCTACCTGCTGTTCATGCTGCGAATCAGCGTCGAGCTCACGCTGCTGGCCGGAGTGCTGGCCCTGATGCTCCTTGTTCCCACCACCCTTCTCGCCCTCGACAGCCGGCGGTTGGAACGCAAGGCTGAGGAGGTGGGATCCCTGGCCACCGGCCACAGCCTGGAGCTGATCAGCGCGGTCTCCAAGCTGCGACTCGCCGGCGCCGAAGCGGCGGCGCTGCGCTGGTGGAGCAAGGATTTTCGCCGTTCGATCCTCTACCAGCAGGCCCAGGAAGCCCGTGAGGCCACCAGCGCGTTGCTGCAGAGGATCACGCCCCATCTGGGCACGCTGCTGCTGTTCATCACTATCACCCGCCTCGGGGCCGAGGCAGCGGCGGCTCCTGCCGGCGCCCAGGCTGCTCCGGACATCGGCGAGCTGCTGGGCTTTCTCGCCGCATTCGCCACGTTCATCGGCTCGATGGCCGCGGTGGCGGGGTTGGTTCGCCAGGCGGTGGATCTGCCGGTGGACTGGGAGCGGGCCAGGCCGATCCTGCTCACCGCGCCGGAGGTCTTCCCCCAGGCCAGGGATCCGGGAGAGCTGTCCGGCCGGCTTGAAGTGGACAGGGTGAGCTTCCGTTATGGGCCTGAACGCCCCCTGGCGCTTGACCGCGTGAGTCTGCGGATGGACCCGGGAGAGTTCGTGGCGCTGGTGGGGCCTTCGGGCAGCGGCAAGAGCAGCCTGATCCGTCTGCTGCTGGGCTTCGCCAGCCCGGAGGAGGGCGTCATCCGCTACGACGATCAGAACCTGGCGGGGCTGCGCATCACTGCGGTGCGCCGTCAGATCGGCACCGTCATGCAGAACGCCGGCATTTTCTGTGGAACGATCTTCGACACCATCGCCGGAAGCGCCATCGTCACGCTTGAGCAGGCCTGGGAGGCTGCCGAGCTGGTGGGCCTCGCCGATGACATCCGTGCCATGCCGATGGGGATGCAGACGATGGTGCCTGAGGGCGGGGGCACCTTCTCTGGAGGGCAGCGACAGCGACTGGCCATCGCCAGGGCCCTGGTGCGGCGCCCGAAGATCCTGATCTTCGATGAGGCCACCAGCGCCCTCGACAATCGCACCCAGGCGATCGTGACCCGCAGCCTTGAGCAGCTTGCCGTCAGTCGCCTGGTGGTGGCCCACCGGCTCAGCACGATCGTGCACGCCCATCGCATCGTCACGATCGACCGGGGGAGGGTGGTGCAGTGCGGCCGTTATGAGGCGTTGATGCGCGAGACCGATGGGGTGTTCGCCGGCCTGATGCGTCGTCAGATCGCCTGACGCCCGTCATGTCTCCCAATCGCTCCCCTCTGTTCCGCCAGGCTGCGCTCGACGCCCGCTCCACTCCGGAGCAACTGGATCGGCCCCTGCCCCTGATGGGAGGCGGGACCTGGGCCCTTCTGCTGGGATTGCTGTGTTTCGTCGGGGCCGTGGGGGTCTGGTCGGTGCTTGGGCGCGTCCCGGTGCGGCTCAGCGGTCAGGGCGTGCTGATCGCACCCAACACTCTGCGTCTGATCCAGAGCGAGAGCGAGGGGAGAGTGGAGGCGGTCTACGCCGAAGCGGGGCGTTGCGTGACCCAGGGGACCCGGCTGCTGCGGCTCTCACCGATGGGCCTGCAGACGGAGCGCGAGAAGACGGCCCGTCAGCTGCAGGAGCTGATCCGCCACGACCGGCAGGAGAGCCGGATGGCGCAGCAGCAGCTGTTCAGTACCCGTCGGGACCTCAATCGTCTGCTCCCCTATCGCTCCAGCGGTGCCATCGCTGAGCAGACCTATGTCGACAAGGAGCTGGCCATTCAGCGTCTGGAGTCCCAGATCGCGATGGAGGCGAACAGCCGTCGTCAGGAGATCAGCGAGCGTCAACTGGAGCTGCGCCGCCTCGCGGCCGACATCCACCGCAGCAGCGATGTGCTGGCCCCTGTCGCCGGTTGCATCAACGATCTGCGGGTGCAGGTGGGCAACGTGGTGCAGCCAGGCCAGGCCGTGATCGAGCTGGATGCCAGCCAGCGGGGCACCGTTCTGGAGAGTCTTGCCTTCTTCCCCGCGCAGGATGCCAAGCGGATCCAGGTGGGGCAGCCTGTGCAGGTCACCCCCGAAACCACCAGGGCTCAGCGCCATGGAGCGATCCAGGGCAGGGTGGTCAGTGTGCAGACCCTGCCGGTGAGTGAGGAGGCGCTGCTCAATCGGCTGGGGAGCCGCAGCCTGGTGGAGGCGTTGAGATCGCGGGGAGGAGGGGCGTTGATCGAAGTGCGCACCCGCCTGCGGCGTAGCGCCGCCACCTACAGCGGCTACGACTGGGGGGGAGGGACAGGGCCACGCCTCAAGCTGAGTGCCGGCACACCCACCCAGGTGAGAGTGCTGGTGGAGCAGCGCCAGCCGATCAGCTACCTGGTGCCGATCCTGCGAGACCTGTCAGGTATCTACTGAGGAGCTGCCCCGTGCCGTTCTCCTTCCCAGCTCTGCGCTTCCCGATCCTCCGCCTCGCCCGGCCCGTGGCGACGCCCACGGTTCTGCAGCTGGAGATGACGGAGTGCGGAGCTGCGTCGCTGGCGATCGTGCTTGAGCATTACGGCCGGTATGTGCCGTTGACTGAGCTACGCGAGATGTGCGGTGTGTCTCGCGATGGCAGTGATGCGGCCAGCCTGATCCGCGCGGCGCGGCGCTATGGCCTGGAGGGGAAGGGATTTCGTAAGAGCCTCCAGCGCTTGCAGGGCATGGCCATGCCGGTGG
>JAYKJA010000005.1:0-6700 GCA_035285905.1 Synechococcaceae cyanobacterium
AGTTGTTGGACCAGGCGAACAGGCTCTTGACGCCGGTGATCAGGTAAAGGCCGTTCTCGGAGACGGGGATCAGGGCCGCCACGGCCACGGAGGTGAGGCCGATGCAGAGCAGCAGGTTGGGCAGCAGTCGGCGGATGCGGCGCAGGTAGAAGCCCCCCATGCGCGGCAGCAGGGGCTCAGCGGCGTGGTTCAGCAGCGAACCGCTGACGACATAGCCGGAGATGACAAAGAAGATGTCGACCCCGGTGAAGCCCCCCGGCAGCCAGGCTTTGTTGAGGTGGAACACCAGCACCGCCAGCACCGCCACGCCCCGCAGGGCATCGATGTCGGGGCGGTAGCCGAAGCGGCTCGGGCCGGAGAGCGTGGGCTCGGCGCCGGTGGCGGCGTTGTCGAGGGCTGCGACCACCGCGGCGGGCTCCGGCTCGGAAGGGGCAGCAGAGTGTATGACCGCGGTTCAGGGCCTGACGACCCGCGAGCTCCGGCTCAGGCCCAGAAGGCGTCCTGGGGTTCGCCGACGCGGCGGGCCAGCAGGCTGACATTGAGGTACGTGGGGGCCCGCAGCAACGCCCGCGTTTCACGGCGCGAAAGGATGCGGGCCGGGAATTCCGGGGCCGAGGCGATCAGCTCGAAGCCGGCCCGTGGGCAGAACAGGGTTTCGAGGGCTTCGGTGGTGAAGCGCCAGTAGTCGTGCGGGTAGGCGTGGATCGGGAAGGACTGGTGGGTCTGGATGAACACCAGGCCACCGGGGCGCAGGGCGCGGGCGATCTCCACACAGGCGACCCAGGGATATTGAATATGCTCGAAGGTGGAGCAGGAAATGATGCCATCGAAGCGATCACGCCCGGTGGCCTGGGAGAGCTTATGAACGTCGGCGAGAATATCCACATCTCCCCCTTCCTGAAAGTCACTGCCAAGGAATTCACCGGCATGGGGCACCCAGTCGCGGTGCATGGTGGAGCGACCGGGAACACTTTGGCAGGTGCCGAGTTCAAGGATGGAGGGCCGCTCGAGCCTGGCCATGTGTTCGATGAACTGAGCAACCAGACTCATGGCGTGCGGATGTCGAATAATCCTCAGGCGGCGACTCTAGCTTCAGCCAGCTGCTCCAGCCAGTCGCCCAGGGCGGCGTTCACCTGCTCCGGCACCTCGTCGTGGGGGCAGTGGCCGGCCTCCAGCACCACCTCGACGGTGGAGGAAGGGGCGTGGCGCTGGAAGCTGCGCCGGCGGCGCTCGGCGTCGATCCAGGGGTCGTGGCGGCCCCAGAGCAGCAGCAGCGGCGCCGACAGCTCGGCGAACAGGGCGTCGAGGGGTTCGCCGCGGGGAATGTCGAACACGGTGCGGAACACCCCGAAGGCGCCCGGGTCGCGGGAGGGGCGCAGGATCGATTGGACCAGCTCCTCATCCACGTGGCGCTGGTCGATGTAGACGCGGCGCAGGGTGCGGCGGATCGTGGCGGGACGGCGCAGGTTCTCGAACAGCAGCCGCTGCAGCACCGGGCTGCGCAGCAGCGCCGCACCGATGGTGCGCGAGGCGATGGCGCCCCAGCCCACGGGGGGTTGCTGCTCCTCGCTGAACGGTCCGGCGGCATTGAGCAGCACCACTCCGGCACAGTCCTGGCCGAGGGCCGCTCCGGCGGCGAGGGCGGCATACCCCCCGAGCGAGTTGCCCACCAGCACGGTGGGGCGGCCGATGCGTTCGCGCACGTAGGCGCTGAGCTGATCCCGCCAGAGAGCCCCTCCGTAGGCGGGACCGGCGGGTTTGGCGCTGCGGCCGAAACCCAGCAGATCGATGGCGTGCACTTCATGGTGCCGGGCCAGCACCGGGATGTTGTGGCGCCAGTGGTCGGTGGAGGCCCCGAAGCCGTGCACCAGCAGCAGGGCCGGACCGGCCGGGCTCTCCGGGCTGCGGCTCAGGCAGTGGATCGGATGGCCCAGGAAGCTCCAGGGCTCGACCACGGCGGCGGGAGCGGTGGAGCGGGGCGCGGGACCGGCGCTGGTGGAAAGGGGGAGGGACATGGAGCGGACCGGAGGCTCACAGCGGCCCGGGCTGGCGGATGCTAAGGAGACCTGCCCCGTCCCCGTGCCGTTGTTCCCGCCGCCCACCGCCGGCCCTGCCCTGCTGGCCCTGGCCAGCACCGGGCTGTCCGCGGGGCTCGCGCCGCTGCTGCTCGAGTGGCGGTCCTGGCTGAGCGGCGCAGCGCTCTGGGCCCTGGCGCTCTACCTGCCGCTGAGCCTGCCCCTGGCCGCCCTGGAGCGCCGCCTGGCCGGAGGTGACCTGCCGGAGAGCGGCCAGACCCTGCTGCTGGTCGGCGCCTCCCTGGGCCTGGCGCTCGCGGCCGGGGTGGCCTGCCAGCTGCTGCTGGCCTGGGCCCTGGGGCCCGACTGGGCCACGAGCCTGGGGCTGGTGCTCGCTCTCTGGGGGCCGCTGTGGAGCCTGGCGCGCCGCTCTCGCGAATGACCGCGCCGGGCCAGGGGGCGGGGGAGGCCCCTCAGCCGCGCCAGTCCAGCCAGGGGAGCCGCGGCACGATCGCGGCGGTGTCGCGGCGGTAGGCGGCGTAATCGGGATGCTGCTGCAGCAGGCTGCGCTCCTCGCGCCGCGCCTTGCCGCCCAGCACTCCGGCCAGGGCCAGGGTGATCAGCAGATGCAGCGGGCTGCCGAGCAGCAGCGCCAGGGCCAGACCCGCCAGCAGCACCGCCTGGTAGAGGGGATGGCGGCAGCGGGCGTAGGGGCCGCTGGTCACGAGCGGAGCGCCGGGGAGCGGCTCCGGCAGCGGGGTGAGGCTGGGGCCGAGCTGCAGCAGCGCGCGCACGGCGGCGACCAGGGCCAGGGCCAGCAGTGCCGCACCCGGCAGTCGCAGCGGCCAGGGCCAGGGCAGCCCCAGCCGGGAGACGGCGGGCAGCGGCGGCAGCAGCAGGGCGGAGATCAGCAGCAGCTGGGCCAGCAACCACCACTCACCGCGGCGGTTGTCACCCCAGCCGGCGCGGCTGAAACCCCAGTGGGCGAGCCTCGGCCCCAGGGGGGCCCAGGCGGAGGCGGGCGGCGTGACGGGCCCGGACGGCGGCGGGGTTGGCATACCGGGCGGAGGGGCGAGGGGACACGGTCCAGTCTGAGCGGCTCCCCCGGCTGGATTACCGGGCCACCCCCAGGCCTGCCCCGGAGAGTCCATGACCGGCCCGATCGGCGGTGCCGGGCGGAGCGGCTCCCCCGGCTGGATTGCCGGGCCGGCCCCAGGCCTGCCCCGGAGAGTCCTGGAGCGGCCCGATCGGCGGTGCCGGGCCCGAGCGCTGGAGCCCAGGGCGGGTGCGCCGTCCGGCACCGAGAGGGAGGAATCGCAGACCACCACGGCAGCCCTGGCTACGGTCTGGGTAGCCGACGGTGTTCTCGCCGGGGCCTGCCTTGTGGAACGACGTGACCGAGCCGAACGTGACTGAGCCGAAACCTCTGAATCTGCGACTGCCGACGCCGGGCTGCTACGCGGATCCGGATCGCAGCGGCCTTGAGGCCGGCGATGTCTTCGATGGCATGACCGAGCATTTGTTCTACACGCTCGGCAAACTGGCCCCCACCGCCAGCCGCCATGACCTTTACATGGCCCTCAGCTACGCGGTGCGCGACCGCCTGATGACCCGCTATCTGGCGGGCATCGAGGCCCTGGCCTCCTCTCCGGCGCGCGTGGTGGCCTACCTCTCGGCCGAGTTCCTGATCGGCCCCCAGCTGGGCAACAACCTGCTGATGCTGGGCATCCAGGACGCCGCAGCCGAAGCCCTGCGCCGCTTCGGCATCAACGACCTCGAAGAGATCCTCGACGTGGAGGAGGAGCCGGGGCTGGGCAACGGCGGCCTGGGGCGGCTGGCGGCGTGTTTCCTCGAATCCCTGGCCTCCCTGCAGATCCCGGCCACGGGCTACGGAATCCGTTACGAGTTCGGCATCTTCGACCAGCTGATCCGCGACGGCTGGCAGGTGGAGATCACCGACAAATGGCTGAAGACGGGCTGGCCCTGGGAGATCCCCCATCCGGACCAGGCCTGCTTCGTCGGCTTCGGCGGCCGCACCGAGAGCTATCGGGATGAGCACGGCACCTACCGGGTGCGCTGGATCCCGGCCGAACACGCGATCGGGGTGCCCCACGATGTGCCGGTGCTGGGCTATCGCGTCAACACCTGCGACCGGCTGCGGCTGTGGCGCGCGGATGCCACCGAATCGTTCGACTTCTACGCCTTCAACAGCGGCGATTACTACGGCGCCGTCGAGGAGAAGGTGGGCTCGGAGATCCTCTCCAAGGTGCTCTACCCCAACGATGGCACCGACGAAGGCCGCCGCCTGCGCCTGAAGCAGCAGCACTTCTTCGTCAGCTGCTCGCTGCAGGACATGCTGCGCAATCTCGACCATCGCGGCATCCCCGTGAGGGAGTTTCCGGCCCACTGGGCCGTGCAGCTGAACGACACCCACCCGGCCATCGCCGTGGCCGAGCTGATGCGGCTGCTGCTGGACGACAAGCTGCTGGAGTGGGAGGAAGCCTGGTCGATCACCACCCGCTCCCTTTCCTACACCAACCACACGCTGCTGCCGGAGGCGCTGGAGAAATGGGGCGTCGAGCTGTTCGGCTCCCTGCTGCCCAGGCACCTGGAACTGATCTACGAGATCAACCGCCGCTTCCTGCAGCAGGTCCGACTGAAGTACCCCGGCAACGATCAGATCCTGCGGCGGGTCTCGATCATTGATGAGGAGGGCAGCCGCGCCGTGCGCATGGCCAATCTGGCCACGGTGGCCTCCCATCACGTCAATGGGGTGGCCGCCCTGCACAGCGAGCTGGTGCGCAAGGAGCTGTTCAGCGATTTCGCCGCGATCTGGCCCGACAAGTTCACCAACGTCACCAACGGGGTGACCCCGCGGCGCTGGGTGGCACTGGCCAATCCGATGCTCTCGAGGCTGCTCAACGACAGCATCGGCGACGGCTGGGTGAGCGATCTCAACCAGCTGCGCAGGCTGGAGGCCCATGCCGACGACAACGGCTTCCTGGAGCGCTGGGGTGAGACGAAACTGGCCGTCAAGCGCCACCTGACCAGCTACATCCACCGCCACACCGGCGTGCTGGTGGATCCGGCCTCGATCTTCGATGTGCAGGTCAAACGCATCCATGAATACAAACGCCAGCACCTCAATGCCCTGCAGGTGATCGCCCAGTACCTGCGCATCAAGAACGGCCTGGCTGATGACCAGGCCCCGCGCACGGTGATCTTCGGCGGCAAGGCCGCGCCGGGGTACTACATGGCGAAGCTGATCATCCGCTTCCTCAACGGCATCGCCGAAACCGTCAACGCCGACCCCGACATGGATGGACGCCTGCGGGTGGTGTTCCTGCCGGACTACACGGTGAAGCTGGGCGAACGGGTCTACCCGGCAGCGGACCTGTCGGAGCAGATCTCGACGGCGGGCCTGGAGGCCTCCGGCACCGGCAACATGAAGTTCGCCATGAACGGGGCACTCACGATCGGCACCCTCGATGGCGCCAACGTGGAGATCCGCGAACAGGTGGGGGCGGAGAACTTCTTCCTGTTCGGCCGTACCACCGAGGAGATCGCCGAGCTGAGACACGACTACCGCCCCTGGGAACTGATCCATGACACCCCCGAACTGCCGGAGGTGCTGCGGCTGGTCGAACAGGGGCATTTCAGCAACGGCGACGGCGATCTGTTCCGGCCACTGCTGCAGAACCTCACCGGCCGCGATCCCTACTTCGTCCTGGTCGACTTCCAGGACTACATGCGGGCCCAGGATGAGGTGAGCCGGGCCTGGGCGGATCGGCGCCACTGGAACCGGATGTCGCTGCTGAACACGGCCCGTACCGGCTTCTTCTCCTCGGATCGATCGATCCAGGAGTACGCCCAGCGGATCTGGCAGGCCGAGGCGTTCCCGGTGACGATCACCTGCGAACTGGACTGAACCCGGGCCCTCGCCGCGTCAGCCCGGCCCTGTCCGCCAGCCCCCGCCCCGCTCGCTCCGGGACGGGGCTGGGGCTCCCCCCTCGCGGCCCAGGATCGGGGAGACCAGGCGCTGAAACGGGGTGGGCGCCGCTTCAGGAGCTGCCTGCCGGAGCGGCGCCCCAGGCCCGGCCGCAGCCCAGCAGCGACAGGCAGGCCCCCTGATCCCTCCAGCACCGCCCTCCTGCAACAGAACATGGCCTTCAGCCAGCCGGCGCGCTGGCCTGCTCACAGCCGCAACAGGGGTGCTGCAGGAGTGGAGACCCATCCCTTGCCGGGAGGAGCTGACCCCGACCAGGCATGGCTCTGGCGACGCTCAAGGCGCTGCGGAAGGCGAGGATTTCGGCAAACCTGGGAAATCCAGGCTGAACACGGATATTCCCGGCCCCGGGAGGTGTCAGTCGTCCGCTGCGGAACGATCAGAAGCAGCGTCCCTGGGCGGGGTCAGCCGCGGTGATCGGGCAGGTCGGGAGTCTGGTGGAGCAGGCGGTTGAGGCGCAGACGATCGGCATTGAGAGGATCGGGTGCGAGTTCGCCGGCCACCTCTCGGAACTTCTGCTCGATCTCCTCGGGCACGCGGACATCGAAGATTCGCTCCATCAGCGCTTCGATCGAGAACAGATGGGCGTTGATGTTCTCCAGATCCGCCAGGGCCTGCTGAATCGAATCGGCCTCCGGCGATGGGGGTGTGGCTCCCGCTTCCACCGGAGTGGCCGCCG
>JAYKJA010000006.1:0-7423 GCA_035285905.1 Synechococcaceae cyanobacterium
CGGTGTAAGCGGCGATGCCATCAGCCATGCGCAGGCCTTCATAGGCCTGACCGAGAAGCGGCTTGAAAAAACCAGTGGTCCCCGCTGGAGTGTCGCGATCCGTCAGATCCACCAGCTGGGTGCTGTAATCAACCGTTCCCAGGGCGAAGATCGCCTCGATCGTGTTGCTGATCAGATTGACCTTGGCGACGCCATTGTTCTCCTGCAGCGTCACATAGGCGTAGTTGCCCAGCACTGTGACGTATTCCGGCTCGAGATCGGTGACCTGGGTGGTCCCCATCGGCCCGGACACGCGCAGGCCCGCCGGCAGGCTGACGCCGGCGAAGCCGAGCTCGGTGTAGCTGAAACGCAGATTGACCCGGCCCTGAATGTCGATGATGCCAATGCTGCCGGCCGGGTCCTTGCTGGGATCTGTGCCATAGCCGGCGATCGGCTCCCCTTCGTTGGCGATCACCAGCTTGGTGCCGTTGGCATTGAAAGCGATCGAGTCGGGCAGGTAGCCAACGCTCACATCCGCCAGCTGGGTGAGGGTGCCGTTGGCCTCCACGCGGTAGAAGCGCACCAGGCCCTTGCCGCCGTTGGTGGCGTAATCGCTCGGCGACAGGGCAACGGCGAGCAGGTTGCCGTAGCTGGCGGCGGACTGGGTGTTGTAGCCGACCAGGCTGGTACGGCCCACCAGGCCCATCGCGGCCGCATCGGTGGCGTTGCTCACCTGCAGCGTGGGCCCACCGCCGCTCGAGATCACGTACAGCTGACCACCGACACTGACGGTGGTGGAGATCTCCGACTGGAACTGCTCGCCGGAGGTTCCGGCCGGGGTCAGGTTGAGGGTGCCCAGCTGCGGCGTGAGAGGGGCCGGACCAGGGGCGCCCGGAAAGGCGGTGGCGTTGGCAACAGCTGCGGCCGACGCGACCACAGACAGGTCTTCCGGAAAAGTGGCGCCGGAAACCTTGTTGGACTTTGTGCTGCTGGAAACCATGGACCGAACCGCAGGATGAGCAGTGCGGCAACACTCATCCAACCAACCCATCACGCGGGTTAAATGCCGATTAGGCGTTGACTATCCGACGGCCAAATGCCGCACGGATCACACACGACCGGCGCTGGAATCACGGCACTCCGTCATCCAGAGCACGCCGTGCCGCCCGGCCCACCAGCCAGACCGAGGCGACCGTGGCCACCACCCCGACGAGCCGCAACCCCCAGGTGCCGGCATCGGCGTCACCGCTCAGCACCTCGCCGAACCGGGCCACATCGCCGGCGAGGGCCCCCAGGCCGCAGAACAGAACCGTGCCCGGCAGGATGCCGATCAGCCCGATGGTGTAGTCGCGCAGGCTCACCTCGCTCAGGCCATAGGCCAGGTTGAGCAGCGAGAAGGGGAAGGCCGGCGACAGGCGGGTGAGCAGCACCAGCTTCAGGCCCTCGCGGCTCACCGCCTGCTCCACCGCCTGCAGCCGCGGCAGGGCCTGCAGCCGCCGCCGGGCCCAGCTGCGCAGCCAGCCGCGGCCGAGCAGGAAGGCGGCCTCCGCCCCGAGGCAGGCCCCCACGAACACCACCAGGGTGCCCCACCAGGGGCCGTAGAGGGCCCCGGCCAGCATCGAGGCCCACACCCCCGGCAGCAGCAGGGTGACCCAGAGCGCATAGAGGGGGATGAAGGCCAGCGCTCCGGCGGGGGTGCGCAGCAGCGGCAGCCAGCTGTGCCAGTCGCCGCTGACGCCGAGGGGATCCATCAGAGCTCCGGCGACGCTGGCACCGGTTCATCCTGGCGGTGGTCCGCGGCCAGCGCGGCCGCCATCACCCGGTCACGGCCCAGCCGCTTGGCCTCGTAGAGGCAGTCGTCGGCCAGCTGGAGCAATCGATCGAGATCCGCCGCCGCCCCCGGCTCGGGGGCCCAGCTGGCCAGGCCGATGCTGATGGTCAGGCCGCGGCCGTTGATCGGCTCGGGATGGTCGATCGCCGCCTCGGCCACCACCCCGCGCAGCCGCTCGGCGATCGCCAGGGCCTGCTCTGGCTCGGTGCCCGCCAGGATCACGCCGAACTCTTCGCCCCCCAGCCGGGCGACCATGTCGCTGCGGCGGGGCAGCGTGCGGCGCAGCAGGTCGCCGACCTGGCGCAGGCAGGCGTCGCCGTAGGCGTGGCCGAGGCTGTCGTTGACCGCCTTGAAGCGATCGATATCCAGCAGCAGCAGGGCCAGGGGTTGCTGGGCGGTGGCGCCGGCGACCACCTCGGCCCGGATGCGCGAATCGAAGCTGCGGCGGTTGGGCAGCTGGGTGAGGGAATCGAGCAGGGCCAGCCGGCTGGCGCGTTCGCACTCGAAGGCGTGGAACAGCAGGCTGAGCAGGCTGCTCATCGTCTCGACCCGTTCCACCTCGCGGTCGGTGAACAGCCGCGGGCCGGTGAGGGCGATCGTGACCACCGGCACCGAGACCCCCCGCGCCGCGAGGCGCAGGCCCAGGTAATCGGTGGCCCCGCGCTGCCGCAGCTCCTCGATGAAATCGAAGCCGGTGGGCGGGGCCTCGGCCAGCTGCACCCGATAGGGGCTGCAGCGGGTGGCGATATGGTGCAGGGCGCTCTCGAGGTGCTGAGGGGCTTCGAGGAAATCGCGCTGCATCCGCAGCGCGCGCACGTCACCGGGATCGCTGGCACACCAGATGTACTGGGTGCAGTCCACCTCCTCCTGATCCGGCAGGAAGGCCAGGGAGACGCGCAGCACCTCCAGGCCCCAGGCGCGCAGCTCCCGCACGAACAGCAGCACCACCTCCTCGAAGCTGCGCAGGCCCGACCAGTGTTCGAGGATGTAGCGCTCCAGCGGCAGGGACTGGCGGGAGGCGGCAGGGGCGGACGCCAGCGGCAGCGGATCCTGCAGCTGACGATCGGCCTCGGCGATCTGGTGCTGCAGCGCGGGCAGGCAGCCGGGACGGGTCCAGGGGGAGTCCCGCAGGAAGGAGTCCAGCGCCGACCAGGGCTGGGGCCTGGCGAACAGATAACCCTGCAGACCATCGACGCCGAGGCGCAGCAGGGCTTCCAGATCCCGGTGGTTCTCCACCCCTTCGGCGATCACCGAGCGACCGAAGCCGTGGACCGCCTCCACCAGCGACCCGACGAAGCTCTGCAGGCGATGGGAACTGGCGATGCCGCGCACCAGCTGGTGATCGAGCTTGATGGCGTCGTAGCTGGCTTCACAGAGTCGGCGGTAGTTCGACAGGCCCGAGCCGAAATCATCGATCAGCAGGCGAAGCTCCAGTTCATCGATCAGCCACTGGGCGGTGGAGCGCAGGCTGGCGTCCGCCTCCAGCAGCGCCGTGGCGGCCGTTTCGGTGAGCTCCAGCCGGAACCGCTGGGGATCGAAGCGCTGGGAGCGCAGCGTCGACACCAACGCCTGACGGCGGCTCAGGGTCGCCACGCTCGGATTGCAGATGTTGAGGGTCACGTAGTCGATCCGCTCCCCGAGCGACCCGAGTTCGCGCCAGGCGCTCTGCACCTCCCCCAGCCGCTGCAGCACCAGGCCGTCGATCCGATGGGCGATGTCGAGGTCGTGGGCCCGCTGCAGCACCCCCTGGGTGCCGAGGCGGGCCAGCTCGGGGGGCCGGAAGCGCACCAGCGTCTCCAGGGCGATCCGGCCGGGGGCGTTCACCAGCAGGATCGGCTGGAAGAGCAGATGGATGTCCTCGTCACCAATGCAGCGCAGGCAGTGCTCGAGGTGGTCCTCCTCCTCCAGCGCCAGCCGATCGGCATCGGTGAGCAGATGCAGGGCGCCGGGGGCCCGGGAGGCCAGAACCTCGCCGAACGCCTGCAGACGCAGGCGCAGCTGGCCAGGGTCCCCCGGCCGCAGCAGCTGGGCGGCCAGCCGCAGCTCCCCCTCCGCTGCCTCGACCAACGACTCGGCCACCGCCCCGACCTGGCTCCGGCGCCGCAGGCCGTCCTGCAGGGCCCGCAGCTGGCGCAGGCAGGTGGCACCGTCGGCCGCCACCTCGGCCGCCAGGCCCACCAGCAGGGCGAGGGTGTCGGGGGCGGAGCGGTACCAGCGCGGTGGTGTGGTGGTCTGCAAGCCGGCCAGCGCCGCAGGCTCGCCCCACAGCCGCTGCAGCTGCTCGATCGACGGCAGCGGTCCGGCGAAGCGCACGGTGATCAACAGCGCCGGTATCGCATCGCCGAGGCCGGGATGCAGGAGCTGCGGATCATCCAGGGCCTCCCGCAGGGCCATGGCATCCCCGAGATCCCGCGGCTCGGGACCGGGCACCAGCCCCTGGAGCGCGGCGGCGAGGCGTTGGCGGCGACGGCCGTGCGGCATCCCGGAGGGCGAGGGCCGGACAACCTCCGGCGCTACGGATGATCAGACCCTATCGAACTTCAATAAAATCGTCTGGTTCCCGTACAACCCTCCGGGACCAGCCAGTGTGCAGGTGATGCGCGACCCCGGCCCGGCTGAGTCCTTTCCCACCGCCGGGCGAGCGATCCGGCGCTGGTGGCTGCCCCTGCTGGCCCTGGTGCTGCTCGGCGCTGGAGGTCTGCTCTGGCAGCGCCATCAGCGGCAGCTGGCGGCGGAGCGGCAACCGCCGGCGCTGCTGCCGCGGCGGATCGCGGCCCTCGGGCGGGTGGAGCCTCTGGACCGGGTGGTGAAGCTGTCGGTGCCGGCCTCCCTCAGCAGCGACGCCGTGCGCGAGCTGCTGGTGAAGGAGGGGCAGCAGGTGAGCCGCGGGCAGGCCCTGGCGGTGATGGACAGCGACGAGAGCCTGGCCCGCAGCGTGCGCGAGTCGGAGGCGGGGGTGGTGGTGGCCCAGCGCAAGCTCACGGCCCAGGCCAGCGTGATCAGCCGCAACCGGGCGGAACTGGCCCAGGCGGAGGTGGAACTGCGCCGCTACAGCCAGCTCTACGCCCAGGGAGCGAGCAGCGCCGAGGTGCGCGACCGGCGGGTCACCCTGGCCAGCACGGCCCGCGCCAACCTGGAGCAGGCCCTGCAGGATGAGCAGACCCTGGTGGCCGAACTGGAGGAGCAGCGCGCCACCCTGGCGCGGGACCGCTCCGAGCTGGCCAAGGCCACGATCCGCGCCCCCTTCTCCGGCACGGTGTTCAAGATCAATGCCTACCCCGGCGACAAGGTGGGCGACGACGGCATCCTCGAGATGGGCGACAGCAGCCGCATGGGGGTGATCGCCGAGGTGTATCAGACGGACCGCTCGGGCATCGCCCTCGGCCAGCGCGCCCTGATCACCGCCGACGGCTTCCCCGGCAGGCAGATGCAGGGGCGGGTGGTGGAGATCGCGCGCCAGGTGAGCCGCCAGACCGTGTTCAGCGGTGAGGCCGGCGAGAACCTCGACCGCCGGGTGTTCGAGGTGAAGATCGGGCTGGAGTCGCGGGAGGCGGCCGTGGCCAGCGCCATCAACTATCTGCAGGTGAACGTGCTGTTCGAGCCGCTCACCCCTGCGGAACAGCAGGCCCAGCGCCAGCGGCTCGAGCAGCTGGTGCGGGAGCAGCAGCGCCGCCAGCCGGGGTTGTCGGAGCCGCAGCCGCGATGAGCCTGCCGGCCCTGCTGCGGCGCACCCCCCTGGCCTGGCGACAGGCGATTCATCGGCCGATGCGGCTGGTGGCCGCGATCGCCGGGGTGAGCTTCGCCAATGTGCTGGTGTTCTTCCAGCTCGGTCTCACCGGCGGCCTGTACGACAGCCAGAAGCGCCCGATCCAGCGCCTCAACGGCGCGCTGGTGATGGTGAGCGGCCGTTATCTCTATCTGGGCGAACAGCTCAACTTTCCGCGGGCCCGCCTGACCCAGGCCCTGGGGGTGGAGGGGGTGAAGGCGGTGACGCCCCTGTCGATCGGTCTGACCGAATGGCTCAACCGCGACACCCACCAGCAGAAACAGGCCCTGATCTTCGGCCTGGCGCCGGAGAATCCGGGCCTGCGCATTCCCGAGCTGGAGCGCGATCCGCTGGTGCTGCAGCGGGGGGATGCCCTGCTGTTCGATGTCCGCTCGAAGCGCAATGCCGGCCCGGTGGCCGAGGTGGTGCGGCGCGCGGGCCGCTACGAGACCGAACTCAACGGCACGCGGGCGGTGATCACCGGCCTGTTCAACCTGGGCCTCACCTTCGCCGCCGACATCAACCTGATCACCTCCAGCACCAATTTCAAGAACTACTTCCCGAACCAGACCAGCGATGACATCCAGATGGGCGTGATCCAGCTGCAGCCGGGCGTCGATCCGTTGCGGGTGAAGTCCACCCTGGCGAGCTTCCAGGATCCGTCGGTGAAGGTGTTCACGATCCAGGAACTGGCCGACACCGAGGTGGCCTACTGGCGCCACAACACCTCCTTCGGCCTGATCTTCGGCCTCGGGGTGCTGGTGGGCCTGGTGGTGGGGGGAATCATCGTGTATCAGATCCTGTATTCCGACGTCAGCGATCACCTCGGGGAATACGCCACGCTCAAGGCGATCGGCTACGACGACGGGTTCGTGGTGGCGATCATCCTGCAGGAATCCCTGATCCTGGCCCTGCTGGCCTTCGGCCCCAGCTTTGTGCTATCGCTTGGGCTGTATCAGTTCCTGGCCCGCTCCACCTCGCTGATGGTGGTGATGAGCGCCGGCCGCGCCGTGCTGGTGTTCGCCTTCACCCTGGGGGTGTGCGGCATCTCGGGCTGGCTGGCCACCGCCAAGCTGCGCCAGCTCGATCCGGCCGAGATCTTCTGATGGCGGCACCCCTGATCACGGTCGCGCACCTGGATCACACCTTCGTGGAGGCGGGGGCGGCCAAGCCCGTGCTCCACGACATCAATCTGTGCGTGCACCCCGGCGAAATTGTGATCCTCACGGGTCCCTCGGGATCGGGCAAGACCACCCTGCTCACCATGCTGGGGGGCCTGCGAGCGGCCCAGAGCGGCAGCTTGCGCATCCTCGGCGCCGAGCTGCTGGATGCCGCGCCCACCACCCTCACGCGGCTGCGGCGCCAGGTGGGCTTCATCTTCCAGGCTCACAACCTGCTGCCGTACCTCACCGCCCTGGAGAACGTGCGGGTTGGGCTGGAGGTTCACCCCAGCTGGCTGGAGCGCGGCCGGACGGCGATGGACGGGCAGTGCGCGGCACTTCTGGAGCGGGTGGGGCTGGCAACGCGATGCGCCTACTACCCCGACAAGCTCTCCGGTGGCCAGAAGCAGCGGGTGGCGATCGCCCGCGCCCTGGCCCCCGGTCCGCGGCTGCTGCTGGCCGATGAGCCCACCGCCGCCCTCGACAAGGAGTCGGGCCGGATGGCGGTGGAGCTGTTCCGCCAGCTGGCCGATCAGCAGCGGGCCGCCATCGTGATGGTGACCCACGACAACAAGATTCTCGACATCGCGGATCGGGTGGTGACCCTCGAAGACGGCCGGCTGGTGACCGCGGCCTGTGCCTCGCCTGAGAATGGAACGGCCGGCT
The DNA here is from genome assembly GCA_035285905.1 of Synechococcaceae cyanobacterium. GTDB lineage: Bacteria > Cyanobacteriota > Cyanobacteriia > PCC-6307 > Cyanobiaceae > Cyanobium. The sequence goes on from JAYKJA010000006.1 coordinate 7,403, forward strand.
GAACAGCTTTGTGAGGTTGAT
>JAYKJA010000007.1:0-9553 GCA_035285905.1 Synechococcaceae cyanobacterium
GTTCTGGAGCAGCATCTGCTGCCGGCCGGGCCCGGGGCCCGCATCGCGCCCCTGCCATCGGCGGGCGGAGTGACCGGCGGGGCCATCGCCGTGGGCAACTACGCCAACGACCACCACTACCCCGGCGGGGATCGGCCACTGCAGCCCAAGAGCTGCCGCTGGGGGGGGCGCTGGAGCGGCACACCGTTCACCGTCCCCTATGCCGCTCTGGTCAGCGCCTCGCTGAGCAACCTGCTGGTGGCGGACAAGTGTTTCAGCGTCAGCCACATGGCCAACGGGGCCACCCGCCTGCAGCCGCTGATCCTCAACATCGGCCAGGCGGCAGGCCTGGCGGCAGCTCTCTGCGTGGAGCATCGCCTCGCCCCCGCTGAGCTCCCGTCGGATCTGCTGCAGCAGGCCCTGATCGACGACCCTCAGGCCCCCGCCGCTCCCTTTCCCCTGTGGGACACCCCCTGGCATCACCCCCACTGGCGCTCACGCCAGCACCGGATACGCCGCGATCCTGCGCAGCTCAGCCCCGAGGGCACTTTGAAGGGGGGAGCGCTTGATCCTCGCCAGGCGCCCGAGGAACCGGGGGAGAGGATCTGGCAGGGGGAGCTTGAGGTCGATGGGGAAGGCGGCTACCGCCTGCTGGGCACGAGCGAGGCGGGCGCTCAGCCCTGGCCTCTGATCACGCTGGAGCCTGCCCTGCACCACTGGCTGACACAGCAGTCGACTGGGCGTGCCGTGAAGCTCATCGGCTGCGCCAATCCCTGGGGGCCCTGGCTGAGGGTGTCGCGGCTGGCGGACTGATCCCCGCAGCGGGTGCCGGAGCGGGTCGGGATTCAGGCGACCGCCTGGAGCTTCAGCAGGTCCCGCAGCGGATCCACCTCCCGCACCCGCACCAGCAGCCGATCGGCGGGCTCACAGCGGGTTGGGCACTCCGCCGGAAAATCCATCGCCAGATCCTCCAGGTGGACCAGCCCCAGCTGGTCCTGGGGCCTCAGCCAGCGCAGGAACACCCCCCGCCATTCGGGACAGGGCTGCTGGGCGAACCACACCTGCTGCCAGTGACGCTGATCCTCGCGGCTGATGACGATCCCCTCCCGCAGCGAGGCCTCCAGATCCTGGAGCAGGGCATCGAGGCTGGAGGACTCCAGCAGCGGCCTCCCCTCCTGCAGCGCCGCCAGCTGCCGATGCACGATCAGATCGCTGTAGCGGCGGATCGGGGAGGTCGCCTGCACATAGGCGGGAAGACCGAGGCTGAAGTGGGGGGCAGGGGAGGAGCCGAGATGCCCGCGGCTGAGGCAGCGCCGCAGGGCGGCGTGGCGCACCGGCCCCGGGGGCAGCTGCTCCAGCTCGGCGGCTGGGGGAAGGGTGGCGCTGGGCTGACTGCGATAGGGCAGGGCCAGCCCCCGCTCCGCCCCCAGGGCCGCGATGACCGTCCCGGCCAGCACCATCGCCTCGGCCACCAGCAGCCGTGAGGCGCTGGGTTCGGTGATGCGCAGTTCAGCCCGGCCGTCCTGACTGCGGATGCGGCCTTCGGCCTGATCGAGCACCAGGGCTCCCTGCGCCAGGCGCCAGCTCCGCCGTCGCTGCAGCAGGGCGGCGATCGCCGGCAGGTCCTCCTGGGGCGGTGCCAGCTCCAGCAGTTCATCCGCATCGGCATAGGAGAGCCGGTAGGTCGGTCGCACCCAGCTGCGCTGCAGGCCATGAGCCGCGATCGCCCCGTCGGCTGCGAGCTCAACCCAGAGGCTCCAGGCGGCGCAGCGCTGACCCTGACGCAGGCTGAACACCTGCTCCCCCAGCACCGCCGGCAGCATCGGCAGGCTGCCGCGGGCCAGATACAGGGAGCTGGCCCGGCGACGGGCCTCGAGGTCGAGCGGACTGTCGGGAACGATCAGGCGATCGGGATCGGCGATGTGGATCCACAGCCGCTCTGCGCCGCCCTCCATGCGCTCCAGGGCCAGACCGTCGTCGATGTCGCGGGTGTCTTCGTCATCGATCGTGACGCTGTGCAGCGAGCAGAGATCCCGACGGCTGGGGTCCGAAGGCCATTCCTCGTGGGCCCGCTCGGCCAGTCGCTCGGCTTCCAGCTCCAGCTCCGCTGGGAACCCATCCCGCCAGAGGCTCTGGTCGAGGGAGGGCAGATGGTGGGGGGACCACTGACCCAGATCCACCAGCAGGTGGCGGATTGCCCCGGGCTCCGGCTCGCAGTGACAGGCCTGCAGGGCCCGACGCAGTTCCGGCGGCAGCGGCTGCAGGGTGTCGCCCCCGGCCCACAGGCGCAGCAGCTGCAGCTGCTGTCGTTGGGAAGGGGTGAGCTGCTCGGGGTCGATCGGCTGACGGCGTCGCAGGTGGTCCTGCCAGGCGGCCAGCTGCCGCTCCTGCAGGCGGAGCAGCTGGCGCTCCCGTCGCAGCGGGCGCAGGTCCTCGAGGCGGCGTGGCTGGGCCTGGCCCTGGCGCCATCGGAACAGGGTCTGCGGTCCGTGCAGCCACAGCCAGCAGGAGGCCAGCAGGGCGGGGCCTGCCGTCGAGGCGATCAGATCGCAGAAGGCGCTGAGGTCGAGCGGCTGGGGGTCGTCCTGCAGCAACAGCCAGGCTGCTCCCAGATCCCGCAACGGCGGCAGGGCCCGCTGCAGGGTTTGCGGGCTGAGCTGCCAGGGGGCGTCGAGGATGCTGCGAGCTGGCCCGAGCGGGTCGGGACCGGGGGCGATCAGATCGAGCTGGCGCAGCGGTTTCTGCATCCGCCTCGCGTCCGCCCCCACCGTCAGATCAGCGCGGCTTCCCTTGATGGCCTGAACGACGGCCAGAAACGACTGCGCCCCATCCTCGAGCCCGACCAGGTCGGACGGAAGGATGGGGCGGGCAGCCGGGGCGGGCAACTCAGCCTTCGGGATTCACGAAGGGGAGCAGGGCCACGATGCGGGCGCGCTTGACGGCGTTGGTGAGGTCGCGCTGCTGCTTGGCGGTCAGACCGGTGAGGCGGCGGGGCAGGATCTTTCCGCGTTCGGTGATGAACTTCTTCAGCAGATCGATGTCCTTGTAATCGATGGGGTCGCCGGGCTTGATCGGCGACAGGCGCTTCTTGAAGAAGGAACTGGACATGGGAGCGAACGGTGGAGGGGAGGGTGTTGGGACATCGGTCATGGCACTGTCGGGCTGCCATCAGGGACAGCGGCCGACAGCGGCGATGCCGTGAGTCTTCAGGTCTGCCGGCACTGGTGCGGGCAGACCGGACTCACTTGATTTCCTTGTGGACCGTGGAGGCGTTGCAGTGGGGGCAGAACTTCCGCAGCTCCAACCGTTCGGTGGTGTTTCGACGGTTCTTCTGGCTGGTGTAACGGGACACGCCAGGAGACCGCTTGGCGGGGTTGGACCGGCATTCGGTGCACTCGAGAGTGATCACGATCCGGACGCCCTTGTTCTTGGCCATGGAAGGACGTTGCGCCGCTGATGCAAGCGAGGTGACAAACAGGAACCTTACCTCCCGACCCTCCCTGTCCTGGTGAGGCCAGCGGGCATGGATCCCTAGGATCCGCTGCTGCCGTGCTGATGGATCGATGCGGGTCTCGCTTCAGTGGCTCCGGGAGCTCGTCGAAGCACCGGAGAGCTGCTTTGCCGTGGACTCGCTGGCCGAGCGTCTTTCGGTCGCCGGTTTCGAGGTGGACGGCATCGAGGACCTGGCGGCCCGGGCCCGGGGCGTCGTCGTCGGCCACGTGCGACGCCGGGAGGCCCACCCGGATGCCGACAAACTGAGCGTCTGTCAGGTGGATGTCGGCGACGGGTCCCCGCTTCAGATCGTCTGCGGCGCCGCCAATGTGCGGGCCGGCATTCATGTTCCCGTGGCCCTGGTGGGGGCCACGCTCCCGGCCGTGGGACTCACCATCAAGCCCACGAAGCTGCGCGGGGTGGAGAGCAGCGGCATGATCTGCTCCCTGGCGGAACTGGGCCTGGCGGACGGATCCGAGGGCATCGCCGTGCTGGAGGATCTGCTGCCGCAGGTGCCTGCGCTCGGCCAACCGATCGGCCCCAGCCTCGGCCTCGACGATGCCGTGCTGGAGCTCGCCATCACCGCCAATCGCCCCGACGGGCTCTCCATGCTCGGCATCGCCCGGGAGGTCGCGGCCCTCAGTGGCGGCAGGCCCCGCATTCCCTCGGCCCCCGAGGCGACGGCCGCCGCCCCCCTGCCTGCATCAGCGCAGAGCCTGGCCGCGATCGAGGCGGGCGGACTGTTCAGCCTCACCGCGATCGAGGGGCTGAGCGTGGGGCCTTCGCCCCTGTGGCTGCAGCGCCGTCTGGAGCGGGCGGGAATCCGGGCGATCAACACGGTCGTCGACGTCACCAACCTGGTGATGCTCGAAACCGGCCAGCCTCTGCATGCCTTCGATCAGCAGGCCCTGGCCCGGATCGATGGGGCTGCCGTCCCCGAGCCCGGCAGGATCGGGCTGCGGTCGGCCCGCAACGGTGAACGGCTGACCAGCCTCGATGGCGAACTGCGCGAGCTGAGCGACGAGGCGCTGCTGGTCACCTACGCCGATCAGCCGATCGCTCTGGCCGGCGTCATGGGGGGTCTGGATGAGGCGGTGAGCGAGGGCACCACGGCCATCTGGCTGGAGGCCGCGGTGTTCGCCCCCCAGGCCGTGCGCCGTTCGGCCCGCAGTGTGGGCCTGCGCACGGAGGCCAGCAGTCGTTTCGAGAAGGGGCTGCCGGCGGCCGCCACCCTGGCCGCCAGCGACAGGGCCGTGATGTTGCTGCAGGAGCTGGCCGGCGGCACGGTGAAGGGGCGCTGGATGCACCGGCGGGAGGACCCGGCCGCCACACCCGTCCAGCTGCGACGGGAGGCGCTGCATCAGCTGCTGGGTCCGGTGCTGGTGGACGGGGAACCCCAGGACCTGGAGGACGAGCGCATCGTCGCCACCCTGGAAGCCCTGGGCTGCGTCCTCCTCGACGACGAGGACGGCTGGGCCGTGCAGGTCCCGCCGGCGCGACAGCTCGATCTGCGCCGCGAGGTGGACCTGATCGAGGAGGTGGCCAGGCTGGTGGGCTACGACCAGTTCGCTGCCCATCTGCCCGATCCGCTGGAGCCCGGTGGCCTGGAGGCAGCCCAGCAGGTGGAACGCCGGCTGCGGCGCGGCCTCTGTGCCGCCGGACTGCAGGAGGCCTGCAGCTTCTCCCTGGTGGCGGAAGCGCCGGGGCGCATCCCGCTGGCGAATCCCTTGCTCACCGATTACGGCCACCTGCGCGATGAGCTGCACAGCGAGCTGCTGCAGGCGGCGCGGCGCAATCTGCAGGCCTCTCGCACGGGCTTCTGGGCCTTCGAGATCGGCAGGGTCGTCCTGCCGGGCCCGGGCCAGGAGCTGCGGGAGCAGACCCTGCTCGTGGGGGTGATCAGCGGCGAGCGCCGTTCGGAACGCTGGAGCAGCAGCGGCAAGCCCGCGGCTCCCGACTACTGGCAGGCGCGCGGACTGCTGCAGGCGGGCCTCGATCCCCTGCGGATCCCGCTTGAGGACCGGGCTCCGGAGCCCCGTGATCTCGAGCCGCTGGCGGAGCTGCTGCATCCGGGCCGGCGGGCCCGCCTGCTGGTGGAGGGTCGGCCCGTGGGCTGGTTCGGGCAGCTCCATCCGGCCTCCGCCGCTGACCTGGACCTCCCTGCCGCCACCTATCTGTTCCAGCTGCCGCTGGAGGCCCTCACCACCGCCGCGACCCGCCGCAACCGCTGGCAGCCGGTGTTCGCCCCCTTCCCCACCGTGCCGGCCTCGGAACGGGACCTGGCCCTGGTGGTGGCGGAGGACATCGGCGCCGCTGCGTTGCTCTCCGCCATCCGCAAGGCGGGCAAACCCCTGCTGGAGCATGCGGAACTGCTCGATCGCTACAGCGGCGACCAGCTGCCGCCGGGATCCTGCAGCCAGGCTTTCCGGCTCCGTTACCGCGACAGCGGTCGCACCCTCACCGATGGGGAGGTGGAAGCCGCCCACACGGCGGTGCAGAGCGCCCTGGAGCGCCAGTTCGGCGCCAGGTTGCGGGGCTGAGCGCGTCTCAGCTCCGCTCCAGCGCCGCCAGGCATTCCACGTGGGTGGTGTTGGGGAAGAAGTCCACCGGTTGCACCCAGCGCAGGCGATATCCCTGCAGGCCGGTCAGCAGCCTGAGGTCCCTGGCCAGGGTGGCCGGGTCGCAGCTGAGGTAGGCCAGCCGGGGCGATGGGTGTCGCAGCAGGGTCTGCAGCACGGCGGGATCGAGTCCCCGACGGGGAGGGTCAACCAGCACCGCTCCCACCGGGTCGGTCCCATTCAGCAGAGCCTCCAGGTGATCGGCGACCGATCCCTGGTGGAAGCGGACCCTTCCCTCCAGACCATTGCCCGCGGCGTTGGATCGCGCCAGGTCCAACGATGACGGGTGCTGTTCCACCACGTCGACGCCCCAGCCCGCGGCCGCCAGCGGCAGGCCGAAGGTGCCGATGCCGCCGTAGGCATCGATCAGTCGGCCCTGGGGGTCACCGCAGGCCTCCCTGAGGGATGGCAGCAGCCGTTCCGCCTGGGGCGCATGGACCTGGAAGAAGGTGTCGGATCCGATGCGGAAGCGCAGTCCGGCAAACGGTTCCTCCAACCAGGCCCGACCGGCGATGCAACGGGTCTCAGGCCCCATCAGCACATTGGTCGGCTCGGGTTGCAGATTGAGGCAGACCCCCACCAGCGCGGGCCAGCGCTGCATCCAGGAGGTCGCCAGGGACTCCAGGCCGGGCAGGTCGGCAGAGGAGGCGATCAGGGTGATCAGCAGCTCTCCGCTGCGCTGGCCGATGCGCAGGGCGAGATGGCGCAGCCCGCGGCCATGCCGATCGACCGGCCAGTCGCTGGCTTCGAGATCCGCCTTGAGCGGCGCGATCAGGGCGTCCAGCCTCGGGTCGAGCACCGGACAGTGGTTCATGTTGACGATCCGATGGCTACCGCGGCGGTAGAAACCCGCCCGCAGGCGACCGTCGTCGAGGCGCTCCAGTGGAATGATGGCGCGATTGCGATAGCCCAGGGACTCCTCGGCGCTCAACAGTGGGCGCAGGGGAGGCTCGATCGCGGCGAGGCGCCGAAGTGTCTCCTGCACCATGGTCTGTTTCCAGGCCTGCTGGGCGGTGTCCTGCATGGCCTGCAGGCTGCAGCCGCCGCAGTGATCGGACAGGATGCAGGGGGGGCGGCGGCGCTGCGCGGAAGGCTGCAGGATCGCCTCCACCCGGCCTTGCAGCTGGCGGCGTCGCAGGCCTTCGGGGCGGATACGCACCCGATCCCCCGGCACGGTCTGCGGCACCAGGATCACCTGACCCTGATGGCGGGCGATTCCCACGCCCTCCCGGCTGAGGTCATGGATGTCGACCTCAAGAAGTCCCGCCTGGTCGGGGCCCGTTGTGTCCATGGGCATCCGTTCTGCGGCTTTCGTCGACGTTATCGGGCCAGCCGGCCTGGCCGGCCAGGCCCTCCGTGCAAAGGGGCGTTACACCTTGTCGGGGAGGGTCCGGTTCCCGGGGAGCACTGGATAGGATGCCCGCGTCTCTGGTCGCTGCAATGAGCGTCGTCCGCGATCTGATCCTCCAGGCCGACGATGAGCTTCGTTACCCCAGCAGTGGGGAACTCCGCTCCATGGTCGAGTTTCTCAGCGGCGGTTCCGCCAGGCTGGCCGTGGTCAGGGTCCTCACCGACAACGAAAAGAAGATCGTCGCCGAAGCCGCCCGCCAGCTGTTTGCGCTCAAGCCCGAGTACGTGGCCCCCGGTGGGAATGCCTTCGGTCAGAAGCAGAGGGCCCAGTGCCTCCGCGACTTCAGCTGGTATCTGCGCCTGGTCACCTACGGCGTTCTGGCCGGCAGCACCGAACTGATCCAGCAGATCGGACTTGTGGGTGCCAGGGAGATGTACAACAGCCTGGGCGTACCGATGCCTGGCATGGTGGAATCCATGCGCGCCCTCAAGGAAGCGTCGATCACTCTGTTGAACAGCGAGGAAGCCAGGCTGGCCAGCCCCTACTTCGACTTCCTGATCCAGGGGATGCAGACCACCACCTGAGGGGTAAAAATCCTGCTTCTCTGATCTGGTTGAGCCCCTCCCCTGCGTGGTGGAGGGGTTTTTTCGTGATGAGCAGCTGCCCTCTGTCGTTCACCCCCCCGTCCTGAGGAAGCTGGCCGGGGGCAGGCCGAAGACTGCCCTCCCGACCTCGGGGACGGCACTGGGCCAGCTGGCTGCTGTGACGCAGCCGTGAGCAGGCTCCGCTGGCTAGCGGGGGGGGATCCGGAGCGGAGCCGCCGAGCAGAGCCTCGAATGAGTCCCGCAGGTCTGATTTGGGTCCCGCGATAGGACCCAAAATGCGCCGCGACTGAGACTTCTGGGACGAGTGCCTGCTCTCAGGGCGCGGCCCATTTCCGCTTCCGTCGCCCAGGGCCCCGCGCCTTCAGACTGGATGGCTGGCCCCATCCTTCATGAACTCGCCAGGATGAACCGTGCGTGCAGGCGTTGAGCCAGGGCAGCTCGAAGCGCCGATGCGGTCCCCATCTCCCCATCCCGCTGGAGCACGCCGCAGGCAGAACAGGCGCCTCAACCTTCCGTCCGCTTGGCAGAGGCCGCAAACACCTGGGGCAGGAGATGACGCGAGTCACGAGTCCGGGCTGAGTCTCACGCCAGGACCCAATAAAGGACACACAAGAGACTCCTGGGACGAAAAGTGTTGTGCCTCCTGTGCTCTGTGGTCCTGTCCGGCCAATGTGGCCCCGGGCCGAGATCTGGAGAGGAGCGTCCCTTGCCGGTTGAATGCCTGGCAGCAGTTGGGAGAGCTGCAACGCCCGGCGTCCAGAACTGCCGCAGAGAGGGAACCAGCGCATCCCGGATCCACCAGCGCAGCCCTGTTGACACGTCCTCAGCCCCTCCGATGGCCATGAGGGCCCACCTGTCTGGTCGTCACCGGACGCCGACCGACGCTGGACACCCATGAGGTCCGCGCGCACTCCACATCCCGATCGCCGGCAGACCCGTTCCCAGGTCCAGGCACACGCCCCAGCGGCCCGGTGTTGCAGACCAGTTCGCCCGTTCGGTTGCGCCGAGGATGGGTTCAGGTCGCCTGACAACCGCTCCACCCATCGGATTGGTGACGCCGGAACCAGGGTTGGCCGAAGGCGCTGATTCTGGCAACGCCGAGAGGAACAGCGGTCTCGGCAATCCCAGATGCGACGCCTTGCGGGTCTATGCCAGCGTCCAGGTTGGGCAGATCAGGAGCCGATCGGCTGCTGTGCCGGCTCAGCCGACACCGACGAAGGCAGGGAGGACGGCAGGACTGCAGAGGCGCCCCAGTTCAACGGGTCCCGATGGCACATCTCGGCCATGGCAGAGGAGCCCCATGGATCCAATCGTCGCCGCACAGGCTTGATCCTGCGCCGGGACCACCAGGCCGGCCGGAGAGACTGGCCCGCCCTGGGGGCCTCCATGGGAGGCCGGAACACCTGGGCACTGGACGATTCTGAGACGGATCAGGATCGAGACCGCCATTCATCTCTTCAGATCCATCTGCGTCCCATTGCGGGTCCCATTACGGGTCCAGGACCGGA
>JAYKJA010000008.1:0-108537 GCA_035285905.1 Synechococcaceae cyanobacterium
CGCCGGGGTAGTGGTGGTCGTTGGCGTAGTTGCCCACGGCGATGGCCCCGCCGGTCACTCCGCCCGCCGATGGCAGGGGCGCGATGCGGGCCCCGGGCCCGGCCGGCAGCAGATGCTGCTCCAGAACCCGGGCCAGCCCCACCAGTCGGCGCCCCTCGCGCCAGTAGGGCATCAGTGCCAGGGGCTCAAGGCCCTGCAGGGCTCCTCCGGCGGCCTCCGCGGCGCTGGGGAACCCGCCACCGGGCTGCAGCCAGCCGTCGCTGGCTCGCTCAAGGGCGCGGGCGAAGGCCTGGCTGTGGGCGCGCATGTCCTGCGCCAGGGAGGCCTGCTGGGCTTCCGCATCGCTGAAGGCACGTTCCAGTCCGTCGTGCCAGTCGTTGCCGTGGAGGGGCCAGTTGAGCATCACCTGCCCGCCGGGAAGGCGGCCGTAGGTCAGGGTGCGGGAGAGGCCGAAGCGCTCACAGGCCTGCTGGAACGGAGCGGGCAGGGCGGGGGCGGGGGCCGCCTGCGGGGGCGGGTCCCCCTCGGCAAGCTGGCCGAGGATCACCCAGGTGGGCGACTGAACCGGCTGACGGCTGTAAAAAGACTCCTCCTCCAGCTCCCGGGCTGAAGGTGCACTGGGTTCCCCGGTCCGCTCCCGGGCCTCCCAGCCCAGATCGAAGGCAGCGCCAGCCAGGGGGAACAGGTCGCCGCGATCGCTGCCGTCGATCACGATGTCGGGCTCGAGTCGCCACTGCTGGCCCTGGTGCTCCACCCGCACCGCCCTGATCCGGTCGGCCTGGCGCTCGACCGCGAGCAGCCGGCTGCAGGGCCACCAGCGCAAGCGGGCCTCGGCCTTCATCCAGCCCTGCAGCAGCCGTTCGGCCGTCCCCGGGGAGAATCCGAAGCAGCTGACCCAGTTGTGGTCGAGGCCGCTGGGTTCGGCAGCCGCGAGACCGCGCAGCAGGGCACCCCAGAGCCCGGTCTGCCAGGGGCTGAGCTCATTGCCATCGGGGGCGCAGACACCTGCGGCGCTGACCATGCCGCCCAGCCAGCCCCCAGGGGTCAGCAGCAGGGTCTCTGCCCCGGAGCGAGCGGCCTGAAGCGCGGCGGCTGCGCCACCGGTGCCTCCACCCCAGACGAGGACGGCGATGGGGAGGGTCTCGACCGCGGTCATGGGTGCATGCGGGTCGCTCCAGGATCGCCCGGGGGCCGCCGCCTGCCCAGCGGGCCGGCTCGAACCGGCATGGGCCGCGGGGCCGGTGATCGGTAGGATCCGAGCCATTCAACCCGTGATGGCGGCGCAATCAGCCCTCCACCCGCGCCGATGACCTATACCCTCACGACTCCGCTTTATTACGTCAACGATCGCGCCCACCTGGGCAGCACTTACACCACCATTGCCTGCGATGCGCTCGCCCGTCATCGTCGACTGCGGGGTGAGGCTGTCACCTTCATCACCGGCTGCGATGAGCACGGTCTGAAGATTCAGCGCACCGCTGAGGCGGCCGGCCGCACCCCCCAGGCGCACTGCGACGCCGTCAGTGCCGGCTATAGGGACCTGTGGAGTCGGTGGGGAATCAGTCTGGATCGCTTCATCCGCACCACCGACCCACGCCACCGCGCCATCGTCGAGCAATTCTTCGCCCGGGTGGAGGCGAACGGCGATATCCGCGAAGGACGGCAACAGGGTTGGTACTGCGTGGCCTGCGAGGAATTCAAGGATGATCCCCACGAAAGTGAGGATCCGGAATGCCCCATTCATCGCCGTCCGCTGGAATGGCGCGACGAGATGAATCTGTTCTTCCGGCTCTCCCGCTATCAACAGCCGATCAGCGAGCTGATCCAGCAGCCGGACTTCATCCGGCCCCTGTCCAGACGCCGTGAGGTGGAGAACTTCGTGGCCTCCGGCCTGAAGGATTTCTCCATCTCCCGCGTCGATCTCCCCTGGGGCATCCCCGTGCCGGGGTATGCGGGCCACACCTTCTACGTCTGGTTCGATGCCCTGCTGGGCTATCTCACGGCGCTGCTCAATGACGATGATCCCGCGGATCTGGCATTGATCAGCCAGCGGGGCTGGCCCGCTTCGCTTCACGTCATCGGCAAGGACATTCTGCGGTTCCATGCCGTGTTCTGGCCGGCGATGCTGCTGTCGGCCGGGCTGCCCCTTCCCCGCCAGGTGTTCGGCCATGGCTTCCTCACCCGTGAGGGCCAGAAGATGGGAAAGTCCCTCGGCAATGTGCTCGATCCTGAAGTGCTGCTGGAGCGCTGCGGTCGCGATGCCGTGCGCTGGTATCTGCTGCGGGATATCCCCTTCGGCGAGGACGGCGACTTCCAGCAGCAGCGCTTCTGCGAGCTGGTCAACAACGACCTCGCCAACACGATCGGCAATCTGCTGAATCGCACCTCCTCCATGGCCCGCCGCTGGTTTGATGGAGCGGTGCCTCCCGCCGGTGTCGCCGGCCTGGAGGATCACCCCCTCGCCCAGGCCAGCCTGGCGGCGGCCCGGACGTTTGATGCCTGCATGGATCAGCTTGAGTTCCGCCAGGCCTCTGAGGCCCTGCTCGCCCTGGCGGAGGCCGCCAATGGCCATCTCAACACCAGTGCTCCCTGGAAGCGGTTCAAGGCTGAGGGCGCATCGGACGCTGTGGCTGCCGATCTCTACGCCGTGCTGGAGACCTGTCGCTGGCTGTCGCTGCTGCTGATGCCGCTGGTGCCGGATCTGGCGGAGCGGATGGCCCAGCAGCTGGCCTGCCCTTCCCTCGCCAGCGGTTCCGAGGTCGACCCTGCCGCCTGGGCGGCCGCCCGCCGCTGGGGTGCCCTCCCCCCCGGCGCTGGCCTGCCGGAACCCATGCCCGTGATGCAGCGGCTGGAGCTCGATTCGCCCCTGTGAGCCTCCCCTCCACCCCGTCGCGCTGGCTGCTGCTGGCCCTGCTCCTGCCGGCCCTGGGCGGCTGCGCGGCATCCCGGCGCAGCAGCGGCGGGGACCCCTCACCGCCCTTCGTGTTCCGGGCCCTCGATCTGCGTCAGCAGGATGCCCGTGGCAATCGGCTCTGGGATGTCACCAGTCCGGAGGCTCGCTACGACCTGCGTCGCCGCCTGGCCCAGGCGAGCGATCTGCGCGGCACGATCTATCGCGACGGTCAGCCCCGCTACCGGGTGATGGCCAGCAGCGGCATCGTCGTCAACGACGGCGAGGTGATCCAGCTGGAGGGGCGCATCCGCCTGGAGCAGATCGGCGATCCACCCGCGATGATCACCGCCTCCCGCATCCGCTGGCTGCCCTCCCGCAAGGTGATGGAGCTCGATCGCCATCCCCGGGCCTACGACAACCAGAGTCGGCTGATCGCCCGCACCGCCCGCTTCCACTTCGACAGCGAGCGGCTGGAGCTCCAGGGCCAGCCCCTGCTGCAGCGCTGGCCGCAACCGTTCAACCCGCTGCAGGCCCTCCCCGTTGGCGCCCCGGACCTGCAGGCCAGTGTTCGCGCCATCGTCTGGTACCCACGCACGGGCCAGCTGCAGGCCCAGGGTCCCCTGCGGGCCCTGCGTCAGGCTCCTGCACAAGGGTCTGCGGCGGTGGCAGCCTCGTCCCGCCCGGGTCCGCTGCCGCCGGGCGGCGGACAGCAGCTGCTCACCGCCAACGGCCTGCGGGGCGACACGGTCAGCCAGCGCTTCGAGCTGCTGGCGCCGGTCACGCTCGTGGATGCCGGGCTGGGGGCGACGTTGAAGGCCCCCGGGCTGCAGATCGATCTGCGGCGCCAGGATGCGCTCACGGCCGATCGTCCCGGCGGCTGCCGCATCGACCGGCCGGGAGAATCGCTGCAGGCCCGCCGCTGCCTGTGGAACTGGGGCACCCAGACCGTGCAGGCCCAGGGAGAGGTGCTGCTGCGCCGCCAGGCCAATGACCAGATCACGCGGGCGGAGCTGCTGCAGGCCCGCCTGGGACAGCCGGGATTCGTCGTGCTGCAGTCACCGGGCGCACGGGTCGTCAGTCGCTTCCGGGTTCCTGCGGGAGCGGCGAAGCCGGCTCCGGTGCAGCGTTCAGGACCGGAGCCCATTCGTCTCTGAGCCGTCGCGCCCAGCCCTCCACCCAGATCAGGTCGCTGCGGCGGAAGCAACGCGGAGACCACCCACCCAGCAGGAGCAGGCCATCGCTGCCGATGGGCTGAACCAGAACCGAGGGCAGGCCCGCCAGCAGACCCTCGAACTCGGCCCTGCCGGGATAAAGGGACAGATTGACGAGCGAGATGGCCTGATCGCGTTCCTGGCAGCGGCTGCAGATGGGTCCTGGCTGGAACGGCGTGTCAGCCAGCAGACCACGCCTCAGCAGGGTGCGGCCACGCCACTGAAGCAGCACCACGGCTGCTGGAGTGGCGGTGAGCAGCATGGTGCTGCCCCACCCGAGCTCGCGGCGGAGGGCCTCAGGCAACTGCTCGGCCAGCTGCAGCCCCTCCCGTCCCTGCAGGGGGGCGCGGGCCGCCGCCTCCGGCTCCACGCGGCTCCAGAGCACGCCCACCAGCATCAGCAGCACCGAGAGGATGCCTGCCAGCACGGCCGCCCGCTGCAGGGCCGGCGCCAGCAGCGCATCGGCCGGAGCGCTGGCCTGGTTGATCACCGTCAGGGCCAGGGCGAGCAGACCGACCGCCAGGGCGGTTCTGGCGGCAGGAGAGGCGACCACAGGCGGAACGGTCAGGGAACCCGGCAGCCAGGATGCCGGATCGTGGGGGTCCTGCTGCAATGGTGGAGTTCCCTGGACCCACCCCATGACGCCGAGTGAGGCCTTTGCCGCCGTGGCCCTGGTGTCGGTGAGCTGTGATGGCAGCCTCAGCCGCGAGGAAGCCCGGGCGCTGCGCAGCCAGCTCGAAGGCCGATCCCCCTACCGAGAGCTGTCTGAGCAGGCCATGGGCGATCTGTTCGATCGCCTGCTGGAGCGACTTCGCCAGGAGGGCTGGCGGGCGCTGCTGAGCGCGGCCATCGGCCAGCTGACCCCGCCCCAGCAGGAAACGGCCCTGGCCATGGCGGTGCATCTGGTCCACTGCGATCGCAGCGTCGAGCCGCAGGAGCAGGAACTGCTGGAGGACATGGCCTCCCAGCTGGATCTGTCCGCTGAGCGCAGCCGTCTCATCATTGATGTGATAGGCGTGTTGAACAGGGACAGCCTTGCCGCCTGAGGGCAGACTGGATTCACGTTGTTCTGAGGGTCGTGCCCCCCATCCCCCCTTCGCCCCGCCCCCAGGACCGCCCCAGCGGCGGACCTTTCTGGCACCACTGGAGCCGGCAGCTGCTCGGCCTGTGCGTCGTCTGCTTCGTGCTGATGAGCGGCCTGGCAGCTCCGGCCCTGGCCCTGTCCGCCCGGGATCTGCCCGCTGCTCCTCCCCAGGACCATGTGCTCGACCAGGCGGAGGTGCTCAGCCGCGCCAGCCGCGGCGAGCTGTCCCGTCGCCTGGCGGAACTGCAGAGCGAACGGGTGGAGGCCAGCCTGATCACGATCAGCCGTCTCGATTACGGCCTGACCCTCGAGGGTCTGGGGGAACAGTTGCTTGAGCGCTGGCAGGACGCGAAGCCCGCGCAGAGCGCCTCAGCACTGCTGCTGCTGCTGATCGACAACCAGACCAAGGGCTCCGCCGTGGTGGCGAGTCCTGCCCTGCAGCGCCAGCTGCCGCAGGAGTTGCTACTCAGCACCGCCTCCACCACCATGGCCCTGCCATTGCGCCAGGGCGATCGCTACCGCCAGGCCAGCCTGGATGCAATCACACGTCTCGACACGGTGCTGCGCGGTGGCGAGGATCCCGGCCCTCCGGTTGAACCCGAGGAAATTGTTCCGGTCAGCAACATTCCCACCCGGGAGGAAACCCAGAGCAGCAATGCCTTCACCTGGGTGATCGTGCTGCTGGTGGTGGGATCGGTGGTGCCGATGGTCACCTGGTGGATCTTCTCCCGCTGATCTCCAGAGACACTGAACCGCCATGGGGCTGAGCAACTGGATTTCGGCCTTCGGTCGAGCCCGCACCCTCGATCTCAGTAATGATCTGGAGCGGGGCTATGAGTCGGCACTGCTGATTCAGAGCATTGAGCTCGAGTACTACAACGACCGGCCTGTGCGACCGGAGCTGGAGCTGCGGATTCCCAAGGCGATGCAGGCCCAGGTCCTGCGGCGCTTCCGTACCGCCCTGCAGATCTGCCGCCAGTCCCTGGAACGGATGGCGCCCTATCGACAGGAGCTGGCGGGTCAGGAGCTGCGCCAGCTTCAGCTGATCGACACCGTCACCCGCCGCTACGACAATCAGCGTCAGCCGCTGCCTCGTCTCAGCCGCTCCCCGGATGTGCTGCCGCGCAGCCTGCTGACGGTGGTGGATCAGGTTCGCCAGCAGCTCGATCCGGATGCGGAGCAGAGCGTGGTCCAGGGATTCCGGCGACGGCGTGATTCCACGCTCGTGTCGTTGCGGATTCTGCTGCTGCTGATCCTGGTGCCCGTGCTGGTGCAGCAGGTCAGTCGCACCTATCTGGTCTCACCGCTGGTGGACCGTTTTGCCCCCAACGTGCAAATCCTCAACTATCCCAAGCCCAAGCTTGAGAAACGGGCGATCGACAAACTGCGCGGTTACCGCTCCGAGCTGGAATTCCAGGCCCTTGTCGATCACAAACCCTTGCCCACGGCGGAGGAGCTGCAGGAGAAACTGACGGAGAGGGCCCAGGAACTCAAGCGGGAATCCGAGCAGGAAAGCAACGAAGCGATCAAAAATGTCGTCGCCGACATCTTTGCCCTGATCGGCTTCAGCCTGGTCTGCCTGTTCGGCCAGCGAGACATCCAGGTCCTGAGGGGTTTCCTCGATGAACTCGTTTACGGCCTCAGCGACAGCGCCAAGGCTTTCGGCATCATTCTGTTCACGGACATCTTCGTAGGCTTCCACAGCCCTGAAGGCTGGACCGTGCTGCTGGACGGTATCACTCACCATCTCGGCCTGCCCGCCGATGAGAACTTCATCATGCTGTTCATCGCCACCTTCCCTGTGGTGCTGGCCACAATTCTGAAGTACTGGATCTTCCGTTATCTCAACCGCGTCTCCCCCTCCTCTGTGGCCACCCTGCGCAACATGAATGGAGGAGGCTGAGAACCCCCTGCAGCCGCAGCTCTGCATGGTCTGCGGCCCCTCCGGCAGTGGCAAGAGTCGCTGGGCCGAGCATCTGGCGGAGCGATCAGGAGCCCAGGTGGTCTATCTGGCAACCGGCCCTCTCCTGCCCGAAGACCCTGCCTGGCAGGAGCGCCTCCGCAAGCACCGCCGCCGTCGCCCTGAGCACTGGGGTTGCCTGGAGGTGCAGGGGCGCCTCTGCGAGGCCCTTGCGGAACTGCAACCCCACCAGCTGGCCCTGGTGGATTCCCTGGGCACCTGGGTGGCCGAGCTGCTTTGCTGCAGCAAGGAGGAGTGGCGCGACCACTGCCTGCAGCTGCGGCAGACCCTGATCCAGCGTCGCCTCGCGGTGGTGCTGGTCAGCGAGGAAGTCAGCTGGGGGGTTGTTCCCGCCACGCCGATAGGAGGTCTGTTCCGGGAGCGCCTGGCAGGCCTGAACCGGGAACTGGCCTCGCTGTGCAGCGCCCACTGGCTGGTGGTTCAGGGTCGGGCGCTTGATCTGCTGAGCCTCGGACAGGCCGTGCCGCCCGAGATCTGAGCAGAGGCGATGCCAAGAGTTGTGCTCTTCGAACCGCAGATCCCTCCGAACACCGGCAATATCGCGCGCACCTGCGTGGCCACGGGCAGTCCTTTGCACCTGATCGAGCCCCTGGGCTTCAGCCTCGACGATCGCTTCCTGCGCCGGGCTGGACTGGATTACTGGCCCGCACTCGATCTGCATCGCCACCCGGACCAGGAGGCCTTCCTGGCAGAGAGACTGCGCCTGGGCGGTCGCCTGATCGGCTTCAGCAGCCATGCCAGTGAACCCTATGACAAGCTCGGCTTCCGCTCGGATGACTGGCTCCTGTTCGGCCGCGAGAGCGACGGTCTTCCCGAGGCCCTGCTGGAGCAATGCGAGCAGAGACTGAGAATCCCGATCCGGCGCTGGTCTCCCCGCAACCCGATCGGCGTCCGCAGTCTCAATCTGTCGGTTTCCGTGGCGGTGGCCCTGTTCGAGGCCCTGCGGCAGCTGCGGCTGGAAGATGACCGGGAGGCCGGAGCGCTGCAGTGAGCCCGGCCGGGCAAGCGGGGGCCGGAGGGGACGCCTGAGCGGATGGCACCTCCCGGCCTTGCTCTCGATGGTTCAGCGCGCTACTGTCTGCGCGCCCGGGGATGTTGGCTTCTCCACCGGGTTTGTCCGACGTGAAGAACATGCATGAAGCCTCATCATTTCCTGCTCACAACCTGCTGCCTCGCTCCTCTCGCCGCGCCGCTCGTGGCGGCGATCGCTTCTGACGGCTTCGAGACGTCCACCACCGAGACCCTGCTGGCGGCTCTGCCCAACACCGCCGATCGTCTCTGGGTCAGGGTCCGCCAGAGCGTCACGATCGAGGAGCTCTCCGGCCAGCTGAACCTGGATGAGACCCGACTGGCCCAGCTGAACGATGTGGACGAGGACCATCAGTTCAGGCCCGGTGACTGGCTGGTCACCCCCTCCCAGGGATCCCAGAGGCTGCGCACACTGGCGGCCCTTGACACCACCCAGCTCCGCCGCACGCCCCCGGTCGGCTCGCCCCCTCCGGTCGCCGGAGTCGGCGTGGTGCAGATCGGTGACACGCTGATGCGCATCGCGCAGCGCTATGGCATCACGATGGCCGACCTGCTCCGCTTCAATCCCGGCCTCGAGGCAGCCCGCCTCGTCGCCGGCAGCCAGGTCCGCCTGGCCCAGTCGGCTCCAGGCCGCTCCCGCATGACCCTCGGACTGATGCCCACCGGCAGCGGCGGCCTCAGCTGGCCGGAACTGCCGCAGTACGGCGGCAACGGCGAGATGCCCCGTCAGTACCGTGGGGGACCGCAGGCCGGCTGGGTCTGGCCGGCCCAGGGTGTGTTCACCTCCGGCTATGGCTGGCGGTGGGGGCGGATGCACAAGGGGATCGATGTCGCCAACAATGTCGGCACGCCGATCGTGGCTGCCCAGCGCGGCCGCGTGACGTTCTCCGGCTGGCATGACGGTGGCTACGGCTATCTGGTGGAGGTGTCCCACGAGGATGGAAGCCGTTCCCTCTATGCCCACAACAGCCGCCTGCTGGTTCAGGAGGGCCAGGAGGTTGAGCAGGGTCAGACCATCAGCCTGATGGGCAGCACGGGACGAAGCACCGGCCCCCACCTGCATTTTGAGATTCATCCTGCCGGCCAGGGAGCGGCAAATCCTCTGCAGTACCTCCCCCCTCGCGCCTGATCCGGGGGAGACCCGTCGGGCGATCGTTTAAGATCGCTCCATCGCGGCTCGGTAGCTCAGCTGGTTAGAGCGTGGGATTCATAACCCCAAGGTCGGGAGTTCAAGTCTCCCCCGAGCCACTTTCACCGCCCAATTCAGCATCATCACGACTGGCGTTCAGTCAGGACTCTCTCTTTCAGAGATGTCTTTGATCATGCGAATCAACAGACTGATGTCAAGCGCTGTCTCCGCCTGTTCAACAGAGCCAGCAATGGCTTGACAGTGCGGATGGGCAGCCATTCTCTGATCAGGAGTATCGCCGCATCAGCCCAGCAGGTCCCGCAGTCTGCGAGCCAGGGCCTCCAGGACCACCCCCTCGGGCGGCCGCTCCACCCGCTCGCCATGGCGGCTGTCCATCCACACCGGATGGCGTCCCTGCCAGAGCACCGGACGTTCGTCACACCATCCGAGCGTCAGATGGAGCTCACGCCCGCTGCGATACAGCTCAAGTTCCAGATCCTCCTGAGGCAACCGTTCTCCCTCAGCGCTGCGGACCTCCAGACGTAGGCAGCAGTCGAGAGGATCCACTCCGGTCGGCTCGGGGGTGACGCCCTCATCCACGATCAACACCGCATGCCGCAAGGGCTTGCGGCAGAGATCGGCGGCGGCGGCCACCAGTCGGCTGAGATCGGTATTGACCACCGCTGATCAGGGAACGGCGTCGATGCGGTGGAGGACCAGCTCCAGAGGGCCGGCCCGGAAGCCCATGTTGGGGAGGCCATCGTCCCCGAACCGGGAGTGCAGAAGCTGCAGCCGGGTGATTTTCGATGGATCGAAGCGCAGGGGCAGTCCGAGGGGCAGACCCTCCAGCGGGCGGGCCCGGATCGAGGGCTGCAAGGCGTCGAAGCGAATGGTCAGGCGTTGGTGTGACGCGTTGGTGGTGTCGAAGTCGTGCACCCAGCGCAGGCCTCCCGGGATCAGTTCGGTCAGCCCCGCCAGACCGTCGCCACAGGCGACTGCAAGTTTGAAGCGCCGGCCGTCGGCGCTGAGCTCAAGCTCCAGACCCCCATGGCGGGAGAGGTCGAGAGGAGGAGAAAACAGGGGGGAGCGGCAGCTGATGAATCCGCCTCCCGCTTCGACCACCTCACCCCGGAAGGCCAGGCCGGAGTCTGTGATGTCGCATCCCCCGGAGCTGCGGCCCCCCATGACCGTGTCGTTGAGGGCGTGCCAGCCCTGGAATCCCGTGCCTGCAACGATCTGCATCCTGGTCATGGTTCAGAGGGAGCCCTGGGCGGCCGCCGCATCCGCCAGGATCACCACCTCACCAGCAGGCTGCACCAGCCGGGCCGGGGTGCGCTCCGGGGATTCCTGCGGATCCAGCAGGCGAGCCAGGGCCTGACGTTTGTCAGCGCCGGAGACCAGGAACAGCACCTGGCGGGCGGCACTGAGCACAGGAGCCGTCAGCGAGAGCCGGGGCAGACCCTTCCCCTCACCCACGGTCACCCAGACGTCCCGAACCTCCACCGCAGCGGTGCCGGGGAACAGGGACGCGGTATGTCCGTCATCCCCGAGACCGAGGAGGATCAGATCGAAACAGGGTGGGGATCCGCTGCACAGAGCCCCGATCTGGGCGGCGTACTGGCTGGCCCCCGCCGCCGGGGAGGGAGCTGTGACCGGCACTGGGTGAAAACAGGCCTGACGGCCCGGGTCCTGGGCCAGCAGGGTTTCCGCCAGCATCCTGGCGTTGCTGGCGGGATCGCTCGGATCGACCCAGCGCTCATCCCCAAGCAGCACATCGACCCGATCCCAGGGAAGATGCTCGCAGCCAAGTCGCTGATAGGCAGCTCGGGGCGTGGAGCCACCGGCAAGGGCGATCTGGGCACGATCACGCTCCGCCAGCGCACAGTCGATGGCGGAGGCAATCCGTTCGGCAGCCTGACGGGCCAGGTCCTCAGGGGAATCGCAGACGATCAGGCGGTGTCGGGTCATCAAAGCCATTCGGTGTGGAAACTGCCAGGACGGTCGGTCCGCTCATAGGTGTGGGAGCCGAAGCAGTCCCGCATCGCCTGAACCAGATTCTGGGGCAAGCGGGCGGTGAAGAGGCTGTTGATGTAATCGAGCGTGCTGCTCAGGCAGGGCACCGGGATGCCGGCTTCGGCAGCCCCGGCGACCACCTGACGCAGTCCCGGCAGACGGGTTTTCAGCTGCTCCAGGAACCAGGGATCAAGCATCAGGTTCGTGAGGGAGGCATCCCGGGTGTAGGCGTCCTGAATCCGCTGCAGCAGCAGGGCACGGATGATGCAGCCCCCTTTCCAGATCTGACCGATGGCCGCCAGGTCCAGTTGGTAGTCGTGCAGGGTCGAGGCCTCGCGCAGCAGTTCCATGCCCTGGGCGTAGCTGGCGATGACGGCCAGGATGGTGGCATCCCGCAGCGGGGCCATGCCGTCGGCCGGGGTGCCCAGGGGGAAGGCGCGGTCGGTGGCGGCGCGGAGCAACGGTTCCGCCGCGAGGCGCTGGGAGCGCAGCGAACTCATCACCCTGGCGTTAAGGGCGGCATAGATCGTGGGCACGGGCACCCCCATATCGAGAGCGCTCTGAACCGTCCAGAGACCGGTGCCCTTCTGCCCAGCCGCATCGACGATGCTCTCCACCAGGTCAGCGCCGGTGTCGGGATCGCGTTGACGCAGGCAGATCTCGGTGATCTCCACCAGGAAGGAGGACAGTTCCTCCATGCGGTTCCATTCCTCCAGAACCCCTGCCATGGCAAGCCCATCCAGGCCGGCCACCCGCTTCATCAGGTCGTAGGCCTCGGCCAGGATCTGCTCGATGCCGTACTCAATACCGTTGTGGACCGTCTTGACGAAGTGGCCGGCTCCGCCGGGGCCGATGTAGGTGACACAGGGACCGTCCGAGACCTGGGCTGCCATCTTGCAGACCAGACTCTCAATCGCGTCATAAGCCGCCTTGGTGCCGCCGGGCATCATGCTGGGGCCCTCCAGGGCCCCTTTGGCGCCGCCGGATACTCCCATGCCGATGTACCCGAAGCTCTGACTTTCGAGCTCCCGGACACGACGCTCGGTGTCGGTGTAGAGGGAGTTGCCGCCGTCGATCAACAGATCTCCCTCCTCCAGCAGAGGGGCCAGGGAGGCAATGAGATCGTCGACGGGCTGCCCGGCCTTGACCATCATCAGGATGCGCCTGGGACGTTCCAGAGCCGCGACAAACTCCTCGAGGGTCGAAGCTCCGATGATGGCTTTGCCGGCACCACGGCCAGCCAGAAACTCATCGGTTTTGGCCCGGGTGCGGTTGTAGACGACGCTCGAAAAGCCGTTTCGCTCAGCGTTGAGGACGAGGTTCTCGCCCATTACGCCCAGGCCGATCAGGCCGAAATGTGCCTTGTTCATGGGCCGTCATTCAGGAGGGTGGCCTCACCGATTCTGACGCTGAAGGGCACAGCGCGCAGCGTTGCCGGGGCCGCTGTCAGCAAGCCCTGTCGGCCGGGGCCCCGGACCAGGCAGGGCCTGTTGGTCCCGCATGGCCTGTTGCAAAAAACAGGGCATTCAGACAGTGCCAAGGCGTCGGGCCAGCGTGGGATGAACAGAGCTGGCAGGAATGAGTGTCCCCGACTGGGGGTAGCAGAAAGGCCAGACCCTGGCCTGGTCGCAACAGCGTAAAGCGACAAAAAACCACCTGCCCTTACGGCAGGTGGTGGAAGGGACAAACTCTGAGTCTGCAGGGACAAGCTCATCCTTCACGGCATGAGCATTCTCTGAGCATGGGGTGAGCCAGTCTGAATGAGTGCTCAGATGACGGTGCCGTCAGCAATCGACCCATTCTTGACGACCACCACAATGCCATTGCGGATGTAGAAGTTGAGCTCAGGGCGGTCCGCTTCCTCGACGTGGTCTTTGTTGACGATCGTGACGTTCTCTCCGATGCGGACATTCTTGTCGAGAATCGCCCGCTTCACGGTGGTACCGCGACCCACACCGATCGGAATTCCACCCCTTTCGCGCAGAACCAGGCGCTCTTCGCTGGATTCAAAGTAGTCAGCCCCCATCACAAGGGTGTCCTGAAGGACCACCTCATCCTCAACGCGCGTGCGCACACCGAGGACGCAATGATGAATGCTGCAGGCCTTGAGCAGGGAGCCCTCGCCCACGATGGACTCGGTCACCTGAGCGTCCTGGAGTTTGCTGGGGGGCAGATAGCGCGGACGGGTGTAGATGGGAAACTTTTCGTCATAGAAGGAGAAGGCTGGATTGGGCTGATCCGTCAACGCAAGATTGGCTTCATAGAACGCCCCGATGGTTCCGATGTCCTCCCAGTAGTCATCGAACAGGAAGCTCTGCAGGTGGTCGCCACGCTCCAGTGCCGAGGGGATGATCTCCTTACCAAAGTCTGTGGCCGCAGTGTGTTTGGCCAGCAGATCAAATAACGTGTCACGGCTGAACACGTAGATGCCCATGGAGGCGAGATAGGGCTTCCTGGCGGCTTCCTCAGCCGACAGGCCAAGCTTTGCGGTATCCACCTTCATCTGCTCAAGGGCCAGACCTTTGGGCTTCTCGCGGAACTCGAGGATCCTGCCGGAATCGCTGGTGCGCATCAGGCCGAATCCCTCAGCCTGGGCAGGATCCACAGGCAGGGCACCGACGGATAGATGGGCACCCGTGGCAATGTGGTTCTGAACGAAAGCGCTGTAGTCCATCCGGTAGAGCTGGTCTCCGGACAGGATCAGGTAATGGTCCACGTCCCACTCCTGAAACAGCCACTGGTACTTGCGCACTGCATCGGCAGTGCCCTCGAACCAACTGGGGCTGTCAGGTGTCTGCTGGGCCGCCAGGACCTCGACAAACCCCTGGCCAAAACCGGCAGAGAGGTTGTAGGTCATCGTCAGGTGACGGTTCAGCGAAGCGCTGTTGAACTGGGTCAGGACGTAGATCTTATTGATCTCCGAATTGATGCAATTGCTGATCGGAATATCGATGAGCCTGTACTTGCCCGCGAGGGGCACGGCCGGTTTGGCCCGCATCTTGGTGAGAGGGTAAAGGCGAGTGCCTGCACCGCCACCGAGAATAATGGCAAGAACGCGTTTCATGTTCGTGGCTTCCCCGTTTCAGGCCTGACTGACGCTAGACGGCAGTGATGCCGTTCCGGGGTCGCTGGCATCACTTTGTAGAGCTTTGAAGAGTGGAGCTTGGGGCACGGTCGGAGAAGGTGAAATGGGGTCGTCTGACAGCCTGACGCGGCTGATCTATGCATCCTCGTGGAATTGTCCCTGCAGCTCAAACAGCTCTTCAAGCACGCGCATCGCCACATGACGCTGCTGCCGGGGCTGGGGAGCCCGCAGACGCGTCACCGGAGTATGCAGAATCTTGTTGATGATGCCTTTGCTCAGGGCCTCAACCACCTTGCGCTCCCGGGCCGACAGGTCTGGACCCATGCGACTGAGGGCTTTCTGCAGTTCCTGCTCGCGGATCTCCTCCAGTTGCAGGCGCAGTCTGTTCACCAGAGGTACCGCCTCCAGGCCATCCCACCATTCCAGGAACAGGCGGGCTTCCTGCTCAAGCAGACCCTCCGCTTCAGCAGCCATCTCACGCCTGGCCTCCTGGTTGCGGCTGACAACTTCCTGGAGATCATCGACGTCGTAGGACTCGACGCCGTCCAGGTCGGCAACATCGGAGCTGATGTTGCGGGGCACCCCGATATCCACCAGGCGCAGGCAGGAGCGCCGATTGAGCGCCTGCAGACGGGCTGCGGTGATGATCGGCTCCTCGGCGGCGGTGCTGGTGAACACCAGGGAGCAGGTGCTGAGGCAATGGTCCAGTTCCTGGAGCGGGCGGCACTGGACGGGCAGCTGGGGGCAGTCGGCCGCCAGCCGTTCCGCCCGCTCGACCGTGCGATTGAGCAGCACGACACCGCGACATCCCTTGGCCTGGAGATGCTGCAGCAGCAGCCGGGCCATGCGACCCGCACCCACCACAGCGACCTGCTCCTGATCCAGGGGGACCAGGGCGTCCAGGCCGCGGGCCTGACCCACCTTCAACTGAGCCAGTTCCACAGCAGCAGAACTGATCGATACCGCTCCGGTGCCCAGGTTGGTCTCGGTGCGGACCCGCTTGCCGGTGCTGACCGCCTGATTGAGCAGGCGGTTGAGGATCGGGCCGATGGAGCGGTATTCCTGCCCCAGTCGGACCATCTTCTTGACCTGGGAAAGGATCTGACCTTCCCCCAGGACCAGGGAATCAAGCCCCGCAGCCACACGAAGCAGATGGCCGATCGCCTCCTCATGGTGGAAGGCGAACAGGTGAGGTCGGAGCTCTTCGATGCTCAGGCCCGAGACATGGGAGAGAAAATCCGCCACCGCTTCGATGCCGAGCTCCGGGTGGCGCAGCAGGGTGTAGATCTCGAGCCGGTTGCAGGTGCTGAGGATGGAGGCCTCCAACACCTGCTCGTCCGAGCGAAGACGCTGGAGCGACACCTCCATCGTCTGTTCGGGAATGCTGAGGCGTTCCCGAACTTCGACAGGGGCCGTGCGATGGCTCAGGCCGACGACGGCGATGTGCATGGAGACGGGCCTCGCTGGGGATCCTGCCTGGGTCAGCGCAGGGCGATGCTGAGGGCGCCGGACTTGATGTGGACCGTGGTGGTGAAACGGGCCGTGTTGTCGAGGGTGCTGATCACCAGTGAGCTGGTGCGCACGCAATCCTTCTCGAACTTGACGCCGTCGAAGAGCAGTCCATCGGTGATGCCGCTGGCTGCAAAGACAACGTTCTCGCCGGAAGCAAGCTCTTCGGCTTCATAGACCTTGTCGGGGTCGGAGATGCCCATCTCCTCGAGGCGCTTGAGATTGCCCTCGCGGGTCAGATCAGCCCACTCCGAGGTCTGGGCGACGGCGGGGTCGTAGACGAGCTGGCCCTGGAAGTGGCCGCCGAGCGCCCGCATGGCTGCTGCGGAGATCACACCCTCAGGAGCGGCTCCGATGCCCATCAGGCAATGGGTGCCGGTGCCGGCGAAGCCGCAGGCGATGGCGGCCTGCACATCACCATCGGAGATCGGCTGCACCCGTGCACCGGTGGCCCGGATCTCTTTGATCAGATCTTTGTGGCGGGCACGATCCATCACCACGATCACCAGATCGCTGGCGGGAAGGCCAAGGGCCTCGCTGAGGATGGCAATGTTCTCCGTGGCCGACTTGCGGATGTCCACCTTGCCCTTGGCGGCCGGCGGTGCAGCCAGCTTCTTCATGTAGAAGTCGGGGGCGTTGAACAGACCGCCACGATCGGAGGCTGCCAGGACAGCCATGGAGCCGCGCTGGGAATTGGCGCAAAGATTGGTGCCTTCGCAGGGATCAACCGCGAAGTCAACACCGGGGCCGGTGCCACTGCCGACCTCCTCGCCGATGTAAAGCATCGGTGCTTCGTCCCTCTCACCCTCACCGATGACGATGCGTCCCTGCATCGCGATCTTGCCCATCCGCTCACGCATGGCCTCAACCGCGGCGGCGTCCGCTTCGTTCTTGAGGCCCAGACCTGTGAGCTTGGCGGAAGCGATTGCGGCCTGTTCGACGACCTCGAGAATTTCCTGAATAAGGGTGCGATCCACGGCAGTCCGGCAGGGAGAGAGTAAGAGTGGCAGGTTGGGAGGCAGACCCCATGACGCGGCAGTGACCACATGGGTGGAACTCCTGGCCGTGGGCCGCTCCGGCCTGGTCGGACCCTGCACGGAAGGGAGATCCGCTGCTGTAGCCCGCCCCGGATGGAGCTGGAAGGGTTGGCAGAACAACGCTGCCGCCTTGACCTCCCGGTCTTGAAGCCGGCTCATCGTATCAGTGAGCCCCGGGCCTCTCCCCGGTCCGGAGGGCTGGGGCTGCAGGTGGGTCTCTACAATCTCAGCCCGTTTCCCCCTGGGCCCGACCATGAGCACCAAGCCCCTGGTGATTGCCCCCTCGATCCTGTCGGCTGACTTCAGCCGCCTCGGCGACGACGTGCGCGCCGTGGACGAGGCAGGCGCCGACTGGATCCACGTCGACGTCATGGATGGCCGGTTCGTGCCCAACATCACGATCGGCCCCCTGATCGTCGAGGCCCTGCGCCCCGTGACCCGCAAGCCCCTCGACGTCCACCTGATGATCGTCGAGCCGCAGAACTACGTGGCCGATTTCGCCAAGGCCGGTGCCGACATCATTTCCGTTCAGGTCGAGGCCTGCCCCCACCTGCACCGCAACCTCGGCCAGATCAAGGACCTGGGCAAGCTCGCCGGTGCCGTGCTGAATCCCAGCACCCCCCTGAGCAGCATCGAATACTGCCTCGAGCTCTGCGACCTCGTGCTGATCATGAGCGTCAACCCCGGCTTCGGTGGCCAGAGCTTCATCGAGAACCAGGTGCAGAAGATCCGCGACCTGCGTCGTCTCTGCGATGAGCGCGGTCTCGATCCCTGGATCGAGGTGGACGGCGGCATCAAGGGCGGCAATGCCTGGAAGGTGATCGAAGCCGGCGCCAATGCCATCGTCAGCGGCTCCGGGGTCTTCGGGCACAGCGACTACGCCGAGGCCATCCGCGGCATCCGTTCCAGCCGCCGGCCCGAGCCAGCCCTCGTCTGAGCCCCTTTCATCACCCCAGCCACGGGTTCCAGCCTGGGCCAGTGGCCTGAAACCTCAGCCCTCCTATCGCAGGAGGGCTTTTTCATGCTGATCGGCGAAGCGTGAAGGATCGGTCGATTCCCCCACCTTGGCAGGAGCTGGCGTGGGGACCGGCCAGGAGAGCTCCGCTGATCAGGGGCAGCACGGATGAGGTACCGGCAGCCGGAGCTGTCTGAGGCCGTCTGTTCTGGCTGACAAGGGCAGCGTTTGAGCTGCCCAACGGTTGGGGAGCGTGCCCTTTGCCTGATCAGCTGTCGAAGAACCAGCCATAGCTGTGCAATCCGATGCCCAGCAGGTTGACGCCGATGTAACAGACCGCGATCACCCCGAGACCCACCACCGCGACGACAGCGGGTCTTCTTCCCTGCCAGCCCCGGATCAGGCGGGTGTGCAGATAGGCGGCGTAGACCAGCCAGCAGATCAGGGCCCAGGTCTCCTTGGGATCCCAGCTCCACCAGCTGCCCCAGGCCTCGTTCGCCCAGACGGCGCCGCTGACAAGACCCACCGAGAGCAGCAGGAAACCCACGGTGATGGTGCGGTAGCTGAGGCTGTCGAGCTGCTCGCTGATGCGGAAGCTTGTGCTGGAGAGGGCCATGGCGCCGGGACCAGCGGAAGCCAGGCTGGCCTGCCGGTACCCCCCGCTGCCGATGGAACTGCTGCGCAGCTCCAATGCCTCGTTGCGGTCAGTGAACAGCACGGCCAGGGACAGCAGCGAGCCGACCAGCAGGGCCGCGTAGCTGAGCATGATCACGCTCACATGCATCACCAGCCAGCTGGATCGCAGGGCCGGCACCAAGGGAGAGGCCTGCTGCAGCTGATCGGGCAGGGCGAAGCTGGCGAAGGCTACGCAGCCCAGGGCCACCGGAGTGGTGAACGCTGGCACCAGGGGGCTCGGCCAGGAGCGCTCCACCAACAGCTGGGTCAGGGTGCAGCCCCAGGCGAGAAAGCAGAGGGATTCATAAAGATTGCTGATCGGGAAATGGCCTGAATCCAGCCAGCGCAGCACCAGCTGGGCCGTCAGTGCCAGGTTGGCCGCTGCGACGAGCAGGCGGACTCCCTGGCTGGGACGTCCCCCGCTCACACTCCAGAACGCCAGCGGCAGCACCAGCAGCAGCAATGCGAAGGCCAGCAGTCCCAGCCCTACAACCGGATCGGTCACATCAATGTGGTCAACCGCTCCATTGTGCCGTGGGGCCGGGCGGTCAGCGGCTGGCCTTGCGCAACAGCAGCAGACCGATTCCCAGGCCGATGAGCACGGGTAGCCAGCCGGCCAGGATCGGTGGAAGGCTCCCGGTGACCCCCAGGGAACTGAAGATGAAGGACATCAGGTAGTACCCGAAGATCAGCATGACGCTGATGCCGAAGCCCTGGCTGCGGCTGGTGCGCGCGTTGGGCCTCACCCCCAGGCTGCTGCCGATCAGTCCAAACACGAGACAGATGGCCGGCAGGGCGAACTTCTCCTGAATGCGTACCCGCATCCTGCGGGCTTCCTTGAGATTGTTGGCC
This sequence comes from Synechococcaceae cyanobacterium, assembly GCA_035285905.1. Taxonomy (GTDB): domain Bacteria; phylum Cyanobacteriota; class Cyanobacteriia; order PCC-6307; family Cyanobiaceae; genus Cyanobium. The sequence continues at coordinate 19,454 of JAYKJA010000008.1, forward strand.
TCCCGCAGCAGACGCTCGGCCCGCACGGCCTGCCCGACGGTCATCATCGTGGCATCGGTGGGCAGCATGGCCACCTCCACAGGCCCCTTGCCCATGGCATAGACGTAGTGGCTGAACCGGGCGGTGGTGGTATTGCCATTGACCTCATTGATCGTGATCAGACGCCCGTCCCAGAAGTTCCACATCGCCGACTTCTCATCCCAGATGCCGGTCTTGGCAGTGAGCATCTGACGCTGGCCGGGCTGAGTGAAGTCAAGCAGGGTGACATCAACCATCAGGCCCTTGAGGTAGTATCTGGCATAGAACAGTTGCACCATCTTGCGGGTGCTCTTGCCGTTAGGCCCCTGCACATCTGCGAAGTTCGAATAGAGCGTGTCATCCCCCTTCTCGGCGGCTATTGCACTGCCCATGGCCCGCTCCAGGGTGTCTGCCGCCTGAAGGTTGGCCTGGGGGACGACCACATCGTTGAACACGAAGGTCGTCACGCTCATCAGCAGTGACAACACCAGAGCCGGCAGCACCATGCGCCAGGAGCGCACACCGACACTGCGCAGTGCCGTCAGTTCGCAGTTGCCGGACAGGCGGCTGTAAGCCAGCAGCGTGGCCATCAACGTGGCCATCGGAAACGACAGCACCAGGAAACCGGGCAGCTTGAGCACGAGCACCTGCACCGCAGCCCAGGCCGGCAGCCCCGATTCCGCGACCCGACGCACCAGGTCGAAGACCACCCCCACCGACAGCGACACGGCCGTGAACGCCGCGATGCCGAAGAACAGCGGCGCCATCAGCTCCTGCAGCAGCCAGCGATCCAGCAGCGGCACGCGATGCCAGAGGCGCAGCCCGGGCAGGCGCCGCACGCCACGCAGCAGGGATGAGGCGTTCATAGCTGGAAACCCTCTCCCAGGTAGTGACGGCGCACCAGCGGGTCGCGGGCCATCTCCAGGGAGCTGCCGCTGGCGAGGATCCTGCCCTCCGTGAGGATGTAGGCGCGGTCGGTGATCGAGAGGGTCTCCCGGACGTTGTGATCGGTGATCAGCAGGCCCATCCCCCGCTCGCGCAGGCCCGAGATCAGGTCCTGCAGATCGGCGACGGCGAGGGGATCCACCCCGGCGAACGGTTCATCCAGAAGCAGATAGCGAGGACCCGTCTCCCCGACCGCCAGCGCCCTGGCGACCTCACAGCGGCGGCGTTCCCCCCCCGAGAGCTGGAATCCCCGGCGATGCTGAAACGGGGCCAGGTGGAAATCAGTCACCAGCTGCTCGAGCCGGTCAGCGCGCTGGCCGCGGGGTGTGCCGCTTTCCTCCATCGCCAGACGCAGGTTGTCGCGCACATTGAGCTGCCGGAAGATGCTGGCTTCCTGGGGCAGGTAGCCGATCCCCAGCCGGGCCCGTTCGGGCATCGAACGCGTCGCGACCGACACACCATCCAGCAGCACATCGCCGTAATCCGGCGGGATCAGCCCGGTGACCAGGTTGAAGGTGGTCGTCTTGCCGGCACCGTTGGGACCGAGCAGGCCCACCACCTCTCCCGGGTGCAGATCCAGGCAGACGTCGCTCACCAGGGGGCGCCCGCCGAGGCTGACGCCGACCCGATCCAGCACCAGGCTCATGGCATCAGCCGAGCGGGCGCCGAGGCGCCGGAACCGCTCTGCAGCCGCAGGCGGGTGCGCACCTGCTGACCTGGGGCCGGGACCGCCAGCAGCCGCTCGCTGTCGAGTCGGTAGACGATCTGCTCGGCCCGCAACCGCTGGCCGTCGCGGTCGACCACATCCACATCCCCACTCAGTACCAGCCGACCTTCGCGGGTGAAGTACTGGGCCTGACGGGCGGTGGCCACCATGCCGCGGTCTGGATAGGTGATGCGTACGTTGCCGACGGCCGTGACGATCCCGGTGACGTTGTCCGCCTGCTGTCGATCCGACTCGATCGTGACCAGCCCGCCTGCCGCCGTGGCCCCTGCACCTGCGGGGGGTGATCCTGCAGACGCAGGGGCCACGGCCGGACTGCGGTTCTGCGCGGGGGTGGGAGCCGCCGACACCAGCAGTGACAGGCTGGCGATCCCGAGCAGGGAACGGAGCGTCCGGCTGATTCGGGGGCCACGCGAACGGATCCGTCGCAGGGCAGAGGGCGCGGCCAAGGGGATCGCTGACGTCACTGGATCGCTGGTCAATGTACCGAGGGTCGTGGCTGGCACGGCTGCAGCGTCAGGCTCGCGCAGCCGTCGAGGCCGTCGCCCCGTTGCAGGCGTGTGAGCCGGTCGCTCGCCGTCTCCTGCAGCGAACGCAGATCGAGGCCGAGAGCCCTGTCACTGGAGCCGCGCAACCGGCCGAGTCCCTCCCCCAGCAGCACGGTGGCCCCGTGAAGGTTGCCCCGCTCCAGGTGGAGCTGGGCGACGGCGATCTGCAGCAGGCCCTGGAGGACCGGCCGCATCGGCCCCTGGGTCTCGTGCCAGAGATCCTCCAGCTGATCGTGGCAGGCGTACCAGTCACCGCCATTGAAGAGGGTGATCGCCTGATGCCATCGCGGATCGGCCTGCAGGGACAGCTCCTCGCCGTCCCCGCCGTCGCCGTTGCCCCGGGCAGACCGGACCTGACTCAACGCCGGGCGGGCTTCTTCACCGGCAGCTTGCGCAGACGGATCGATTCCGGCGTCACCTCAAGCATTTCATCGGGACCGATGTACTCGAGAGCTCGCTCCAGGGTCATCTGCATGGGCGCCTGCAGGGTGTCGAGCTCCTCCGCTCCGGCCGAGCGCATGTTGGTGAGCTGCTTGGTCTTGCAGACGTTGATCTCCAGATCCTGGGGACGATTGTGCTCCCCGACGATCATGCCCTTGTAGACCTTGGTTCCCGGAGTGATGAAGAACTGTCCACGGTCTTCGGCGTTCTTGAGGGCATAGAAAGTGGCTGTTCCCTCCTCGAAAGCGATCAGCACACCGTTGCGGCGGGTGTCGAACTCGCCCTGCATCGGGCGGTAGTCGAGGAAGGAATGACTCATGATGCCCTCGCCACGGGTGGCCCGGATGAACTCGCCGCGGAACCCGATCAATCCGCGGGACGGTACAACGAACTCCAACTGGGTGCGTCCGTCGTTGGAGGTCTCCATGTTCTGCATCTCAGCCTTACGGATGCCCAGCTTCTCGATGCAGGTGCCGACGGACTCCTCCGGCACATCCATCACCAGCGTCTCGAACGGCTCATGGGGGGTGCCATCGATGGTGCGGAAGATCACCTGGGGCTGACTGACCTGGAACTCGAAGCCCTCGCGGCGCATCGTCTCGATCAGGATGCCCAGGTGCAGTTCCCCACGACCGCTGACTGACCAGCGATCCGGAGAGTCGGTGTCCTCAACCCGCAGGGCGACGTTCGTGAGCAGTTCGCGCTGCAGCCGATCGCGGACCTGGCGACTGGTGACGAACTTGCCCTCCTTGCCAGCGAAGGGCGAATCGTTGACGACGAAGGTCATCTGCAGGGTGGGTTCATCGACCCGGATCAGCGGCAGGGCTTCCGGATTGTCCGGACAGGCGATGGTCTCGCCGATGTTGACCTCGTCGAATCCCGACACGGCAACCAGGTCTCCGGCGCTGGCCTGCTCGATCTCGATGCGCTGCAGGCCCTGGAAGCCGAGCAGCTTGCTGATGCGTCCCCGCTTGATGCTGCCGTCCTCCCGGATCAGGGCTGCGCTCTGACCAGAGCGGATCGTGCCGTTATGGATGCGGCCGATCATGATGCGACCAAGAAAATCGCTGTAATCGAGGGTGGTCACCTGCATCTGCAGGGGCTTGCCGGCGTCGCCCACCGGCGGCGGAACATGGCGCAGGATTGCGTCGAACAGCGGCTTCATGTTGTCGCTGTCGGTGGCCATATCGGGCTTGGCGAAGCCGCCCAGGCCGCTGCCGAACAGGTAGGGGAAGTCGCACTGGTCGTCGTCGGCTCCGAGCTCCAGGAAGAGATCGAGCACCTTGTCCACGGCCTGCTCAGGTTCGACCCGTGCGCGATCGATCTTATTGACGAACACGATCGGTCGGAGCCCCTTCTCCAGCGCCTTCTTCAACACGAAGCGCGTCTGGGGCATGGGCCCCTCATTGGCGTCAACGATCAGCAGGCAGCCATCCACCATCCCCAGCACCCGCTCGACCTCGCCACCGAAATCGGCGTGACCCGGGGTGTCGACGATGTTGATGCGGATACCGTTGTAATCAACAGCAGTATTCTTGGACAGGATCGTGATGCCGCGCTCCCGCTCGAGGTCGTTGGAGTCGAGAATGCAGGTGGGGACCGCTTCATTGTCGCGGAAGATACCCGACTGGGCGAGCAAGGCATCGACCAGGGTTGTCTTGCCGTGGTCGACGTGAGCAATGATCGCAATATTGCGAATCAAGGCGCCTTTGACTTCGCCACTCATGGATCTGACTGTCCTTTCTATAGGGGTGGGGGATCGAGGCTCCCGGTCGACGGCGCCGGGGCACCATCTGCGGTTGAAACGATTCTTGACTCTACCCTCCGATCGGTCAGCGACCCTCCCCTGAGACCGCCAGGCGCGCAGCCGGCTCAAACAATCGCAAAGCCGTGGTGCTGCCCTCATACCGCCAGTGCCAGGGTTCGTAGGTGACCCCCTGACGGTTTCCCCGCGGGAACGAGAGGCGGAAGTGGAACCGGGCGGCATGGGCCTGCATCCAGGCGAAGGCCGGGGTGTCGGCAAAGGAGGCCGACAGGTTCGTGTCCGGAGCTGATGCGTCTCCCACATCCACCGCATACCCGGTGCTGTGCTCGGAAAAGCCCGGTGGCGCGCTCACCCGGGCCCGCATCTGGGCCGTCTGGTTCCGCTCGGCACCCACCTCGAAGAACAGTCGCCGCTGCACATCCACCGGCCGGAAGGCACTCAGCAGCACAAGATCGATCCCCGCCTCCGCCGCTGAACGCCGCATGGCCTGGAAGGCCCCAGCGGCATCGCTGCGCAGCTGGTGGCCGGGCTCGACCGCCACCAGCTCGGATCCGGGCGCCTCCGGATAAGGGAAATGGCCCAGCAACCGGCCATCGGCGCTGAGGCGGGCATTGAGGCCCGGCACCGGCGGCGGTGTGATCCAGGGCCGCAGGGGGCCCAGCAGCAACGCCAGCACCACCACCACCACCGCCACGACCAGCACCTGCAGCCGCAGCAGGCGAACAAACCAGGAACGGCGCTGGCGGGGGGGGCTGGAGCGCCTGGCCAGGGGGATGTCATCCCCGGCGGAAGGGCGGGGCAAGCCATGGGGTACGACGCCCGCGAATCGTAAGCGTGAGCCCCGGCCGAATCCCCTCCGGCGTTGTGGCAACAGTGTTAGCTTCCGTTCGGATCCAATTTTGCTGGAGCTGGTTTCAAGATGTTGCGAGTCGCGGTGGTGGGCGGCGGCCCCAGCGGTTCCTGTGCTGCGGAGGTTCTGGCCAAGGCCGGAATTCAGACCTGGATGTTCGAGCGCAAGCTGGACAATGCCAAACCCTGCGGTGGTGCCATCCCGTTGTGCATGGTCTCCGAGTTCGACCTGCCGGAGAGCATCATCGATCGCAAGGTCCGCAACATGAAGATGATCTCCCCCTCCAATCGCGAGGTGGACATTCATCTTGAGAACAGCAACGAATACATCGGCATGTGCCGCCGTGAGGTGCTCGATGCCTTCCTTCGCAATCGCGCCGCCGATCTTGGCGCCACTTTGATCAATGGCCTGGTCCAGTCGATCGACACCGGCAAGAACCGGCAGGGCCCCTACACCATCCATTACGCCGACTACAGCGCCGGGGGCCCCACCGGCGAGCTGCGCACCCTGGAGGTGGATCTGATCGTCGGTGCCGATGGCGCCAACAGCCGTGTCGCCAAGGCCATGGATGCCGGCGATTACAACGTCGCGATCGCCTTCCAGGAGCGCATCCGCCTGCCTCAGGAGGAGATGGCCTACTACGAGGATCTCGCCGAGATGTACGTGGGCACCGATGTCTCCCCCGATTTCTACGCCTGGGTGTTCCCCAAGTACGACCACGTTGCCGTGGGAACGGGCACCATGCAGCAGAACCAGTCCCTGATCAAGGGTCTGCAGAAAGGGATCCGCGAGCGGGCCAGCCGCCGCCTGCTGCGCGGCGAGGTGATCAAGGTCGAGGCCCACCCCATCCCTGAGCATCCGCGTCCTCGCCGGGTCGTCGGTCGCATGGCCCTAGTCGGTGACGCAGCCGGCTATGTCACCAAGAGTTCAGGCGAGGGCATTTACTTCGCGGCCAAGAGCGGACGCATGTGTGCGGAGGAGATCGTGGCGAGCAGCGCCGGCGGCAGTCGCGTTCCCAGCGAGAAGGACCTCAAGGTCTACCTCAAGAAATGGGACAAGGCCTACGGACCTACCTACAAGGTTCTCGAACTTCTGCAGGCGATTTTCTACAGCAATGACCCTGCCCGCGAGGCCTTTGTCGAGATGTGCGCTGATCGGGATGTGCAGCGTCTCACCTTCGACAGCTACCTCTACAAGCGGGTCGTGATGATGAACCCTTGGCAGCAGCTCAAGCTCACCCTGCTCACCCTGGGCTCGGTGCTCCGCGGTCAGGCGCTGGCTCCGGTCGGCTATCGGCCCGTGCCCAGCGCCGTGCGCGAGGAAGCTGAAGCGGAACGGATCTTCCAGGACAGCGTCAACGGGGCCGGGACGCCTCAACGTTCCACCTCCTCCAAAGGCTCCGCCACCCCGAAGGCGGAAACCCGCGAGGAAGCTCTGGTCTCCTGAACCCAACCCCGGCTCGCAGGCCCCAGACCCTGCGAGCCGATGCTCTTTCACAACCGCTGATCGAACATTGATGGGGGTTGCTGAAGAATCCTCCAGGCGTGTTGCACCACCTCATGGAACCCGGGTCCACCGACTCAGGTCGGTCGGGACGTGAGACTCCAGTCATGGAGCCTTTGCGGTCCTCACGAGGCAGCTCCCCCAAAGGGGCGTCCATGCAGACCCCGACGAAACGGTTGCCCTGTTCGGGCTGCCATCACACTGGGCGGTCCTCAGAGGACTGAGCCGAACGCTCAGCCGTTGATCCGCGAGAAATCGGCCAGCACCGCTGCCTGGTTGCGCAACACCGCCAGCAGGGCCAGGCGATTGCGGCGTACCGCCGCATCCTCCGCCATCACCAGCACGCTGTCGGCACCATCGAAGAAGGCAGACAGGGTCGCGGCACTCTCCTTCAGGCGTCCCGCCAGCTGCTCATAGCGGTCGGCGGCTTTGCCGATGACGATCGGTTCCAGGTCCTGCAGCACCCTGAGCATGGCCGTCTCGCTGACGGAGCTGAACAGCGCCGCCTCGATCACCCCAGCCGGTGCGACCACAGCCCGGGAGAGCTCTCCCTTCTCCGCCAACCTCGCCGCCCGCTGCACCACTGCCTGAATCGCCGCCAGCTCCCCCTGCTGCCGCAGGCGTCGCAGCAGGGCGGCACGTTGCCGCGCGTCATCGGGATCCCGCAGCAGGCGCTCCAGGTCGTCGCTGTCTCCAGCCACGGCCTGGACCAGATCGGGATCGACTCCGTCCTCCTCCAGCAGGCTGGCGATGCGCTGCCGCAGAAAATCCCCGAGGTCGGTCGCCAGGGCTGCCGGATCGATGCCGAAGGCCGGGAACCAGCTCGCCCACTGCTGCGCGGCCCGCGCCAGCAGCGAGTGGACGTCGAGGGGCCAGCCCTGCTGCCAGATGATCTGCAGCAGGCCATTGCCGGCCCGTCGCAGCGCATAGGGATCGGACGAACCGCTGGGGCGTTCTCCCCGGGCAAAGATGCTCACCAGCAGCTCGAGCCGTTCAGCCACAGCCACAACCGCCCCGGGCAGCGAGGCCGGCAGGGCATCGCCGGCGCCCCTGGGCAGGTAGTGCTCCAGCACGGCCAGGGCCACCTCGCGCCGCTCTCCCTCCGCCAGCAGGTACTTGGCGCCCATCACCCCCTGCAGCTCCGGGAATTCGCCGACCATCTGACTGACGAGGTCGTGCTTGCACAGGTGAGCCGCGCGTCGGCAGTGCTCACTGAGCGCTTCCCCCGGCAGCAGCTGCTCCAGCAGCACATCGGTCACCCATTCCAGGCGGTCGCAGCGATCGCGCAGGCTGCCCAGCCCCTCGGCGAAGGTGACCGTCGCCAGCCGTTCGCGCCGGTCGATGCTGGGGGTGGCCCTGTCCTGCTCGACGAAGAAGCGGGCATCGGCCAGCCGGGCCCGCAGCACCCGTTCATTGCCGCGACGGATGGTGGCCAGCGCCTCGGGCAACCCGTCGGCGATGCAGAGAAAGCGCGGCAGCAGGATGCCCTCGGCCTGGAGGGCCAGGGGATCGGCCGCCGCTCCGGACTGCAGCAGCGGCACATAGCGCTGGTGGGAGCGCATCACCGTCGACAGCACCTCAGCGGGCAGGGCCAGGAACTGAGGCTCGATCACGCCTTCGATCAGCTGGGGCGCCTCCACCAGATCCACGAGCTCCTGCAGCAGGCCCTCGGGCAGGTCTGCCGTGGCCCCTGCAGCCTGTGCCGCCTGTGCGATCAGGCCGCTGATGCCCCTCCGCCGCTGCTCCCGGTCGACCTGCACCCCGGCAGCCTCCAGGCTGCTCAGATAGGTGTCGGCGTGGGCGAGGGACACCTGCCGACGGGAGAGGCGATGGCCCTGGCTGAGGCGATCGCTGACCAGGGGTGGATCGCAGCTGTCCAGGGTCAGCGGCAGCACCTGCCCATCCAGCAGTGCCACCAGCCAGCGCAACGGCCGGCTGAAGCGGCTGTCGCCACTGCCCCAGCGCATGAAGCGACGCCCCTGCAGTCCCCAGATCCAGGCGGGGATGCGCTGTTGCAGCACCGCGGCTGCAGGGCTGCCCGCCCGCCGGGTGGTGGCATAGACGAAGGCGCCGCGCCCGCTGTCGCGAACCTCCAGGGCCTCGGGGGCAACACCGCAGCGGCGCGCAAATCCGATGGCGGCCGGACCGGGTTCCCCGTTGACGAAGGCCTGGGCGGCGGGTGGCCCCTTGCGTTCCTCGGTCAGATCCTCCTGGGCGTCGGCCAGGCCGTGGACCAGCACCCCCAGGCGCCGGGGCGTGCCCACGGCCTGAACCGCCTCGAAGTGCAGACGGTCGTCCTGCAGATCGGCCTCCACCTGCCGCGCGAGCTGGGCCAGGGCATCCCGGGCAAAGTCCGCGGGCAGTTCCTCGGTGCCGATCTCCAGCAGGAAGGTGGCCATGGATCACTGCGGTCTGTGCGCGACTTTATGGAACTGCCTGGCCTGAACCGGCCGCAGACGTTGTTCCGTGCACACGCCGGGCCCCTGCAGCCAGCGACCCCGGTGGTTCTGTTCGCTAGCTTCAAGGTCTTCCCTCCCTGGTCTCCCCGATGGCCCAGACGCCTACCGCCGGCAGCACGATCGCTTCCGGTCCGGTGCATGGCAGTGGCAACGGCGAGACGCCTGCGACACGACGGATCCCCGCCGCCGAGGCGCTCAAGGCGGGCAGCGGCCACCTGCACTCTCCCCTGGTGCAGGAAGTGCGGCCCAACGAAGCGGATGAAGGGATGGAACTTGCTGATCACTTCAGCAAAGATGCCGTGTCCATTCTGAAGTTTCACGGCAGCTATCAGCAGTACGACCGTGACAAGGGAGCAGCCCAGAAAACCCGCGACTGGACCATGATGCTGCGCCTGCGCAGCCCCGCAGGTCGTATTCCTCCCTCCCTCTACCTGGCCCTCGACAGCCTCAGCGACAGCTTCGGCAACGGCACCCTGAGAGCCACCACGCGCCAGGCGTTCCAGATGCATGGGATCGCCAAGAGTGATCTGCAGGAGGTCGTCGGCACGATCGTCCGCACCCTCGGCTCCACCCTGGCCGCCTGTGGTGACATCAACCGCAATGTCATGGCCCCGGCCGCCCCCTTCCAGCACGGGGGCTATCCCGCCGCCCGCCAGCTCGCGGTCGACATCGCTGACCTGCTCACCCCCCAGGCGGCGGAGGGCTCCTATCTCGACATCTGGGTCGACGGAGATCACGCCTATCGCATCCGCCCCAGGACCCCAGTGCGGCGGGTCCGGCAGCGTCAGCAGGAGGGTGCCGTGTTCAGCGGAGACCCGGCAGAGCCGCTGTACGGCTCCACCTATCTGCCCCGCAAGTTCAAGGTGGCCGTCACCGTTCCCGGGGACAACTCCGTGGACCTGCTCACCCAGGACATCGGTCTGGTGCTGTTCAGCGACGGCTCCGGCCGGGCCAAGGGCTGCAATGTCTATGTCGGCGGCGGCATGGGTCGCACGCACAACAAGGAGGAGACGTTCGCCCGTATCGCTGATCCCCTCGGCTGGGTCGATGCGGCCCACGTACTGGACCTGGTGCAGTCCATCACTGCCCTGCAACGGGACCACGGCGACCGTGAGCAGCGACGCCATGCCCGCATGAAATATCTGATTCACGACCGCGGTGTGGACTGGTTCCGGCAGGAGCTGCTGCGTTATTTCCCCCACCCCCTCAAGCCCTGCCGCCCCGAACCCCGCTCCACCCTCACCGACTACCTCGGCTGGCAGCGACAGGGGGATGGCCTGTGGTTCGTGGGACTGCCTCTGCTCTGCGGTCGACTCGAGGGCACGTTCAAGCAGGGACTGCGGCGGCTGGTCGAGACTTACCAGCTGGAACTGCGGCTGACCCCCAACCAGGACCTGCTGCTCTGCAACATCGGTGCGCAGCAACGGGCCGGGGTGCGCCAGGCCCTGGCCGATCTGGGCTACGCCACGCCGGAGCAGCCCAGCCCCCTGGAACGCCATGCCTTGGCCTGCCCGGCCCTGCCCACCTGTGGCCTGGCCATCACCGAGGCCGAACGGGTGCTGCCCTCGGTGCTGGAGCGGCTGGAGGCCCTGTTTGCCGATCTCTCCCTCGAGCGTTCGGTGCTGGTGCGCATGACCGGATGCCCGAACGGCTGCGCCCGCCCCTACATGGCTGAACTGGGCCTGGTGGGCAGCGGTGTCGATCAGTACCAGCTCTGGCTGGGCGGCAGTCCCGGGCTGACCCGGCTGGCGGAGCCCTACCTCGAGCGTTTGCCCCTGGCGGAACTGGAGAGCACCCTGCGTCCACTGCTGCTCGCCTGGAGGGACCAGGGCGGACGGCGCAGCTTCGGCGACTTCGTCGCTGCCATCGGCCGCGACCGGGTCCAGCAGCTGCTGAGCCCCGCATGAGCGCCCCTGTTCGTGCCCGCCGGACCTGGGCTGCCCTGCTGCTGTTGCTGGTGCTCTCCGCCACGGCGGCCATGGCAGCTCCCTACCGGCCTGCACCGCCACCCTCCCGGCCGCTGCAGCTCGATCCCGACGCGATGACCTGCACCCCGGATGTGATCAGTGGCGCCTTCGCCCAGCATCTGCGTCCCTGGGCGGATCAGCCGCCAGCGGTGCTGGCCCAGCTGCGAGAGCTGCAGGGCGGCATGACCCGCGCCACGATTCAGCGCTGCCTCAGCCAGGGGCGTCTGAGCCCCGACCAGGCCGCTGCCCTGGAGAAGGAACTGGGCCTGAGCAGCAACCCCGCGGCAGCGAGCGACAGCGCTCAGCCGTCCGTGCGGCCATAGACCGCCAGGGGAGCGCCGCTGGCCCAGGCCCAGAGCTGGTCCCCATGGCTGAAGTGCCACCATTCATGCGGGTGACGGATGAAGCCGGCTTCCACCATCACAGCGGCCAGCAACTGCCGTCGCTGATGCCAGAGCGCCGCGTCCCCCGCGGGATCCTCGGCCGCCGCCCGGGCATGGTGATCCGGCTCCGACACCGGCCCCAGGGCGTCGATCTCTCCCCCCATGGCCAGGGGCTGACCGAGGGCGTCGGCCAGGGTCAGATCCACCGCGGCGCCGGTGCTGTGGGGAGGCGGAGTGCCCGGATCCTCGCTGGGATCAGCCCAGAACCGGGCCACCAGATCACGCACCTCCTGCAGTGCCGTCCCCTCGTGGGCCGGGTCGAGGCCCCTCCGGCGGCACTCCTCGGCGAGGCTGTGCTGCACCATGAAGCGCTGCACAGCCACAGGACGCCACCCATCGAAGATCGCCAGCCGAGCTTCCGGCTGCTGCTTGCGCAGGAGGTCCTGGGCCCGCAGCAGCCGCGTCACCACCCCGCTGCGCAGGCGGAAGGGGCAGCCCCCTTCGCCATAGGGCGCCCCGAGCGCCTGGTAGGGGTGAGGCTGCAACCGCTGCAACGCTTCCGGCAGGGGCTGCAGGGACTCTCCGTTGTCCTGGATCGGCTGACTGGACCAGGGGCGCATGGGTGGGGTGCGGCTGGCCGGATTCTCAACCGGGACGTCCTCAGTTGAGCCTGGCGGCCTCCAGGGTTCGCCGCCGCTGCTCCTGCAGAGCCTGCAGCAGCCCGGGGTGACGCTGCAGGGAAGGATCCCGGGCCAGCAGGTCCCGGGCCACCTGCCGGGCTTCCTCCAGCACCTCCCCGTCGTCCGCCAGGCTGGCCAGGGCCAGATCGGGCAGCCCCGACTGGCGGGTTCCCAGCACCTGACCCGGACCGCGCAGCCTCAGATCCATCTCGGCGATCTCGAACCCGTCGTGACTGCGGACCAGCACCTCGAGCCGCTGGCGGGCCGCCGCCGCCTCTCCGGCGTGAATCAGCAGGCAGTGGGAGGCCGCCGCACCCCGCCCGACACGGCCTCGCAGCTGGTGCAGCTGGGCCAGCCCGAAGCGCTCCGCATGGTCGATCACCATCACACTTGCTTCGGGCACATCCACCCCCACCTCCACCACCGTGGTGGAGACAAGCACCTGGGTCTCACCGCAGGCGAAGGCCGCGATCGCCCGCTGCTTCTCCTCGCTGCTGAGCCGCCCATGCAGCAGGCCGACCCGCAGATCGGGGAAGACGCTCTCGGCCAGATCGCGATGTTCCGTCACCGCGGAGCGGAGTTCCAGCTTCTCGGACTCCTCCACCAGAGGCAGCACCACATAGGCCCGCTGGCCCCGGGCCACCTCCTGGCGGATCAGCTGCCAGGCCTGGTCCCGTTCGCCGGCACGCAGCAGGCGGGTCTGCACCGGCAATCGCCCGGGGGGCAGGGCGTCGATCTGGCTGAGATCGAGATCGCCGTGGATCGACAGGGCCAGGGTCCGGGGGATGGGGGTGGCGGTCATCGTCAGCAGATGGGGCTGGAGGCCCTTGGCCAGCAGGCGGTTGCGCTGATGCACCCCAAAGCGGTGCTGTTCATCGACCACCACCAGGCCCAGGCGCTGGAACTGAACCGGATCCTCCAGCAGCGCATGGGTGCCGACGAGCAGCTGCAGCTGACCGTTGATCAGATCCGCCAGCACTTCCCGGCGGCGGCGCGGCGGCGTGGAGCCGGTCAGCAGGGCGCTGCTGACATGCAGCTGCGGCAACCATTCGGCGAAGCGACGGGCATGCTGCTCCGCCAGCACCTCGGTGGGAGCCAGCAGGGCCCCCTGGCAGCCGCACTGGATCGCCACCAGCAAGGCCGCCAGGGCGACGACGGTCTTGCCGCTGCCCACATCGCCCTGCAACAGTCGCGCCATGGGCTGCTCCCGTCCCATGTCCGCGCGGATTTCGGCGAGCACCCGCTCCTGGGCCTCGGTGAGGCGGAAGGGCAGGGCGTCCAGGAAGGCGGCGAGCAGATCCCGGTCCGGATCGGCAGGGGGCAAGGCGGGGGCCGTTCGTCCCTGCCACTGCTGGCGCCGCATGCCGAGGGCCAGCTGCAGCAGCAGGAACTCATCGAACACCAGCCGGTGGCGGGCCTGCTGCAGGCTGTCGCGATCCTCGGGTCGGTGCAGCTGCCGCAGCGACTCTGCTCGGGTGGGCAGGGAGCGGCTCTGGCGCAGGGCCTGGGGCAGCGGTTCACCCCAGCCATCGAGATGGGGGAGCACGCTGCGGATCGCCCGTTGCAGGCGTTCGGAGGTCAGTCCCTCGGTGAGCGCGTAGACGGGGACCAGCCGGCCGATCTGCTCGGAGCGGACGGCGGAGCCCGGCCCCTGCAGCACCTCCAGCAGGGGATCCCGGAAACAGGGACCATGGGGCCCCTCACGCACCAGTCCACTGGCGGCGATGGTGGCTCCCGCCGGGTAGAGGCGCTGCTGGCTGTGCAACCAGGCGGGGCTGGCGAAGCGACGGCCGGCGAAGAACTGACTGACCCGCAGCCGACCGCTGCTGTCCTGCAGCTGCAGCTCCAGGATCGCCAGATTCGGATTGCGTGGACTGCGGAAGACGTGGCAGCGGCGCACGGTGGCCACGATCGTGGCGGTGCGTCCTGGGGTCAGCTCGGCGATGCGCACCAGATGGGCGTAGTCGAGGTAATCGCGCGGGTAGTGGTGGATCAGATCCCGGGCCAGCAGCAGCCCGAGGGCCGCCAGACGGGTGGCGGTCCTGGGCCCCACCCCGGGCAGCTCGGCCAGCGGTGTCTCCGGCGAGATCGGTGTCGAGGGGGCCTGCGGGCCACGTCCGCTGCCATCGCCCGCCGCCTGGGACAGGGGCAGCAGTTTCAGCCGTGGGGCCGGGGGGGGCGCGTCGGGGCGATGCCGCCGGCAGAGGCCGTGCAGCTCCTGCCGCAGCCGCACCACCAGCGCGCGACGGCGAGCTTCCGCCAGGCTTCCATAGGCGGCAAAGGAGCTTGCAAGCGCCTGCAGCCTGTCGCGATCATCGACGGGCAGGGCCTCGGGCAGCTGCTGCAGACTCCGCAGAATGAAGGCGCTGTAGGTGCCGGTGCGCCCCTGCAGATCGGCGAAGCCGCGGTCACTCTCCAGCTGGCTGGCCTGCTGCAGGGTTGCCGCCCAACCCTCGAGCTGCCGCAGCGCGTCCTTGGGGTCCGCCGGGGACTGCGGCTGAGGCTGCAGCGAGCTCAGGGGCTGCCGGGGCGATGGCGTTGGATGTCCTGCAACCACAGCGATGCGGCCTCCTGGACCCGCAGATGGCGCTGCAGGCGGACATAAAGCCCCGCCATTCTGCGCAACTCCTGCAGATGCTGGTGCAGCCGTCGGCGGCAGGTGCGCAGCCTCGGGTTCTCGGCCTCCAGGTCGGCCCGACGCAGCAGCAGGGCGTGGCTGTGCAGCTGCGGGCCACCGGCATCGCCCAGCAACGGCAGCTGCAGCCTGAGCAGGTTGGGGGGAGCGGCCTGAGAGTCGATCCGGCCGGAAAGCACCGCATCCAGCAGGCTCACGGGCAGCAGGCTTGAGCTGAGGCCATGGCGCAGCAGCAGCCCGTTGACGCTGTGGCTGAGATCGCGCAGACGACGGGTCAGGGCCCGCTCGAAACCCTCCAGCCAGAGCAGCAGCTGGGAGGGATCGCGGGGCAGGGTGCCGTCCTGCCAGGGTCCGGGCAATGTCGGCGCGGCGAGGTCGCTGGCGGCACCGGTCAGAGCGGAGGGCCAGCCGTCCAGGTCCTCGTCGGACTCCACTGAGGATCCGTCGTCGTCAGACGGCTCGTCATGGCCGGGTGGCGGGGGGCTGCCGGTCGCGAACAGACCGATGGAATCCTGCAGCCGTCCCTCTTCCCTGAACGCGGCGACCAGTCGTTCCAGGCCTGACGCATCGTTGTGGTTCCGGTCACCGGCCGTGGCGTCGTCGCTCGAGAAAGGCTGCAGAGGGTCCTCGAGGAGGTCATCGTCCTCGTCGTCATGCTCAGGGGCGTCGCCCATCTCTTCGGGGCCGGGAGTGGGCCAGATCCAGCCAGCACCGCCCTGGCCCAGAGGAAGATCGAAACCCAGCTCGACCGACCCTTCCGGCAGCGGCCCTCGGGGCATGGACCGCCCGGGCTGGACAGGTTCATCGGCGGTGGGGGGGCCTGCCGGCGTGCCGCGTCCGAGGTCCTGCAGCCAGCGCAGACGCTTCAGCTGCATCTGGTGTTGCTGCTCAGCGCTGAGTCGTGCCGCCAGGTGGGACAGCTGCTCGACGGTGAGCAGGCTTGTGCACCGTCTCACGAGCTGGTCCAGACGCATGTGCAGCTGGGCCCGACTCAGCGAGGGCAGTGCCGCGTAACGGTCGGGATGAACCTGGGTGGCCAGATGGAAGCAGGCCTGATCCACCGCAGCAGGAAGATCCTGGCGCAGAACCTGAAGGTAGAGCGCCAGGTGGCGGTAGAGCTGCGGATTGCTGGCATCGAGCTGCTGACGCAGCTCGGCCAGACGTCCGATCAGGTCACTGGGTTCAGCGAGTTCCCGCACAGCACTGGGGGAGAACGGAGGTGACTCCGGGCTCAGGCTCCCTTGCCCATGGACGCCACTTCGGTGGCGAAATCAACCTTCTGGACCTCAATGCCCTCCCCGAGGTTGAAACGGCTGAAACGCCGCACGCGGATGTTCTCACCGGTCTTGCCAGCGGCCTGCTTCACCATCTCGCCCACGGTGATCGCGTTGTCGCGGATGAAGGGCTGCTCCAGCAAGGCCAGCTCCTTGAGACGCTTGGCGATGCGTCCCTCCACGATCTTGGCCTTCATCTCCTCCTTCTTGCCCGCCAGGTCATCGCGTCCCATCTCGATCGCCTTCTCACGTTCGACCACGTCCTGAGGAATCTCCTCGGTGCTGACGTAATCGACATTGGGGCAGGCGGCAATCTGCATGGCCACGTTGCGCACCAGCTCCTGGAACAGTTCGCCGCGGGCAACGAAATCGGTCTCGCAGTTGACCTCCACCAGCACTCCAACACGACCACCGGTGTGGATGTAGCTGCCGATGGTGCCTTCGGCAGCGGTGCGACCGGCCTTCTTCTCTGCGCTGGCGATGCCTTTCTTGCGCAGCCACTCAATGGCCTTTTCGGTGTCGCCCTTGGTTTCTGCCAGCGCTTTCTTGCAGTCCATCATGCCTGCGCCTGTCTTGTCGCGCAGTTCCTTGACGAGCTTGGCGGAAATCTCAGCCATGGGTGGGGGAGCAGTCTGGGGGGGAGGTGTTTGGTTCAGAACGGGCCGCAGGCCCCGGTGACTCGCCGGTTGGAGGAGACCCGGGGCTGGCAGCGGCTGGAAGGGAGAGGGGATCGCGGAGGGTCAACCCTCGTCGTCGCCACCACGTTCCTGGGCGCCATGGCGTCCCTCGTTGATCGCGTCCGCGAGGCGTCCGAGTACCAGCTGCACCGAACGGACCGCGTCGTCGTTGCAGGGGATCGGCACGTCGCAGAGATCGGGATCGCAGTTGGTGTCGAGCATCGAGACCAGGGGGATGTCCAGCTTGCGGGCTTCAAGCACGGCGTTGGTCTCCCGACGCTGGTCGACGAGGATCACGACATCGGGCAGACGACGCATGTTCTTGAGACCGCCCAGATACTTCTGCAGGCGATCGAGTTCACGGCGCAGGACAGCGGCTTCCTTCTTGGGGCGCATGGCGATCGCTCCGGAGGATTCCATCCGCTCCAGATCCTTGAGGCGATCGATGCGGGCCCGCATCGTCGTCCAGTTGGTGAGCATGCCGCCCAGCCAGCGCTGGTTGACATACGCCGCTCCACAACGGCTGGCTTCCTGGGCGATCACCTCGGAAGCCTGCTTCTTGGTGCCCACGAACAGGAAGCGCTTGCCGCTGCGGGCCGCGTTGCGCGTCCATTTGTAGGCGTTGTTCATGCAGACCGCGGTCTGCACGAGATCAATGATGTGGACCCCGTTGCGGGCACAGTAGATGTACCGGGACATCTTGGGGTTCCAGCGCCTGGTCTGGTGCCCGAAGTGGGCACCGGCCTCCATCATTTCGGCGAGGGTGACGACAGCCATGGGGGAGAGTTTCGGGTTGGCCACCACCTGGCAGGGACCACGCCGTTCTGAAACGACCGGTGTGCACCCCTGTCTGGTGGGGGCATGGGACCTCCACGGCAGGGAGCACGGGCGCCGAGGGGCGCCGGTACCGAAGGCGGATTGAAGTCCGGCCCAGTGATCACCCGAAACGCGCAGGTGTGCGGTGTCTGGTGTACCGGGCCAACCTAACAAACGGGATGTCCCGCCTTGATGTCTCAGGCCAGCCCGGCCCGGCGCGCCTCCGCCTGCAGCACCCTCACGCCAAGACGATTGAGAGGCAGCCGCAGGATCTCCATGGCAAGGCGGGCCTGGCCGCGACGGATCAACCAGGCCAGCAGGGGGCGGAGCGAGCGTTCGTTGAGCAGCCCACCGAGGGTCAGCAGTTCCCACAGCAGGCGATGGAGCCAGGTGAACTGAATGATGAAGCGGACCCGGCGGGTGGGGTGCTTGCGGTAAAACAACAGCCCCATCCGCGCCCGCTCCTGCTCGACCCGGATCAGGTCGGGGATCTGGTCCAGGCTGAGGGGCGGGTGCCAGTGGTAGCCCACCGCCTCAGGGCAGCGGATCAGCCGGACTCCCATCTGCCTGAGCCGCTCTCCCAGCTCCAGATCCTCCCAGCCGTCGAGGCGGAAGCTGGTGTCGAACAGGCCGGATCGCTCCAGCACCCGCCGGTCGATCGCCACGTTGCCGGTGGCGAAGTAGGCCCAGGAGAGATCGCTGAGCTTGTGAGGTTCGCTGGTGGGGGCCTCGAAGTTGGCGGTGTTGATCACCGCCCCGTAGGTGAAGCAGAGCCGGTTGCCCTGCTGCTGCCAGGCGGTCTGCAGGGCCGTGGCGTGACTGAGCAGGAAGCGATCGGTCACCACGAGATCGCTGTCGATGAACACGATCACGTCTCCCCGGGACTCATCCACACCCCGGTTGCGCCCCTCGGCCGGTCCCCCGTGCTCCTGGCGGATCAGGCGGACGTGGGGACAGGACGTCGCATGGGCGTCGAGCCAGCGGACGGTGTCGTCAGTCGACCCGTCGTCGACGACCACCACCTCATAGCCCTGGATCGGCGGCTCAAGCCGCTGCTGCTCCAGGGCTGCCAGGCACTGCCTCAGGATCGGCAGGCGGTTGTAGGTGGGAATGACGACACTGAAGAACATGACAGGGGCGCAGAAAGCTGATCCGACAGGGCGTCAGCGTGGCGTCGCGGCCTGCCATTGAATGCGCGAACGTGGGTGATCGGGTGAGGTGTCGCAGCGACCGCCTCACCCGGAGCCCGGGATCAGTCAGCGGCGCCGCCGTTGTTGGCCGTTCCGGTGACGCCGTTGCCAGCTCCCTCACCGCGACCGTCGTTGCGCAGCTTGCGCTTCTTGAACTTACGGGCGTAGGCGCGGTTGCGTTCCTGCTTTTCCTTCTTGAGATTCCTGCGTTTGGCCATGCGTGAGAGTGTCTGCCGGAAAGGGAGAGTCTTCAGCCTACTCGGCCGCTTCGCTGAGCCGGCCGTCCTCCATCCGCACCAGCCGGTCGGCCAGATCGAGAATGCGCGGATCGTGGGTGACCATCAGCACCCCGCAGCCCTGCTCCCTGGCCAGCCGCTGCAGCAGCTCCACCACCTCCCGGCCGGTGCGGCTGTCGAGGGCCGCTGTGGGCTCGTCCGCCAGGAGCAGACGCGGGCCCGCCGCCAGGGCGCGGGCGATGGCCACGCGCTGCTTCTGTCCACCGGAGAGGTCATGGGGCAGGCGATCCAGCTCCTGTCCGAGCCCCACCGCCCGCAACCACTCGCGGGACAGGTCGCGCCGGGCCCGGTAGCTCAGGCCCGGCAGCAGGTCGGCGCCCATCTGCACGTTCTGCTCAGCCGTGAGGCAGCGCAGCAGGTTATGGCCCTGGAAGATCATCCCGATCTGCCGGCGCAGGCGCTGCCGATCGCCGCGGCTGGCCCCTGCCAGCTCCAGCCCCAGCACCCGCGCTGATCCGGCCTGCAGGCGGCGCAGGGCACCGACGAGGGTGAGCAGGGTCGTCTTGCCGCAGCCGGAGGGACCGGTGAGCAGCACCACCTCGCCGGTGTGGATGCGCAGGTCGACGTCCTGCAGCACCTGTCTCTGGGTGGAACCGCTGCCATACCAGTGGCTCAGGCCTCGCAGGTCCACGATCACGCCCCTCTGGGGCTCCTCCGCAGACCTGCTGCTGTCAGGGGGGGCGACCCGCCGGCGCAGGCGGGACCCGGGAACCAGGCTGGTGACGGACATCGGCAGGGCGACTCAGAAGATTTCGGCCGGATCGGCATCGGCCAGCTTGCGCATCGCCAGGCCGGCGGAGGCCATGCACATCACCAGGATCATCGCGAACACGACGATGGAACGCTCAAGATTCATGCCCACGGGCAGGCGCGTGCCGCTGCGCACCAGGGCATAGAGCCCCTGCCCGGCGAGCCAGGCCGGCACATAACCCAGCACGGCCAGCAGCAAGCCCTCCCGAGCCACGACACCGAGCAGGGTCTTGAGGCGATAGCCCATGGCCATCAGGGTGGCGTATTCAGGCAGGTGATCGCTGACATCGGAATACAGAATCTGATAGACGATCACGCAGCCCACGATGAACCCCATCGCGGCCCCCAGGGTGAAGATGAAGCCGATGGCAGTGCTGCTGCGCCAATAGCCCTTCTCGAATTCTTCGAATTCGGTCTTGGTGAACACGCGCACATCATCGGGCAGCTTCTGCGCCAGACGGACAGCCACCCGGGCCGGGTCCTCGCCCGGATTGAGGCGGATCAGGCCCAGCTCGATGCTGCCGGGGGGCGTGCCCGGTGCCAGGCGCAGGAAGGTTTCGTCGCTGGTGAGCATGTTGCCGTCCGCTCCGAACGAGGGACCGAGATTCACCAGCTCCGCCACCCTCACCCGCACCCCCGCCACCTCGGACTCGACGGTGCGTCCCTGCCGGAACCACTCGGCGACGGGACCGAACTCGGGCCGGGAACGCTCATCGAACAGCACCCGTCCCTGCTGGCGGAGCAGGGGGGCCTTCCGCTCCATCGCCGGATCCTGCAGCAGCGGATCCCCCGGCTCGAATCCCAGGGTGAGAATCGAACGGGTGCGGCGGGTGAGCGGATTCCGCCAGAGCAACAGCTTCCAGTGGACGGGCGTGATCCCCGCCACCGCCGGATCGGCCATGGCCTGCACCAGGCGTCGTCTGGGGAATCCGGCCATGCCGATGGAGCTCATCGTGCGCGGGCTGACCAGCACCAGATCGGCTGCGAAGCGGCGGTGGACGGTGACGCTGGCATCGAACAGCCCGTCACGGAAGCCCAGCTGCATGAACATCAGGATCCCGGCGAAGGCGATGCCCGCCAGGGCGACCGCCAGGCGCATCGGCTGGCGGGTCAGCAGCAGCCAGGCCAGCGGGATCCCTCTGGACTGCCAGAACCCGCTCATGGGTCGATCTTGCCGATCACCTTCAGACCGGTGAGGTTGCGGACCCTCTCGGCCGAACCGGCATCGAGACGCACTCTCACCTCGACGATGCGCGCATCCGCATCGCCGCTGGGATCGGTGGACAGCACCTCCCGCTGGCGCACCTGGGGGCTGATGCGGCTCACCACACCCTGCAGCCGGCCGTTGAATCCTCCGTTCTCGCTGCTGAGACTGACGCTCTGCCCTAGGCGCACCCGACCGATGTCGCTTTCATAGACCTCCAGCACCGCCTCCATGCGGTGGCTGGCGCCCAGCTCCAGGATCCCCTTGTCTCCCGGCCGCTCACCCACCCTGGCGTGGATCCTCAGCACGGTGCCGTCCAGGGGAGCCCGCAGCACGGTCTCGCGCAGATCCGTCTCCACCTTGAATCGCTGCGCCTGGGCATCCTGCAGTTCCCCCTGCAGGGCCAGGAACTGCTGCTCGCGCCGATCCAGTTCGTCGATCGAGACGGCCCCGGCGCTGCCGAGGCTGCGGTAGCGCGCCAGTTCCCGGCCTTCCACCCGCAGCTGACGCTGCAGATTGGCGATGCGCACCTGCAGGCGGGTGCGCTCGGCCATCAGGGACGGACCGCTGTCAAAGGTGGCCAGAAGCTGGCCACGGCTCACGGCCTGCCCCTCCGCCACCAGCAGCCGGGACAGACGCGGGCTTCCTCCGATGCCGACGATCGGAGCGGCAAGACGGTGGATGTCACCGGCGGGATCCAGGCGTCCGAGCGCGGCCACTTTGGTCTCGCGGCTGGCCGGCAGGGCCGCAGGGGCAGGACCGGCCGGAGCGGGACGCCTGGCCCCCGGCTTCAGTCCGAAGGCCACGACGGCCGCCGTGAGTCCCGCGAGGGCCAGGACCGCCAGGATCAGGGGGCGACGGGATCGTCGAACAGCAGCTCCTCGATGTAGCGGTCCGCCCAGGACGGGCTGAAGGCCTTCTCCAGCACGCGGCGGGTCTTGTCGTTCCGTTTCTGTTGCTTGCAATAGTGAAGCTGCCCCTGCCATCGGCTCACCGTAGCCGGATGGTCCGGCGCCTGAGGTTGCAGGGTTTCCAGGGCCTCCGCCAGCACCGCCAGCAGCACGCCGACCTCCTCCACGAAGCGCCGTTCCTCCTCCTCGCCGGCAGGCCGCACGAACAGCACGTGGGGGGAGAAGATGCTGCCCCAGTCCGGCAGGGACCTGACCTCGCTGAACGGAAAGCGCCCATGGGCCGACAGGGCGGCGGAGATCCCCTCCGGCAGCGTGCCGCTGACGGGGGACAGATCGGCGATCGCCGCGGAGACGCCGGCGCGGCTGGCGACGATGTCGGCCCCGAAGATGGGCAGATCGAAGCGGGGATCCGGGAACAGCACGCAGTGCAGGATCTGCAGCCCGGCCCCCAGCCGCGCCGTCTCCAGATGCAGCTTGCGCAGGCCGCGGCAGCGCATCACCTCATTGCGGATGAACAGCGCCTCACCGTCCAGGCTGCCGCTGATCGCTTCCAGCTCCGCATCGATGGCCAGCGGCTCCAGCTCCGGCAGATCCCGCCAGGCCTCGCGGATGCGCTGGGCAAGGGAATCCACCAGCGGATGGATGCCGCCGCTCACGGGGGTCTGGGTCATCGCGGCCCAACTGCCAGCAGAATGGCGATCCTGCCATCTTTCCGTGAGCTCTCCTCCTGGTTGTTGCGGGCCGTTGTTGCCTGGCCTCGTGGAACCGCGACACAACCAGCTCGACAACGGCGCCGCCGTGGTTCAGCTGCCCCTGCCGGACGCACCGTTGATCTGCCTCGATTTCTGGTGTCGGGCGGGCAGCGTCTGGGAGCGCCCCGAGGAGAGCGGCCTGGCCCACTTCCTCGAGCACATGGTGTTCAAGGGCAGCGCCAGGCTGGCGGCCGGCGAATTCGACCAGCGCATCGAGGCCCTGGGGGGCAGCAGCAATGCCGCGACCGGCTTCGATGATGTGCACTATCACGTGCTGATTCCGCCTGAGGCGGCGGCCGAGGCCCTCGACCTGCTGCTCGACCTGGTGCTGCGTCCCCGGCTCGACCCGGACGCCTTCGCCATGGAGCGGCAGGTGGTGCTGGAGGAGCTGGCCCAGAGCGAGGACCAGCCGGAGGAGGTGGCCCTGCAGCGGCTGCTGGGCCTGGCCTGTCCCGCCCACCCCTATGGCCTGCCGATCCTGGGGCAACGGGAGGCCCTGCTCGAGCACCGGCCCGAGCGGATGGCCGCCTTCCATCAGCGTCTCTATGCCGCCGATCGCTGCGTGCTGGCCCTCAGCGGCGCCGTTCACGACGACCGGCTGCTGGATCGCCTGGCCCGCAGCCCCCTGGCCGCCCTTCAGGACGCGCCACCCCAGCCGCAGCCATCAGCGCTGCATCTGCAGCCGGGGGCGCACCGCCTGGTCCTGCCGCGACTGGAGGCGGCGCGCCTGCTGATGGCCTGGTGGTTGCCTCCCTCCCAGGATCTGCACGCGCTGATGGGGGCCGATCTGGTCACCACCGTCCTGGCTGAAGGACGTCGCAGCCGTCTGGTCGCCCGCCTGCGTGAGGAGCTACGGCTGGTCGAGAGCATCGACCTCGACCTTCACGCCATGGAATGCGGCAGCCTGGCCCTGCTGGAAGCCGTCTGCGACAGCGAGGACCTGCCCGCCGTGCACCAGGCCATCGCTGAGGTCTGGCAGGAGCTGAGCCAGGCCCCGCTCGGCGAGGGGGAATGGCAGCGAGCCTGCCGGCTGGTGGCCAACGGCTACCGCTTCGGGCTGGAATCGGCCGGGGCGGTGGCGGGGCTGATCGGCAACTCCACGCTCTGGGACCGGCGCTATCCCCTGGACGAACCGTTGCGGGAACTCGAGCGCTGGAGCCCGGGTGCCCTGCTTGACCGGATGGTGCCCCTGCTGGATCCCAGCCGGGCCTGCCTGATGGAGGTGCTGCCCGCATGAGCGCGCTCAACCCGAACGAGTCCCCCGCCTGGCCCACCCTGCTGGGAGGTCTGCCGGTGGTGCTGCTGGAGCGGCCCGGCCCCGCGATCCTGGCGGCGCGTCTGGTGATCCGCGGTGGCAGCAGCGGCGACCCCCGCGGCCAGTGCGGTGCCCACCAGCTGCTGGCCGGCCTGATGACCCGCGGGTGCGGCAGCCTCGATGCGGAGGCCCTGGCCGACCGGGTCGAGGGAGCCGGCGCCGCCCTGCGCGCCGAGGCCCATGAGGATGCCCTGGTGATCGGACTGAAATGCGCCCGCGGGGACGCCGCCGAGCTGCTGCCGCTGCTGCCGGCGATGGTGCAGCGGCCCTCGCTGGCGGAGGATCAGCTGGAGCTTGAACGCCAGCTCAATCTGCAGACCCTGCAGCGGCAGCGCGAGGACCCCTTCCAGCTGGCCCACGACCAGCTGCGGCGCCAGCTCTACGGGGCCGGTCCTTACGGCCATGATCCCCTCGGCTGCGAGGAGGACCTGATCGCCCTGAACCGCGGGCAGCTGCAGCCCCTGGTGGCCGGGCTCGGTTCGGACGGTGCGGTGCTCGTGCTCTGCGGCGATGCTCCGGACCAGGCGCTCTCCCTGATCGAGCAGGGGCTGGAGGGACCCTGGCGCACCGCCATGCCCAGCGCCGGCGCCGCGTTTCAGGCCTGCCCGATCTCCGGGCCCCGCCTCAGCCTGCAGGAGGAGGACACCGAGCAGCTGGTGCTGATGCTCGGCAGCCCCACCGTGCCCCTCGGCCATGGCGATGCCCTGGCCCTGCGTCTGCTGCAGACCCACCTCGGCATGGGCATGTCCTCGCGGCTGTTCCAGGTGATGCGCGAGGAGCGCGGTCTGGCCTACGACGTCGGGGTGCACCTGCCGGCCCGGTGCCAGGCCGCCCCCTTCGTCATCCATCTGTCCACCTCCGCCGACCGGGCCTGCGAGGCCACCGCCGCTCTGCTGGGCGAGTGGCGCCGGCTGCTGGAGCAACCGCTGAGCGCGGAGGAGCGCCACCTGGCGGTGGCCAAGTTCCAGGGGCAGGACGCCATGGGACGCCAGACCTGTTCCCAGATCGCCGAACGCCAGGCCCTGGTGCTCAGCAGCGGGCTCGCAGTCGACCACGTCGATCAGTGCCTGCGGCAGGCCCCCGGCCTGAGCCAGCAGGCGCTGCAGGCCGCCGCTCAGCGCTGGTTGCCGCAGCCCTGTCTGAGCCTGGTGGGCCCCGCTGAGGCCCTGGCGGCTGCCGAGAGGGCCTGGCATGCCGATCCGCTCAGCTGTCGCTGACCGCCTCCAGATCGGCGGCGTCCACGAGGAAGCTGCCGCGGCGGAAGCGCACCGCCACCCGCCCCAGCGCCCGCAGTTCCATCACCGTGCCGATCTCCTGGCGATCCACCAGATCCGGCGGACGCAGCATCGGCATCGGGTCCGCGCTGCGCAGATAGGGCACGCTGCGGGCCAGCTGGACCGCGGCCCCGATCGCGAAGGTCGGCGGCTCGGAGGCCCGGGGCGTGGCCTGTCCGGGTGCGCCCTCGGGGGCGCCGGCATCCGGGGCCGCGCCGGTGGAGGCGGCATCCATGGGGCTGGGGGAGGATCGGTGGGGGCTCATCGCAGGGCCTGCGGCAATGCGGCGGGGGCGGATAGCCCGCCACCCTCTGCCAGGCACCTTGGCATGCCCCCCGGTCCGGACGGCCGCCGCCGCCAGCGTGTGCCCATCCGCCCTTCTCAGCCCGGCCCGGCTGCAGCAGGATGGACGACAGCCTCAGCTGGAGCCGTTGCGGACCCTTGCCATCTGGAGCGGCGCGATCGCCGGTCTGCTGCTGATCGTCGCCGGAGGACTGGTCCCGGCCTCCTTCCCGCTGCATGGTCCCGGCGGCTGGACGCTGCAGCCCCTCGGCATCACCCTGCAGGTGCCGGCCCTGCTGCTGACCGCCCTGATCGCCGGACCACGCAGCGCGATCCTGGCGGCGGTCGCCTACCTCAGCCTGGGGCTGTTCCAGCTGCCGGTGTTCCATGAAGGCGGCGGCATCGGGTATCTGCTCGACCCCGGGTTCGGCTACCTGGCCGGCTTTCTGCCCGCCGCCTGGGTCACCGGTCGCCTGGCCCGCCAGCCGGGCATGGACGATCCCCTCACCCTCTCGGCCGCCGCCGCCATCGGTCTGCTTGTGATCCAGCTCTGCGGCGCTGCCAACCTGCTGCTGGGTGGCCTGGCCGGACGCTGGGAGGGCAACCTGCTGGCCCTGCTGCTCGGCTACTCCCTGGCCGTCTTCCCCCAGCTGCTGCTCTGCTGCGCCGTGGGCAGCCTCGCCTGGTTCCTGCGACGCCTGCTGCTGGTCGAGTCGTGAGCGGCCCCCAGCGGCCTGCCGGCCCGTCCCGCGGCGGATGGTCCCCCCTGGCCCTCGCGGCCCTGGTTCTGAGTCTCGACCAGCTCAGCAAGGCCCTGGCCCTCAGCCAGCTGCCCGCCGGACTTCCCAGGCCTCTGCTGCCGGGCCTGCTGCGCCTGCAGCGCGTCAGCAACACCGGCGCAGCCTTCAGCCTGTTCAGCGGCAACACCGGCCTGCTCACCCTGATCAGTGGCCTCGTCTGCGCCGGACTGCTCATCTGGTTATGGCGCCATCCCCCCCGCAGCCGCTGGCAGGCCATGGCCCTGGGCCTGCTGCTGGGCGGCGCCGCCGGCAACGGTCTCGATCGCCTGCGCCTGGGGGCCGTGGTCGACTTCCTCGAATTCGTGCCCTTCCCGTTCCCGATCTTCAACCTGGCCGACGTGGCCATCAACCTGGCGGTGATCTGCCTGGTGATCGATCTGCTCCGCCAGCCCGGGGACCGTGCCCAGGCCTGATCCGCTGCTGGGGTTGCGGCAACGGCTGCGGGACCTGAGCCGCAGCGGCGAGGCCCGGCTGCGGGTGTCCCTCGCCCCCGGGGCCGCGGCGAGGGACGCCGGCAGCGAGCGCAGCCAGGCCCTGCCGGGACACTGCTATCGCCTCGGCCGCGAGCCCCAGGCCGACATCGTCATCGACCACCCGGCGGTGAGCCGCCGTCACGCCCTGCTCGAGCGCCACGACGACCACTGGCTGCTGAGCGACAACGGCTCCACCAACGGCCTGTGGTGGAACGGCCGACGGGTCCGGCAGCTCGTGCTGCTCGATGGCGATCGCATCCGCCTCGGGCCGGCGTCGGAGGCGAATCCCCCTGAACTGCTGTTCGAACGTCAGCCCAGCGCACCCCTGCTGCGCCTGTTGCGGCCCCTGAGCCTGGGGTTGACGGTGGCAGCGGCGGCGGGGGTCCTGCTGCTGACCCTGGCGGTGCAGCAGCTGCCGATCCGCGGCAATCTCGCCAGCGTGCGCGGTCCCCTGGTGCTCTACGACCGGCAGCAGCGCCCGGTCGCCTCCGCCAGCGACGGGCAGCACCGGGAGCTGGCGCGCCTCTCCAGCTTTTCGCCCCGGCTGATCGATGCCCTGCTGGCCAGTGAGGACAGCCGCTTCTGGTGGCACCCCGGGGTGGATCCGATCGGAACGGCCCGGGCCCTGGTGATGAACCTGCTCGGGGGCCGGGTGCTGGAGGGCGGCAGCACCCTGACCCAGCAGCTGGCCCGCAGCCTCTACCCCGAGCAGGTGGGGCAGGGGGAGACCCTGGGACGCAAGTGGCGGGAGTTGCTGGTGGCGCTGCAGCTGGAGGCACGCTTCAGCAAGCACGACCTGCTGCTGAGCTATCTCAATCGCGTCTACCTCGGCATCGGCTGGGGCTTCGAGGATGCCGCACGCCGCTATTTCGGTCGGCCCGCCTCCGCCCTGCAGCTGGAGGAAGCGGCGCTGCTGGTGGGTCTGCTGCCATCCCCGAACGGTTTCGATCCCTGCATCGCGCCCACGGCCGCCCTGGATTCGCGTAACCGCGTGCTGGCCAAGATGGTCGATGACGGCCGGCTCAGCCCCGATCTCGCCCGGGCGGCCCGCCGACGTCCGATCCAGCTCGCCCCCCAGGCCTGTCGCGGCAGCCTGCGGCGTGGCGCCCCCTATTACACCGATCAGGTGCGCCAGGACCTGGCGGCCCTGGTGGGGGACTCCGTGGCCGCGGAGGGCAACTTCCTGGTCGAGACCCATCTGGATCCCGTGCTGCAGCAGCATGTTGAGCAGCGGCTGCGGCAATGGCTGCTCCTGCACCGGGATGCCGGGGCGAGCGAGGGAGCCGTGGTCCTGCTCGACAGTCGCTCCGGCGGCATCCTGGCCATCGCCGGCGGCCGGGACTATCAACGCAGTCAGTTCAACCGCGCCAGCCAGGCGCTGCGTCAGCCGGGCAGCACCTTCAAGCTGTTCACCTACCTGGCGGCGGTGGAAAGGGGCCGGCGGCCGGGGGACCCGATCGGCTGCGGCCCGCTGGTCTGGCAGGGCCAGCAGTTCAGCAGCGGCTGTGGCGGCAGCCTGAGCCTGGCGCAGGCCCTGGCGGCCAGCAGCAACACCGCCGCGCTGCGCCTCGGTCGTCAGGTCGGTCTGGACAGCGTGATCCGCAAGGCCCGCGATCTCGGCATCCGCTCACCGCTCGACCCCGTTCCGGGGCTGATCCTGGGGCAGAGCGAGCTGACGCTGCTGGAGCTCACCGGCGCCTACGGGGCAATCGCCAACGACGGGATCTGGCACGAGCCGACGACCATCCGCCAGCTGACCGATGCCGAAACCTGCCAGCCCAGCGACGCCGGCGGCCCGCCGCCCCGCCGCGGGGGCCCCGGCCGGCCCAGGCTCTGCCGCGGCGCCGAACCACGCCGGGCCCTTGCCGGGCGGCAGGTGGTCAGCAAAGCCACGGCCCGCACGCTGCAGACGATGCTGCGTCGGGTCGTCGAGGGGGGCACGGGCTCTGCCGCCTGGGTGGCCGGTGGTGCCTACGGCAAGACCGGCACCACCAATGACGGCCGGGATCTGCTGTTCGTCGGGGCGCTGCCGTCCCGCCACTGGGTGATGGGCATCTGGCTGGGCAATGACGACAACAGGCCGACCCGGGCCAGCAGTGCCCTGGCGGCCGGTCTCTGGGCCGACATCCTGAGGTCGGCCCCCCAGCCCTGAGCCGATGACGCCACGGCGACTCTGGATCTGGATCGGCCTGGCCTTCGCCGCCCTGGTGCTGCTGCTGATGGTGCTGCAGCTGCTGGTGCAGCTGCAATGGCAGCTGAGCTACTGGCTCCCCTCCTGGCTGGTGGGTCCCTTGCTGACCGGTGTGCTGCTGCTGCTGCTGCTGGCCCTGGTGCAGCTGGGCTGGCCCTGGTGGCGGGCGCTGCTCTCCGGAGGCCGCCGCGGGCCGGGGGCGTCCCGTCCGGCGCCGGCGCCGGCCCGCAACCGACGCGAGGCGGCGACCCGCAACCTGGAAGCCATCGACAGGACCCTGGACCGGGTGCGCGACGCGGTGGAGCGGGAAGCCCTGCGCCAGGAGCGCCAGCGCATGCAGACGGAACTGGAGCGGGGCGATCTGCTGATCGTGGTGTTCGGCAGTGGATCCACGGGCAAGACCTCCCTGATCCGAGCCCTGGTGCGTCAGCTGGTGGGGGAGGTGGGCGCGGCGATGGGCTCGACCCGGGAAGCCCGCCGCTACCGCATGCGCCTGCGGGGCCTGGAACGCGCGATCCTGCTGGAGGACACCCCCGGGATCCTGGAAGCGGGCCAGGGGGGACGGCAGCGGGAGGAGGAGGCCCGCCGGCGCGCCTCCCGCGCGGACCTGCTGCTGCTGGTGGTCGACGGAGATCTACGGGCCTCCGAGCAGCAGGTCCTGACCACGCTGACGCGGCTGGGCAAGCGGCTGCTGCTGGTGCTGAACAAATGCGATCTGCGGGGGGAACAGGAGGAACAGCGGCTGCTCCGTCTGCTGCGCCAGCGCTGCGCCGGCCTCGTGCCGGCCGAGGACGTGGTGCCCGCCAGCGCCTCCCCCCAGAGCCTGCCCCAGCCCGGTGGGCGACCGCTGCAGCCGGCCCCGGAGGTGGAGGCCCTGCTGCGACGCATGGCCGGCGTGCTGCATCAGGACGGGGAGGAACTGATCGCCGACAACCTGCTGCTGCAGTGCCGGCAGCTCGGGGAGGCCAGCCGCAGCCTGCTGGAGCGTCAGCGGCAGGGCGATGCGGAGGCGATCGTGGAACGCTTCATGTGGATCGGCGCCGGGGTGGTGCTGGTCACGCCGCTGCCGGGGGTGGACCTGCTCGGCACCGCGGCGGTCAACGCCCAGATGGTGCTGGAGATCGGCCGGCTCCACGGCGTCAGCCTGAGTCGGGAGCATGCCCAGGATCTGGCCCTCTCGGTCGGCCGCACCCTGGCGGGGCTGGGCCTGGTCAAGGGCGGGGTGGGTCTGATCAGCGCCGCCCTCAGCCTGCAGCTGCCGGCCCTGATCGTGGCCCGGGCGCTGCAGGCGGTGAGCGCTGCCTGGTTGACGCGGGTGGCGGGCCTCAGCTTCATCACCTATTTCCAGCAGGACCAGGACTGGGGCGACGGCGGCCTGCAGGAGGTGCTGCAGCAGCAGTTCGAACTCAACCGCCGCGAGGATCAGCTCCGCCTGTTCCTGGAGGCGGCCCTGCGTCGGGTGGTGGACCCGGTGCGGAAACAGGGTCTGCCGCTGCCACCGCGGCCGGAGCGGCGGCGCCCAGGGCCTCGGGAGGAGGGGGAAGCAGGGGACCCCTGGAGTCCAGAAGGGTGATCAGCAGCAGATAGGCAACGCCGATCAGGATCGACAGGGCGCCGGTGATGATCGCCACCCAGCGGGAACGGCGTGGGGTGGGCTCAGCCATGGTCGTCTGCGGTGGTCGTGAGACTGCAGCAGAGCAGTTCGGCCAGGGTCTGCAGGTGGGTGTCCTCGGTGTGCGGGTTGCCGAGCACCGCTTTGAGGTGGTGGTGCCCCTCGTAGCAGGGGCGGGAGAGCATGAGCTGGGCCTCCAGCAGCCGCTGGCGGGTGCGCTGGCTCCAGCGCTCACAGGCCTGGGGCCCCCACTCCCGCGGCCGCAGCGCGATCAGATGCAACGGCCCGCTGCGCAGCAGCAGCCGTGACTCCTCCGCCAGCAGGCGCTCCAGACGCCGACGGCGGTCGAGGGCGGCAGCCAGCAGGGCGGCGACTCCCTCCAGGCCGAGATGGCGCAGACCCAGCCAGAGCTTGAGCACTTCACCGGCGCGGGTGCCCTGCAGGCCGGCCTCGCCGCCGTGGCCGCCACCCCAGGAGGGTTCCATGTAAGGAAGCCCGGTGGCGAAGGTGCGCTGCAGCCGCGAGGGATCAGCGAGAAGCAGCAGCGAGGAGGTCTTGGTGACCCCGAGCACCTTCTGGGGATTGACGGTGAGGGAGTCGGCGGCGGCGAGACCGGCCAGGGCGGGCAGGGTGTCCGCCCCGAGGGCGAAGACGGCCCCGATGGCGCCGTCGACATGGAGCCAGTGACCGAAGCGCCGGCAGAGCCCGGAGATGGCCGGCAGCGGATCGATGGCACCGCGTACGGTCGTGCCGGCGGTGGCCACCACGGCGATCACCGGGCGACCGGCCCGGTCGAGGGCGAGGAGCTGCTGCTCTAGGGAGTCCAGGCACAGTTCCCCGGCCTCATCGACCGGCAGCCGGATCAGGGCCTGGGGCGGCAGGCCCATCACCACCATCGCCTTGTCCAGGGAGACGTGGGCATCGGCGCTGCACAGAACCACCGCCTCCCCGCAGCAGGCCAGACCGGCGTGATGGCGGGCGGTGACCAGCGCCATCAGATTGCTGAGGCTGCCACCACTGGCGGCGACGCCGCCGGCCCCCGCAGGCAGACCGAGCCGGGTGGCCAGCCAGGCGCAGAGGCTCACCTCCAGGCGGCTGAGGCTGGGGGAGAGCTCCTCGGCGAGCAGGTTGTTGTTCAGTCCGGCGCAGATCAGCTCTGCAGCGATCGAGACGCTCAAGGGCGGCGGATCGAGATGGGCGAGAGCGCCAGGGTGCTGGGGGCGGTAAGCGCCCTCCATCACGTGCTGCAGATCCGCCAGCAGGCGGGAGGTGGCCAGGCCCTGCAGCTGGGGTTCCACCTCCGGCAGCACGCTGAGGCCGGGCAGCGGCCCATGGGCACCGCTGGAGGCGATCCAGTTGCAGAGCAGGCCGGCGCTGTCGTGCAGGAACTGCTCCAGCCGTGGATCCACCTCACAGGGGCTGGCGAACGGGGGCAGAGACACGGCTGGGCCGGGGCCGGGCTCACAGGCGATTCCCGGGCCGCCGGGCAGCACGGTGGCGGAGCGGAGCGGCAGGGGCCGCTGGGCAGAGGGCAGGCTGGCCAACGGCGATGCCGGAGATGCAGGCATTCTGCCCTTACCCCCTGTCCACCCGATTCGGCTCTGCCCATGGCACCAGCGATCGACCACGACCTCTGGATGGCTCGCCTGCTGCGACTGGCGGAGCGGGTGGGGGCCGAGGGGGAGGTGCCGGTGGCAGCGGCCGTGCTCGACAGCCAGGCCCGCTGCCTGGGCTGGGGAAGTAACCGAAGGCATCGCGGCGATGACCCTCTTGGGCACGCCGAGCTGGTGGCGCTGCGCCAGGCTGCGGGGGTGCGCCGCGACTGGCGCTTCAACGACTGCACCCTGCTGGTGACCCTGGAACCCTGTCCGATGTGCGCCGGGGCGCTGGTGCAGGCCAGGGTCGGCTGTGTGGTGTTCGGCGCGGGGGATCCCAAGCGGGGCGCCCTGGGGGGCTGCCTCGATCTGGCCCACCACCCCAGCGCCCATCACCACATGCGGGTGATCGCGGGGGTGCGGGGGGAGCAGGCGAAGGGCCAGCTGGAACGCTGGTTCCGCCAGCGGCGACGGCCTCAGGCGGACGTGGCGGCCATGGAACGGGCCTGAGACCGGAAGGAGGGAAGCTCGGTCTCCAGCAGGTTGAGCAGCAGGTCGACGTTGGCTTCGGTGCTGTTGTAGCCCATCAGGCCGATGCGCCAGACCTTGCCGGCGAGGGCGCCGAGTCCGCCGCCCACCTCGATGCCGTGGCTGTCGAGCAGATGGCGGCTGAAGGCCTTGCCATCCACCCCTTCGGGGATGCGGACCGTGGTGAGGGTGGGAAGGCGCAGGTGAGAGGGAACGTGCAGCTCCAGGCCGAGCCGTTCCAGACCCGCCCAGAGGCGTTCGGCGTTGCTGCGGTGGCGGGCCCAGGCCTGCTCGAGACCTTCCTCAGCCAGCAGGCGCAGGGCTTCGCGCATGCCGAAGTTCATGTTGACCGGTGCGGTGTGGTGGTAGACGCGATCGCTGCCCCAGTACTGGTTGAGCAGGGAGACGTCCAGGTACCAGTTGGGCACCTTGCCGCGACGGGAGGAAAGCTTGGCTTCAGCCCGGGGGCCCATGGTGAAGGGGCCGAGGCCCGGAGGGCAGCTGAGGCCTTTCTGACTGCAGCTGTAGGCCAGATCGACCTGCCAGGCATCGAGGTGCAGAGGAACACCGCCGAGGGAGGTGACCGTGTCGAGAAGCAGCAGACAGTCGTGACGGCGGCAGGCCTCGCCGATTCCCTCCATGGGCTGACAGACGCCCGTGGAGGTTTCGGCATGAACCATGGCCAGGATGGCCGGGCGGTGCTGGGCGAGGGCCTGTTCGATCTCGGCGAGATCGAAGGCCTCTCCCCAGGGGCGCTCAAGGGTGATCACCTCGGCGCCGTAGCGGGAGGCCATGTCGGCGAGGCGCAGGCCGAAGTAGCCCTTGATCGCCACAAGCACCTTGTCTCCAGGCTCGACGCAGTTGGCCAGCGTGGCCTCCATGGCGGCGCTGCCGGTGCCGCTCATGGGGAGAGTGAGCCGGTTGTCCGTCTGCCAGGCGTACCGCAGCAGCTCTTGCACCTCCCCCATCAACTCGATGTAGAGAGGATCAAGGTGTCCGATGGGATTGCGGGCCAGGGCCTGCAGCACCGTGGGGTGGGCGTTGGACGGACCGGGGCCGAGCAGCAACCGGTCCGGGGTGGCGATCGGGGCCAGGGCGAGCCGATGACGATCGGACACGGAGGGCTGGGTGGCGCTGGCGGTCAAGTCCGGAAACGGCTGAAGGATTTTGAGATTAAGCAAACGGGGGGTGGCTCAGCGGGCCCGCACGTTGCTGGCCCCCAGGCCACGGCAGAGGTGATTGAAGGGTCCGCGAACCAGCTCAAGGTCGGCGCCGGATGCCAGATCAGCAGCCGAGAGCATCTCGACGACGACCTGACCCAGCAGGGCGATGCCGCGCACGGTGGGACCGGTCGGCACCCCCAGACTCTTGTAGGTGTCGTCGAGGCCGTTGAGCACCCGCTCATCGAGGATCGTCAGATCGTCGGCGATCAGGGCGTAGCTGGCGTAACGCAGGAAGTAGTCGAGGTCGCGCAGGCAGGCTGCCAGGCGCCGTGTGGTGTAGGCATTCCCTCCGGGAAGCAGCAGCTCGGGGTTCTCCAGCCAGAGCCGCTGGGAGGCCTCGCGCACGATGCCTGCGGCCTCGCGGTTGATCAGCTCGACGGCGGCCAGGCGCAGGGCTGACTGGGCGTAATAGGTGTCGATCTGCTCGATGGCGTTGCGGTCGAGATAGCGACCAAGCTGGTCGTAGCGACCGATGAGACCGCTGATGGCATCGCGCATGGACGGGACGATTGGACGTACCTGGGCCGGAAGCTAGCACTTGCGAATCGGCCAGATCCTTGCAGGGAGCGCCCTTCTGGCGAATCTGACAGAAACGGTTACGCGACCATCCCGCCGCTCCCGGTCGCGCCGCTTCACCCGCCGACGGCTGGACCGGGCAGCGGACGGCGCGAGGCCGGCGGACCCCGCCGTGCCGCCCGATCCGCCCGCGAAGCTGCCATTTGGTTGCAACGGCTACCTGGCACCAGTCGGTATCAAGGCGAACATCACGCGCTGAGCCGGTCCCCGGCCGCTCCACCTTCACCGATCCTTTCCTCCATGGCCAAGACCGCCCAGGACGTCCTGCGACAGATCAAGGACGAAGGCATCGAGCTGATCGACCTCAAGTTCGTCGATCTGCACGGCAAGTGGCAGCACCTGACGGTCTGCAATGACCTGATCGACGCTGCGGCCTTCGAGGAAGGCGTGGCTTTCGACGGGTCGTCGATCCGTGGCTGGAAGGCCATCAATGAATCCGACATGGCCATGGTGCCGGACCCCACCACCGCCTGGATCGACCCCTTCTACAGCCACAAGACCCTCAGCCTGATCTGCTCCATCCAGGAGCCCCGCAGCGGCAAGCCCTACGGCCGCTGCCCCCGCTCCCTGGCCCAGAAGGCCCTCGACTATCTGTCTTCCACCGGGCTGGCGGACACCGCCTACTTCGGTCCGGAGCCTGAATTCTTCATCTTCGACGACGTCCGCTACAAGAGCTCCAACGGCAGCAGCTTCTACAGCGTCGACTCGATCGAGGCCCCCTGGAACAACGACCGCATTGAGGAAGGCGGCAACCTGGCCTACAAGGTGCAGCTGAAGGAGGGTTATTTCCCTGTCGCTCCCAACGACACGCTGCAGGACATCCGCAGCGAGATGCTGCTCACCATGGGCGCCCTGGGTGTGCCGATTGAAAAGCAGCACCATGAGGTGGCCACCGCCCAGCATGAGCTGGGCATCAAGTTCGCCGAACTGATCAGCGCGGCGGACAATGTGATGATCTACAAGTACGTGGTGCGCAACATCGCCCGTAAGTACGGCAAGACGGCCACCTTCATGCCCAAGCCTGTGTTCGCGGACAACGGCAGCGGCATGCATGTGCACCAGAGCCTCTGGAAAGGCGGCCAGCCCCTCTTCTTCGGCGAGGGTACCTACGCTAATCTGTCCCAGACCGCCCGCTGGTACATCGGCGGACTGCTCAAGCACGCCCCCAGCTTCCTGGCTTTCACCAACCCCACCACCAACAGCTACAAGCGTCTGGTGCCGGGCTTCGAGGCTCCGGTGAACCTGGTCTATTCCCAGGGCAACCGTTCGGCGGCTGTGCGCATCCCCCTCACCGGCCCGAATCCCAAGGCCAAGCGTCTGGAGTTCCGCTCCGGTGATGCCCTGGCCAACCCCTATGTGAGCTTCGCCGCGATGCTGATGGCCGGGATCGATGGCATCAAGAATCAGATCGACCCCGGCGACGGCACCGACGTCGACCTGTTCGAGCTGTCGGCCGAGGAGCTCTCGAAGATCTCCACCGTGCCCGCTTCGCTCAACGGAGCCCTCGAGGCCCTCGATGCCGACAAGGACTACCTGCTGGCCGGAGGGGTGTTCACCGAGGACTTCATCAACAACTGGATCAGTCTCAAGTACGAGGAGGTGCAGCAGCTGCGCCAGCGGCCCCATCCCCACGAGTTCACGATGTACTACGACGCCTGATCAGCCGGCCGCGGCTTCGCCGGTCCTGCCCTGCGGGGCTGGCGGAGCCCTCATCGTCTGATCCAGCCCCTGCGCCTGGAACATCGATCAGCTCTGAGCGACGTCCCTGTCCCCGCCATGGGCGTGGGCTTCTTCCCGGCCGATCGTCCACCACCGCGATGGCGCCGCTCCCTGGGCGGGTTGGGCGCTGCAACCGGACCCCTCGCACACGCCTTTGCCCCCCAGGTTTCTCGTATCGGTGCCTGGGGGGCTTTTCTTCCTCTGGATGGGCGCTGCCGCGGATCAAGGAGAGCGCTCGTGCTGGTCCTGCTGCTCAGGCGAAGTCAGGGGGTTGGCGGAACGAGGCTTCCGCGTCAGCCGCGGTGGGGCTTCATCTGAGCGATGGCGCTGTCATGCAGATGGCGCTCATGGTCATGGCGACGGGCCCAGGCCTGCTGCTGACCGATCGCATCCCGTTCGGCGGCGTGATCGGGATGGGTGGTGATCTGGGCCAGCTCAGCCTCGTGGCGGCGGTTGGCCCGCTGGTGCTCTTCAGCCCAGGCGACGAATTCGGGTGCAGCAGCCGATTCGGGAGTGGTCTGGCTGGACATTTTGGTATCCGTTGTAACTGAATCCATTGTTGGTGGGCCCCGTCCCCCCGGGTGGCCCGCTTCATAGGTCTTCAGACTCAGCGCAGCGCCTCCGGCTGCCAGCCGGTCCTGGGCGGATGTGATGGCAGGCACCAGGGCCTGCTCAGCCGCCACCGCTCCGCTCAGCGCGGGCCGGAGGCCAGCCATTGCAGCCCGCAGGCGAGCAGAAGCCCGGCCCCTCCCCAGCGCAGCACCTGCCAGAACCGCTCCGGCCCGTGATCCGGCCCCTGCAGTGCCCGCGGCAGCGGGTCGAGCAACCGTTGCGCCAGCAGCAGCCGCTGGCGCCGCCTCCGCTCGCGGGTCTGCTCCGAGGCGCTGGCCGGGTGGGGCACCTCCCGCGATCCGCAGAGGGTCAGCAGGGCGTCGATGTGGTGAAGCAGTCGGGGCGGCCGTCCGCCCGGACGTCGTGGAGCACGGGTCATCCGGTCAGGATGGGCCCTGCCCCCATGCCGCGTCCAGCCGTGCCGATCCCGTCCTCAGCCCGTCCGGACTCCGCGGACGCCCCTGGCCGGGCCCGTCAGGCGTGGCCGGAGGCCTCCCTGCCCCTGGCGGAGCAGCTGCTCGAGCAGCTGCGCATCAACGACCGGGACTGGCATGCCCTCAAGGCCCAGC
Source organism: Synechococcaceae cyanobacterium (assembly GCA_035285905.1). Taxonomy (GTDB): domain Bacteria; phylum Cyanobacteriota; class Cyanobacteriia; order PCC-6307; family Cyanobiaceae; genus Cyanobium. Next base: position 57,011 of record JAYKJA010000008.1, read on the forward strand.
GCTCGCGCCGTGCCGCCGAGCAGCTGGCGGCGGCCCTTGTGCAGCTGCTGAAGCGCGACCAGCCCGGAGGCGCCGGAGATCCGGCCGCCAGGCTGGCGGCGGCGGAGCTGGCGGACCATGCCGTGCGCTGGCTGAGGCAGGAGATCAGCGATCCGGGCTGCCCGAGCCACGGCCGCTGAAGCGATCCCGACGGACAGCCAGCTGCAGACGATTGCCGCGGGCACTCCAACGCACGTCGTCGAAGCAGTGGTGGATCAGGAACAGCCCCCGTCCACCGATCGCATCGCAGTGCTTGGGCAGCAAGCGGGAACGCTGTTGCTGATTGATGCCATCGCCCTCGTCCTGGACCTGCCAGATCAGCCAGCGGGGTGTCACGATGCGCCGCACCCTCAGACACTTTCCCGGATCACAGCCATTGCCATGGCGCACGGCGTTGACCAGGGCTTCCTGCAGACCCAGCTGAAGATCCGGCGGTGGGGGGCCGGCACCGAGGGGCTCCAGCAGCAGCTCCACCAGCGGCGCCAGTTGCAGTGTGGAAGGGGTGATGAAATCAGCCCAGCGCAGCATCCTCAGCATGCTCCAGGCCGGAGACCGAACGCCTGAGTCCAACCCTAGACGGCGGCGCTGGCCTCGATCCGCCGCGCCAGGGAGGGATGGCGCAACAGAGCATCCATCAGACGCACTCCTCGCAGCTGGTTGATCAGGGGCATGTGACCCTCCGGCGCATCGATCGACCAGTGGAAGGACCCCGGATAGCGGGTCCAGACCCCCTCCTGCTTCCAGCCGAGACGGGGCCACAGACGCTCCCACTGGCCTCCGACGGCAGCCAGCAGCCGTCCCTGCACGGAGAAGCCGAAACGGCCACGGGAGAACGCCAGCCAGAGGCGATCCAGACTGTCCAGATCGACGCCGGACATGGCGGCGACTTCGCTGTAATACACGTAGCCGCGCCGGACGGCTTCCGGGCCGGCGAGTTCGCGCAGATGCTCGGAGGTGAGCCGGTCAGCCTGCTCGAACTCCTGCAGCAGCAGATGGCGCTGCAGCGGGCCGTAATCCAGTCCGGCGGCGCTGGTGACCGCCAGCCAGCCGGACGGGAAGCGGGAGAGCAGCGCCTGGCGGGCTTCCTCGGGCTCCGCTTCGACGAGCAGCTGCACCAGACACCCCCCCGCCCAGTCGTCGACCGTGGCATCGATGGCATCGATCCCGTCACGGATCAGGGGGAGCAGTTCCTCGCGGCGCTGCAGCAACTGACGGAGCAGCGGCGGGCGCTGGCGGGCAGGGGCTGCCAGGAATCGCTCCAGCAGTTGCTCGGGACGAACGGTGCGGGCGACCGGAGGACCGGAGAGCATGACGGAGGTTGAAAGGCTGAGGCCTGGGCTGCGCCACTATCGCAGCATGCACGGGCGGCTCCGAGCGTCGATCCGTAGGATTGCCGTTTCGTCGTTCGCCATGGCGGCCGCCATCCAGTTCTTCCGGGGAGTCGACGAGCCTGTCGTCCCTGACATCCGGCTGACCCGGTCCCGGGACGGACGCACCGGTCAGGCCCTGTTCGTGTTCGAGGAGCCGGTCGCCCTCGCACCGGAAACCCTCGGCGACATCACCGGCATGTATCTGCTGGATGACGAAGGGGAGCTGGTCACCCGTGAGGTGAAGGCGCGCTTCGTCAACGGCAAGCCCTTTGCCCTGGAAGCCACCTACACCTGGAAATCCCAGGCGGATTTCGAGCGCTTCATGCGTTTCGCCCAGAGCTACGCCGAAAGCCACGACCTCGGCTTCTCCGGCCAGGGCGACGGCGGCCAGGCCGAGGACGGTGAGGAGAGCGGTCCGGCTTGAGCTTCGGTCGCTGGCTGGGACTGATCGCCCTCGTGGCCTCGCTGCTCCTGCTCTGGAGCCTGCGGGAAGCGGTGGTGCTGATCTTTGCGGCGATCATCCTGGCCATGGCCGTCTGCACCCTGGTGGGGGCGGTCCGACAGCGGCTGCAGTGCGGCCGACCGCTTGCCCTGGCGCTCACCCTGATCTCGATCCTGCTGTTGGTGGCCATCGTGGCCACCGCGATGATCCCCCCCTTCGCTGCCCAGTTCACCCAGTTGCTGGCCAAGCTGCCGGCCGCAGCCCATGCCCTGGTGAACCTGCTCCAGCAGGGACTGGAAAGCGGCTCACGGATGATCTACGGCAGCAGCGACGGCGGAATCGCCTGGTTGCGCCAGACTCTCGGCCGCCCCGGTGACGGCACCACGGCGCTGGCCACCGGCCTTGGAGGTGCCCTGCGGCTCGTCGACCTGGCGGGCAACGTGGGCACGGTGCTGGTCCAGACCCTGTTCGTGCTGGCCGTGGCCCTGATGATCACCGCCCAGCCCGAGGCCTACCGGGAGGCAGTGCTGCTGCTCACCCCTTCCTTTTACCGGCGCCGCTTCCGTCAGGTGCTGCTCGCCTGCGGTGAAGCCCTCAGCGCCTGGATGGTGGGGGTGCTGATCAGCTCCCTCTGCGTCGGCATCCTGGCCGCCATCGGCCTCTCGCTGCTGGGGGTGAAGCTGGTGGCCGCCAACGCCATGCTGGCTGGGCTGCTGAATGTGATCCCGAACATCGGTCCCACCCTCAGCACGCTCTTTCCGATGTCGGTGGCGCTGCTGGATGCGCCCTGGAAAGCCCTCGCCGTCCTGGTTCTCTATATCGTCATTCAGAATCTGGAGAGTTATCTGATCACCCCCTCGGTCATGCACCACCAGCTGCGGCTGCTGCCGGGCCTCACGCTCACGGCCCAGCTGCTGTTCACGGTGCTGTTCGGACCCCTCGGGCTGTTGCTCGCCCTGCCGTTGGCGGTCTGTCTTCAGGTGCTGCTGCGGGAGGTCGTCATCCACGACATCCTCGATGGCTGGAAACCGCGGCGGTTCAGCCCATGAATGCCCGCACCCTGCTGGGGGCCCTGGCGCTGATCGTCGCCTCCCTGCTCGTCTGGGAGCTGCGCTGGGTGCTGCTGGTGCTGTTCGGCGCCGTCGTGCTGGCAGTTGCCCTTGACGTGCCCATCAGCCTGGTGCGCCGCCTGCTGCCGCTCAACAGGCCCGCGGCCCTGGCCCTGGTGGTGGGCGTGATCCTTGTGCTGGGCTCCTGGCTCACCCAGCAGCTGCTGCCCGAGGTGATCGAGCAGATGCAGCAGCTGATCGCCCTGATCCCGGCCCTGAGCCGACGGCTCGCCGAGCTGGCGCGGAACCTTCCCGGCCTGGCTCAGATGGAGAAACAGCTGATCAACGGGGATCTGCTCGGGAGGCTGCAACCGGTGGGGGCCCAGGTGCTCGGCGTGGCCGGCGGGGCCGCGAACATCACGGTGCAGCTGCTGCTGATGGCCCTGCTCGCCATCCTGCTGGCCCTCGACCCCCGCAGCCACCAACGCCTGCTCATCGCCGCCACCCCCAGCTTCTACCGGCCACGCATGCGCCTGCTGCTCAGCGCCTGCCGTGAAGCACTCGGGGGCTGGCTGGCGGGCATGACCCTCTCGGCGGTGGTGGTGTTTCTGACCACCTGGCTCGGCCTGCGCCTGCTGGGAATTCCCCTGGCCCTGCTGAGTGCGCTGGTCTGCGGCCTGCTCACCTTCGTGCCCACCATCGGTCCCACGGCCGCCACCCTGCTGCCGATGGCGGTGGCCCTGATGGTCTCCCCCACCAAACTGGTGCAGGTGCTTGTGCTGCGGCTGTTCCTGCAGAACGCTGAGGCCTTCATCGTCACCCCGCTGCTGCTCAGCCGCACGGTCAATCTGCTGCCCACGGTCTCGCTGATGGCCCAGCTGTGTCTCGGGGCCCTGCTTGGTCTGCCCGGCATCCTGCTGGCCCTTCCTCTGGTGGTGGTGCTGCAGGTGGTGGGCGAGGAGGTGCTTGTGCACGACATCATGGATCGCTGGGACAACAATCCCGCTGCCTCCGATCCGTAGGTCCTCAACCTCCGGCGCCAGCCGTCGCGTTCTCCCCGGTTTCCCGGCTTGCCACCCAGCGGCAGTCCGCCTGCCCGCTGAGCTCGGGACACTTGCCGGTGCTGCCTTGTGCGGTCGTCTCGAGAGGATTGTCCCTTTCTGCTGTTGGGCAGTGCCGCTTTCGGCAGAAGGATCAATCAGGCCTGACTCAGCGACGGAGGGTGTAGCGACGCCAGAGGGATCTCTGCAGCACGAGGATCACCACGGCCAGGGGGTGTGAGGTGATCGCCTGGACCAGACTGGTGAACGTGAAATGGTCGATCAGCAGCAGGATCTCCACCCGCAGATCGAGCAGGCTCAGCAGCAGCAGCAGCAGAGGAATCCAGGGTTTTGCCGCGGGCAGTGCCCCGCGAACCTGGGTCGCTGGAGCCGAGGCGACACTCCCTGAAGATCGGGAGACCGTCATCGTTTCGACAGCACCGGAAGCAGGGTCGGCGCCAGGCCGATGCTCGACCAGCTGCCCACCAGAATGCCGATGGTGAGGGCCACGGCGAACCAGAAGAGGCTGCTGCCTCCGAACAGGATCAGGGCGATCAGCGGCAGCACTGTGGTGAAGGAGGTGTAGAGGGAGCGCGTCAGGGTGGCATTCACCGCCACGTCCACCTGGTCGCTCAGGGGCAGGGAGGCGAGGGTGCGCCGCTGCTCACGGATGCGGTCATAGACCACCACCGTGTCGGTGACCGAGTAGCCGGCGACGGTGATCAGCGACACGGCGAACAGAGAATCCACCTCAATGCCCAGCGTCAACCCCAGCCAGGCGAACACCCCGCAGGTGATCAGCACATCGTGGGCCAGGCAGACCAGGGCCAGCACCGCGAAGATGCCGCTGTAGGTGAAGGTGATGTAGGCGGCGATCGCCAGGAAGCTCACCAGCAGCGACACCAGACTGCCTCGCAGCAACTGACTGCCCAGGGTGGGCCCGATGGTGTTGACGGAACTGCCGGCCTCCTGCAGTGGGCCGAAGGCTGCCCCCAGACCCTTGATCACCGCCGTGCCCTGATCCGCGTCGAGGGTGGGCAGGCGCAGCACGATCGAACTGCCGCGGTCGAGCACCTGCACCGCCGCCGACTCCAGGTTCGGAGCCTGCTGGCCCGCCTCGACCGGCAGGTTCAGCCGGGTGAGGGCCTCGCGTACCTCGCCGGCGCTCAGGGCGCTGCAGGGGCCTGCACAGCTGCGCTCGACCTGGATCTGGGTGCCGCCGGTGAAGTCGAGTCCCAGTTTGAGCGGAGCACCGATGCTGGGATTGATCCAGCAGAGCAGCAGTCCCAGCAGGCTGAGCAGGGTGGCCACCGCGGAACCGGTCCAGGCCAGTCGGCGATAACGGTTGATGCGGAAGCGCGGATTGGGAGCGGTGGTCACGACGGGTGGGGATAGCGCTCAGCCGGCCCGGGCGGGCAGCTGGCGATTGGGGAGGAAATAGGAGGTCTGCCGCAGGCCGGGGTAGCTCATCAGCAGCCGCAGCAGCGTGCGGGTGCAGGTCAGGGCGGTGAACAGGCTGAGCAGCAGACCGATGGCCAGGGTGACGGCGAAGCCCTTGACCAGACCGGTGCCCAGAAAGAACAGGGCGGCGCAGCTGATCAGACCGGTGACATGGCCGTCAAAGATCGAGGAGAAGGCCAGGGAGAAGCCCGTGTCGATCGAGCGGATCAACGTGGTGCCGGTGCGCAGTTCCTCCTTGACCCGCTCGAAGATCAGCACGTTCGCATCGACCGCCATGCCGATCGAGAGGATGAAGCCGGCGATGCCCGGCAGGGTGAGGGTGACCGGGATCAGGGCGTAGATGGCCAGGTTGAACAGGGCATAGAGGCTCAGGGCCACCACCGAGACGATCCCCGGCAGGCGATAGACCACCACCATGAACACCGCCACCAGCGCCAGGCCGGCCAGGGCAGCGGCCAGGCTGGTGCGCACGTTCTCGGCGCCCAGGGACGGGCCGATGGTGCGGACCTCGACGATCTTCACCGGCAGGGGGAGGGATCCACCCCGCAGCTGGACCTCCAGGTCGCGGGCCTCATCGGCGCTGAAGCTGCCGCTGATCGTGGCGGCGCCACCGGTGATGCCCGCCGCCTGGAATTCGGGGCCGACCGTGGCCTCGCTGATCGAGCGTCCGTCCAGCACGATGCCCAGCAGCCGGCCGGTGCCGGCGATCGACTGGGTGAGCTGGGCGAATTTCTCGCCGCCCTCCCGGTTGAATCCGAGGGTCACCTCCCAGACATCGGAGTTGGCGTTCTGCTGCCGGCCGGCGCTGGTCAGAGACTTACCGGTCAGCAGGGGCGGCCCGTACAGAGCGACGATGCGGCGGTTGGTCTCATCTCGCAGCAGTTCCAGCTGGTCGGTCTCGCTGGTGCCTGGAGGAACGGTCAGGCCCAGATCCCGCAGAGCCTGGGCGAGCTGCTCATCGCTGAGCGGGGTGGGCGGCTTGACGGGGGCGGCGTCGGGATCGGCCGGCCGGCGAGGCTGCCTGGCCGCCAGCAGGGCTTCCACCTGCCGTTTGAGCGGCAGCAGGCCCTTCATCTGCTGCTCGGTGCCCGGGCGCTGGGCCCGGAACTCCAGCAGGGCCGTGCTGCCCAGCACCTTGGCGGCCCGGGTGGGGTCCTGCTCGCCGGGCAGCTGCAGCACCAGCTGGTCATCGCCCACGGTCTGCAGGGTGGATTCCGCCACTCCCAGGCCGTTGATGCGGCGCTCCAGCACCTCACGCACCGCCTCGAGCTGCTCCGCATCCACCCTGCGGATGTCACCCGCGGGCATCACCTGCAGCGTCAGCTGGCTGCCACCGCTGAGGTCGAGGCCGAGGCGCAGTCCGTAGCTGTTGAGCAGCGCCGCCGAGGAGATCGCCAGCGCCAGGATCAGGGCGAGCCACCCCTGTTGACGTGCCATGGATCAGACCTGCACCTGGTTGAGCTCGAGCGCCGCCGCCACGATCTGGTGGGGCTGAATGATCGTCAGGTTCTCCAGCTTGCCGTTGTAAGGCGTGGGGATGTCCTGGGAGGAAAGGCGCACGGGCCTGGCGTCGAGGTCATCGAAGCAGTGCTCGGTGATCAGGGCGATCAGCTCGGCGCCGATGCCGCCGGTCTTCATGCACTCCTCCACCACCAGCACTCGATGGGTCTTGCGGATCGATGCCGTGATGGTCTCGAGATCGAACGGCTTCAGGCTGATCAGGTCGATCAGCTCCACATCCACCCCCTGCTGAACCAGCTGCTCGACCGCCTTGGTGCAGTGATGGCGCATGCGGGAGTAGGTGAGGATCGTGACATCCTTGCCCTCACGGACGACCTCCGCCTTGTCGAGGCGGCAGATGTAGTCGCCCTCGGGGATGTCTTCGGTGAGGTTGTAGAGCAGCACGTGCTCAAAGAAAAGCACCGGGTTGTCATCACGGATCGCGGCCTTCATCAGACCCTTGGCGTTGGTGGGGGTGCTCACCGCCACGATCTTGATCCCCGGCACGGCATGGAAGTAGGCCTCCAGCCGCTGGCTGTGCTCCGCTCCGAGCTGGCGCCCCACGCCCCCGGGACCGCGCACCACGGTGGGAATCGTGTAGTTGCCGCCACTGGTGTAGCGGAGCATGCCCATGTTGTTGGAGATCTGGTTGAACGCCAGCAGCAGGAACCCCATGTTCATGCCCTCGACGATCGGCCGCAGACCGGTCATCGCTGCACCCACCGCCATGCCGGTGAAGCTGTTCTCGGCGATCGGGGTATCGAGCACCCGCAGCTCACCGTATTTGTCGAAGAGATCCTTGGTGACCTTGTATGAGCCGCCGTAGTGACCCACGTCCTCACCCATCACGCACACCCGCGGATCACGGGCCATCTCCTCATCGATGGCATCACGCAGGGCGTTGAACAGAAGGGTTTCGGCCACGGGGCGCGTCGGGGCTGAAGGTTCGCGCCAACCTATCTCAGCCCCCGGCTGCAAAGGTGCTGAGCACGAGCACCGAGAGGAGCATGCCGGGAAGCAGCAGCACCACGAGCAGGCCGAGATCGTGGGGGGTCATGGCTGCAGCAGAACGGACCTCAACACTAGGCAGAACGGGACGGATCAGCCCGACCCCCCGGCCAGAGGCTGCGCACGAACAGCAGCAGCAGCCCCAGTCCGATGAAGCCGAAGCTGAACGTGGCCAGGAAGCACATGCCCACCAGCAGCGTCTTCAGGGCGGTGGCGATGCTCTGGGCCACCGCCGCCTGGTAGTGGGGCGGATGGGCGACGTAGTAGCCCACCACCTGACGACTGAGCATCAGGCAGAGCACCCCCAGCCCCAGGGCGGTCAGCGCCCCGCTGAGGAAGCTGAGAGGTCCCTTGCGCGGGGGCTCCGGCGTGGGGGCGGAGCCGGCTGCGTCGGTTGCGTCTGCCATCGGGTCCCTGCCGTCCTCCCAGGCTGCCATCAGGCCTGCAGCGCGGCCTCGGGGGGCGGCGCCTCCTCCTGGTCAATGCCCACCCCCGCCGCGAGGCAGCGGCAACACCAGGCCTCGAATCCCGCCTGCGTCAGCGGCTCCCGCAGCTGTTCAAGCGCCGCCCCGGCCCGCTCCACATCGGCGAACAGGGCGAACAGGCTGGGGCCGGAACCGCTCATCGCCGCCGCCAGGACCCCGTCCGCGTCCCGCAGCAGGGCGAGCCCCCGGGACACGCTCTCCACCTCCGGCGCGACGACGCCCTGCAGGTCGTTGCGCAGCGGTGGCAGGGGAGCCGCCCCCGCCAGGGCCTGCAGCAGCCCCCCCTGCCGCAGGGCCTGCCGGCGCTGCTCGAAGTCGGCCTCCTCCGTCAGATAGAAGTCCTCCCGCAGCTCCCGGCAGCGGCCGTAGGCCCAGGGCGTCGACACCCGGGCCTCGGGATGCTTGATCAGCAGCACGCCGAAGCCGGGCGCCCCGGGTGAGGCGGGGGCCTCAAGCCGCTCCCCCCGCCCGAAGCACAGCCGCGTGCCCCCCTCCAGGCAGAACGGCACATCGGACCCGAGGGCGGCGGCCAGGGCGTGCAGCTCCGCCGAGGGCACCGAGAGCCCCCAGAAGGCATCCAGTCCGACCAGGGCGGCGGCCGCATCGCTGGAGCCGCCGGCCAGGCCCGCTCCGATCGGGATGCGCTTCTCCAGCTGCAGATCCACCCCCGGCAGCCCCGAACGTCCCCGCTGGGCGGCCCACTGCTGCAGCAGCCGGCCGGCCCGCAGCACCAGGTTGCTCTCATCCACCTCCAGCCCCGGCCGGTCGCAGGTCAGCCGCAGTTCTCCATCCGGCCGGCCCCGCAGCTCCAGCCGGTCGGCCAGATCGAGGCTCTGCATCACCATGGCCAGCTCGTGGAAGCCGTCGGGTCGCAGCCCGAGCACCTCCAGGTGCAGATTGATCTTCGCCGGCGCCAGCAGGCGCAGCGGCGGCGGCGAAGGCGGAAGCGAGCTCATCGGACGGGACATCAGACGGGAGCCGCCGGGGCGGTCGCCTCATCTTGCGCTCCGGTCTGGACCGGCGGTTCCTCTCCGGCCTCAGCGGACGCCCTCAGCTCCCGCTCCAGCGCCAGCCAGCCCTCCACCGGCACGTCCTGCGGACGCCAGCTCAGGTCAACCGCCGCCGCTGCCGCCGCCTCCACCAGGGCCTCCGGGGGCAGCAGACCGGTGAGCGAGTTGCGCAGCATCTTGCGGCGTGAGGCAAAACAGCGCCGCAGCAGCTGATCCAGCCGCCGGGCCACCGCCGGCTCCAGGGCCTCGCTCGGCGGGCGCGGTTCCAGCACGATCACCTCCGACATCACTTTCGGCGGTGGACGGAAACAGCGGGGAGGCACGGCACAGACCCGCTGGCAGCGGGCCAGCAGCGCCATGCGCACCGTGAGGGCGGAGAAGGCGCTGTGGCCGGCGGGCGCCGTGATCCGCTCCCCCACCTCCTGCTGCACCAGCAGCACCAGCCGCCGGAACGGCTGCGCCACGGGACGCTCCAGCCGCCCCACCAGCCGCTCCAGCAGCGGGCCTGTGATGTTGTAGGGGATGTTGGCCACCACCTTGTCCGGCAGCGAGCCGTGCGGGGTCTCCAGCGGCGCTTCCAGACCATCCCCCTCCACCAGGTGGAAGCGGGGATCGGCACCGAAGCGCTGGCGCAGGCCAGCGATCAGGTCGCGGTCCAGCTCCACGGCCACCAGGCCGGCGGCCTCAGAGGCCAGCAGCCGTTCGGTCAGGGCACCGCGGCCCGGCCCCACCTCCAGCAGCCACTCCCCCGGTTGGATCTGCGCCGCCGCCACGATCCGCTCCAGTACCGCCTCATCCACCAGCCAGTGCTGGCCGAAGCGTTTGCGGGTCCGATGCCGGGCGAAGTCCATGCCAACCGCTGCGGTCCTCTCCAGATTGCTGCGTGGCCGGGAGGGTGCGGCTAGACCGGGACCTGGACTCTCCCTGCCCCATGGCTGCCATCTTCCGGGCCGGCCAGCGCGCCTCCCTGGCCTCGGGCCCCCGATGCGCCAGCTGGCTGGCTGCGGTGCTGCTGCTGCCCACCGCCCTGCTGGCCTCCCTGCCGGCTGCCGCCGGCAGCGTCACGGCCGAATCGATCTGGGACCGCCGCAACGCCCGCCAGATGGCCCTGCAGCAGATTCCCCGCGGCTCCCGCATCCTGCGCAGCCGCTGCACCGACATCGGCATCTCCACCGGAGACTGGCGCTATCGCTGCACCGTCTGGTACGAGCCGCCGGCTCCGGCACCGGACTCCAGCGCGCCTGCTATGCCCTGATCGCTCCAGTCGGGCCTCGGGAGCGTGGTGCAACCGGCTCACTCCAGCAGGCGCACCCAGCGCACAGCCTCCCGGGATGGCGGCAGCGGCACCAGTGCCGCCACCAGCTCGATGCTGGCTTCGCCCCAGTGGGGATGCAGCGCCAGCCAGCAATGGCAGCAGCGGATCAGCCGGCGGCGCTTCGCCGGGCCGATCGCCGCCAGGCCGTGACCGTCCGGGCCGCAGCAGCGCCTGCCCTTGACCTCCACCAGCAGCAACCGCTGCGGCTTGGCCAGCACCAGGTCGAGCTCACCCCAGCGACAGCGCCAGTTGCGGGCCTCCAGGCTCCAGCCGCGGTTGCGCAACAGCCGCAGGGCGCGCTGTTCCGCCCAGAGCCCCCCGCGTTGGCTTCTCGTCCTGGCCACGGGCTTCTCCGCCACCCTGAGCCTGAGGATTCCCCGAGGGGGACCTGCCGGTCCGCGAGACCCGAACCCCCAGGCCGCCCCTAGGTTGGGAGCGGCCCTCCCCTGTCGCCATGGTCCCTGTCCGGTCCCTGCCTCCGCGGCCCCTGCGCTGGCTGTCGCTGGCGCTGCTGATGCTGCTGCTGGGCACCGCCTGGACGGCCCCGGCCCAGGCGGCGATGGACTACGCCAAGCAGGTGCTGATCGGCGCCGACTTCCATGCCGCCGATCTGCGCGGCGTCACCTTCAACCTCACGAACCTGCGCGACGCCGACCTGTCCGAATCCGACCTGCGCGGCGCCAGCCTGTTCGGGGCCAAGCTGCAGGACGCCGACCTGCACGGTGCGGACCTGCGCGAGGCCACGCTGGATTCGGCCATGTTCCAGGGCACCGACCTGCGCCAGGCCCGCCTGGATGACGCCTTCGCCTTCAACACCCGCTTCATCGACGTGCGCATCGACGGGGCCGACTTCACCAACGTCAGCCTGAGGGCCGACGCCCAGCGCAGCCTCTGTGCCATCGCCAGCGGCCGTAATGCCGCCAGCGGCCGGGACACCCGCAGCACCCTGGATTGCCCCTGACGATGAGCCTCGATCCCCGCAGTCGCGAGCGACTGGCGGCCCTGGGCCGCACGCTCCCCCAGAAGCTGCCCTCCCCGGCGGCACCCTCCGCGCCGGACCCTCTCCCCGCCGAGGCCGGGGCCAGACTCCACCGCGTCGAAACCGAACAGGATCCCGACGCCCTGTTCCATGAGCTGATGCGGGCCAGCAGCGACGGCACCGTGCCGCCCCACCTGCTCGAGCGTCTGCGCGAACTCGAACAGCGGCGTCCAGCCAGCGCCTCCCCCCAGGCTGCTGCCGTGATGTCCGTCAACGGCGGCCCCACCACCACGCCGCAGCGGCGCTCCCAGCCCGCCCGCGGGGCGACGCCCCCGCGGCGACGCGGCACCGATCCGGAACAGCAGGCCCTTTATTCCGCGTTCCAGGAGCTGCTGCTCGACGAAGATCCCTAGGAAAGCCCTGGAGATCCCCTCAGCTGCACCCCTGGGAGCGCGTCGCTCCCTGTTTCCCCAAGGGGCTGCTCCCATCGCCGACTTCTTGGCCAGGCCTTCCACAGGCATTCGCCGCACCACTTCGGCAACCCCCAGCCCGAGCGGACTCCCCCGCCCCTGGACCGGGCAGCGACCGGTTTCCCTGGCCCGCTCGCAGGCCTGATCCGGCCGTGAGCGGGTCTTCAGCAGGCGCTGGGACGATCCCCAGCCCGGCTCCAGTCCACCCGCAGCTGCCCCTGGGATCGCTGGCCCCCATCCGGCCGAGCGGCGGGAGCCATCGCAGGATCCCGTGGCGTTCGCCGAACATCCCCTTGGCCTTCGCCCGACACCGGCCACCGCGGCCCAGCGGCGCGATCCCCTGCCATCCGGACTCCTCATCCGGCTTCGATGGTCAGCTGCGCCTGGATGCGCGGCCCTCAGCTCACCCGGCAGTACGCCTATACTATCGAGCCCTGCTTACTGCCGCGTCGACCTGCATCGCCTGCTGATCCCCCGGCCGGAGCGCACCCTGCTGCTGCGGGTGAGCGGTGAGTCCATGCTCGGCGCCGGCATCGCCAGCGGCGACCTCCTGGTGGTGGAGCGCACCTCCCTGCCCCAGGCCGGCCAGATCGTGGTGGCCCTGCTGGCCGATGGATTCACCCTCAAGCGCCTGGCGCGCCGCGGTGATCGCTGGTGGCTGGAGGCCGCTCACCCCGGCTATCCGGCCCTGCCGCTCGCCCACCGGAGCGACCGGATCTTCGGCGCGGTCCGCCACGTGATCCGCCACCTCTGAACCGCCCGCCCACTGCGCCGGCAGTACAGTTGAACCATTCGCCGCCGCTGGGGCATGGCGCCGGTCACCGTGCTCATCGACGGCAACAACTTCTACGCCTCCTGCGAGGCCCTGCTCGATCCCACGGTGGTCGGCCGGCCCCTGGTGGTGCTCTCCAACAACGACGGCTGCATCGTCTCCCGCAGCCGCGAAGCCCGGGCCCTCGGCATCCCGATGGGGGTCCCCTACTTCCAGATCGCCCAGCAGCTGCAACGCCAGGGCGTGGTCGTGCGCAGCTCCAACTACGCCCTCTATGCCGACATGAGCCAACGGCTGATGACGGTGCTCGAGCAGTGGGTGGAGGAGTTGGAGATCTACTCGATCGATGAGGCCTTCGGTCGTCTGCAGGCCCCGCGCCCCCGCCCGGGCGACCCGGCTGATCTGAGCGACTGGGGGCAGCGCCTGCGGGCTGACGTGCGGCGGCGGCTCGGCCTGCCGGTGGCCGTCGGCATCGCACCCAGCAAGGTGCTGTCCAAGATCGCCAACCGCATCGCCAAGGGGGACCCCGTGCATCGCGGCGTGTTCGACCTGCACGCCGTCGCCGTGCACGACCCCTGGCTGGCCGCGATCCCGGTGGAGGACATCTGGGGCATCGGCCGGCGGCTGTCGCGCTGGTGCCGCCTGCGGGGCATCAGCACGGCCCTGGATCTGCGCGACCGGCCGATGGGTGAACTGCGGCAACGCTGCGGCGTGGTGGGGGTGCGGTTGCAGCAGGAGCTGCGCGGCCAGGCCTGTCTGCCCCTGATCCGCGTCCCCCCCGCCAAACGCGAGACCTGCGTCAGCCGCAGCTTCGGCACACCGATCCACAGCCTGGAGGAGCTGCGCCAGGCCGTAGCCACCTACCTCAGCCGGGCAGCGGAGAAGCTGCGCCGGCAGGGACAGCTGGCCGGCTCGATCACGGTGTTCGTGCGCAGCAACCCCTTCGACGGCACGGTTCTGGTGGCCGAAGCGGCCAGCGTGCAGCTGCCGCTGCCCAGCAATGACACGGGCACCCTGCTGCAGGCCGCCCTGCCTCTCACCCAGCGGCTGTACCGCCACCGCAGGCCCCTGCACAAGGCCGGCGTCGTGCTGCGCGATCTGCAGGGCGACGACCGGCTGCAGCAGCACCTGCTGGTGCCCCTGCCGGTGGAGCAGCGCCGGCGGCGGGAACGGCTGATGGCCGCGATCGATGCGCTCAACCAGCGCTATGGCCGCGGCACCGTGCAGTGGGCCGCCTGTGGCCTGCAGCCGCGCTGGCGGATGCGTCGCTCACGCCTCTCCGGCTCCGCCACCACCCGGCTCGGGGACATCCCCGTGGCGCACTGCAGCTGAGCGGGTCGGGAGGCGCAAGCCGGGGGCATCAGGGTTCGGAGAACAGGCAGGCGATCTGGTTGCGCCCGTTGCCCTTGGCCAGCTGCAGCGCCTGGTCGGCGCGCGACAGCAGCTGCAGGAAGGAGTCATCCCGCGGCGTGAGGGCCGTCAGACCGCCGCTGATGTGCAGCTGGAACTCGGAACGGGAATGCACCCCATGCATCTGACCGACGGCGCTGCGCAGCTGTTCGGCCAGGACGAGGGCATCGCTGGAGTTCATGCCGACCAGCAGCAGGCCGAACTGCCCGTCACCGATGCGACCGGCGTAGTCCTGCTCACGCAGAAAGCCGCGGCTGAGGCGTGACAGATCCTGCAGCAGGGCATCGCCGGCGTGGTGTCCCCAGCGGATGTTGATCTGGTTGAAATTGTCGAGATCAAAACAGAGCAGGCTGAGGTCCTGGTGGTCCTGCCGGGCCCGGTTGAATTCGCGCTGCCCGATCGAGAGGAAGGCGTGCCGCGTCGGCAGGCCGGTGATGGGGCAGAGATGGGCCAGCCGGCGCAGCTCCAGCTCACGCATCACCAGTTCGCCCAACCAGCGAAGCTGGCAGCGCTGGCTCTCATCGAGGGTCGGGCGGGGCTGGCGGTCAATCACGCAGAAGGAGCCGAGATTGTGGCCGTGGCTGCTGCGCAGGGGCGCGCCGGCATAGAAGCGGACGTGGGGGTCCCCCAGCACCAGCGGGTTGGTGGCGAAGCGCTCGTCGTTGAGGGCATCGGGAATCACGAACAGATCGTCGCCGGCGATCGCATGGGCGCAGAAAGCCCTGTCCCGGGGGGTTTCCTGCACCTCCAGACCCTGCTGGGACAGGAACCATTGGCGGTTCGCCTCGACCAGCGAAATCACGGCGATCGGGGTGTGAAAGATCGAGGCGGCCAGATTGACGATGCGCTCGAAATGCTGATCGCTGGCCAGGCCGATGATGCCGTAGCGCTCGAGGTCACGCAGGCGCTGCTCCTCATCGACGGGGATGGGGTAATCGGGATAGGCCATGGCATGCACCGGCGCATGGGAAAACGCTAGGCCCGGGCCGACCCACCCCGGACGGATCGTGCATGAGCGCCACAGACAGGAGCAGCGTGCGGCCACCGCCTGAGCGGCGCCATGGCGCTGTCGGGGGAAGCTCAGGCGGCGGGCTGGCCGGCCGTGGCTTCGTAGCCGGCGCAACGGTGGCGATCGAGTTGCTCGAGGTAGCGGCGCTCGTTGTAGTAAGCGTCCTGAAAACGCAGCGCATCGGCATTGAGCTGCAGGAACAGGGCATCGATGCGTTGCTCCATGTCCAGCGGGGCGAGGGGGTTGGGCCCGGACGGAACCGCGGCGGGCTCGGGGGGCGCCTCGCCACCCTGCAGCAACCTGGCGATGCAGTGCTCCAGGGTGGCGAGCTGCTGGGCCCGCCAGGCGTCGAGCAGATGGCGGCAGCGGCGCAGACAGCGCAGCCGTTCCAGCGAGGCGGTGGCGCCGCGGAGCTGCAGCAGCGGCTGACTCAGGGACAGGCGTTGCAGTTCGCTGGGTTCCAGCAGCGGAGTCAGGCGGGCGGGATGCTCGCCGTTGTCGAGCAGCAACCGGTCGGAGAGAAGACGGGGCAGATCGAGGCAGGAGAGGTCGTCGCCGGGATCGTGGCCCCGGTTGATCGCCTCGAGACGGCCGGAACCGAGGTTGTCCTCCTCGATCTCACCGATGCTGGCCCAGAGCAGGCGATGGGGTTGGAGGGCGAAATCCTCCAGCTCGCGCCGACGCAGTTCGGCCCGGATGGCCCCACGCCAGGTGGGGCAGTGCAGATAGAGCCGCAGAACCTCCGCCTCGGCCCGCTCCCGCAGGCTGGCCTGCTCGGGCTGCTCCCAGCGGGAGGAGCGGCCATGCCAGCGCTGGCCGCGCACCTGCTGGCGCAGGTCGTCCTCGAGCTGCAGCGCCAGGCGGGCCTGGCCACCGGCGAGGCGTTCCGCCACCTGCTGCAGGTAGCGGCTGCGCACGGCCGACTGGGGCAGCTTGCCGAGCAGGGCCACCAGGGCAGAAACCGCCTGCTGGAACTGATCCGACAGGCTGAGATCGCGGCCGGCGAGCACCTGATCGATCTGCCAGTCCAGCCAGAGCGGGGCCTGGTCGATCAGGGCGCGGTAATCGCCGGGGCCGTGGTCGCGCAGAAACTCATCGGGATCCTTGCCGGAGGGCAGGTGCAGCACCCGCAGCTCCAGCTGGTTCTGCAGGGCCAGCTGCTCCACCTCCCCGATGGCCCGTTGGGCGGCGCGCACGCCGGCACCATCGCTGTCGAAGTTGAGGATCAGGCGCCGGCCGTCGCAGAGGCGGCAGAGCTGGGTGACCTGATGGCGGCTGAGGGCAGTACCCAGGGCGGCGACGGCGTTGGTGATACCGGCGGCATGCAGGGCGATCACGTCGAAGTAACCCTCCACCACCACGGCCCGGTCGGCCCGGCGGATGGCGTCGGCGGCACGGTCGAGACCGAACAGGTGCTTGCCCTTCTCGAACACGTCCGTCTCGGGCGAGTTGAGGTATTTGGGTTCACTGCCGTCGAGGCTGCGGCCGCCGAACCCGATGACGCGGCCCTGCCGGTCGCGGATCGGCACCATCAGCCGCTGGCGGAAGCGGTCGTAGTAACCGTTGCCGCCCTTGCGGGCGACCACCAGTCCCGCCTCCACCAGCAGCTCCACCGGCAGGGATTCCACCTGCTGCAGGTGACGCAGCAGGCCATCCCAGCCCTCTGGTGCATAGCCGAGGCCGAAGCTCTCGATGCTGGTGGCGTCAAGCCGACGCTGATCCCGCAGGTAGGCCAGGGCCTGCGCCCCGCCGTCCTGGCGCAGCTGATCGCGGTACCAGCCGGCGGCGAGGTTGAGCACGCGGTAGAGCTGCTCACGGCGCGAGAGCTGCTGGCGCAGACGCTCCTGCTGGGGAGCATCGAGGGTTTCGACCGGCAGCTGGTAGCGGCGGGCCAGCTCGAGCACCACCTCGCTGAAGCTGCTGCGCTGCAGTTCCATCAGGAACTTGATGGCGTTGCCGCCGGCCCCGCAGGAGAAGCAGTAATAAAACTGCTTGGCGGGAGACACGGTCATCGACGGCGAACCGTCGTCGTGGAAGGGGCAGAGGCCGACGAATTCCCGGCCCCGCTTGCGCAGCACGACGTGATCGCCGACCACATCCACGATGTCGGCCCGCTCCTTGACGGCCTCGATGGTGCGCGGATGAAGCCGGGGAGAGGTCACGGTCAGGGGGCGGTCGGGTCGGGTCGGGCACCATCGGTGGTGCCCGCCTCCTCACCATTGTGCCCCTGACCACCAGCGATGGGGCGACTGCCGGATCGCGGCGGCGTGGGCTGAGGTCTCGCCGATCACCGGCCGTAGCATCACCCGAGTGGCTGCCGGCTGGAGATGCTGAGCCTTCCCGTTCTGCCGGCCGACGTCGGCGGGATCATGCGCTCGGCGGCGGAACCGTTGCTGGCGGCCACGTCAGGCGAGCTGCGCGCCGGAGAGATCCCGCTGCCGATGCTGATGATCTCCACGGGAGGCATCTTCCTTGGCACCCTGGCAATCAGCAAGTTCTCCTTGAAGATCGGCGTTCCAGCTGTGCTCGGAGTACTGATCTTCGGACTGATGATTGATCCGAATGTCGAGATCTTCAATCATAATCGCATTCAGATGCTGCATACTCTCAGCCTCTCGATGCTGCTCTTCTATGCCGGTCTGAAAACCCAGTTCCGGTCGATCAGGGGATTTCTCGAATACGGGATCCTGCTGGCGGTGGTGGGGGTGGTGAGCAGCTCGCTTGTGCTGGGTCTGATCACCTGGTGCACCGCTTCCCCCAGCAACAGCGCACACCTGGGCCTGGGATTCCTGGAACTGCCGATGTCCATCGCCCTGCTGGTGGCGGCCTGCCTGGGTTCGATCGACGCCGGCGCCACCATCAGTGTGCTGGAGGATCAACGGCACAGCTTTCCACAACGCCTGCGCTCTCTGCTGGAGTTTGAATCCTCCCTGAGCGATCCGCTGGCGATTCTGTTCGTCGGCCTGGTCGTCGGCCTGGCCACCAGCTCGTCGGCGGTGAGCAAGGAGGCGCTGATGCTGGGACAGCTGCAGCTGTTCATCCAGAAGATCGCCTCCGGCATGCTGATCGGTGTGGTGGTTGGCTATCTGGCGCGCTTCAGTCTGGAGCAGCTGGTGCGCGATCACGATCAGCTGCTGATCCTGGGCATCTCCATCGCCCTGCTCTCCTATGGCGTGGCCGATACCCTTGGCGGTTCCGGGTTCATCGCCACCTACGTCACCGGGCTGTTCCTGAGCAACAACAGCTATCGCAACACCCACATCTCCCCGGAAGCGCTGCAGAAGACGCTGCTGCCGTTCAACACGATGACCGAGATCTCCGTGTTCCTGATCTTCGGCCTGGTGATGGATCCCCTCAAGCTCCTGCCGGCGATCCCGGAAGGTCTGGTGGTGGGCCTGGCGCTGATGCTGGTGGCCCGGCCCCTGAGCGTGCTGCTGGTGCAGCACTGGTCGCCGTTCAACCGTCGCGAGGCCCTGCTGATCTCCTGGTGCGGCCTGCGCGGGGCCGTGCCCCTGGCCCTGAGCGTCGAAGTGGTGCAGATGATCCCCCACCTGCAGGGAGTCGATCCCTCCCAGGTCACGGACCTGGTCCGCACCTGCGAGGGCATCGTCTTCACCGCCGTGGTGCTGACCCTGCTGGTGCAGGCCCTGAGCCTCCACTGGCTCGCCAGGCGCCTCGGTCTGCTGGATGGAGCCCAGGCGGCACCGGGCTGAAGCTGCCGGGTCCCGCAGGCCCCTGCCCCCGCCTGCGGGAGGAGGGAGCAAACCAGTCGTCCCCAGATGGACCGCAGAACCCTGGGAGCCACAGGGTGCAGTCCCGGATTCTCCTCGGCGGCGGTATCGCGCAGTCCCCGCTCAGCCGCCACGCTGCGGTGACAGCGGCAGGGGATCCGTGAGCCAGCGTTGCTGGCCGTCGTCACTGGCCACCGGGCGGGCAAGCCGCCAGCTCTGGCGGCGCTCACCCCGCTGCAGGAAGAGCTCGAAGGGCGAATCCACCCGGATCGGATCCTCGGCCAGGCGCCAGTCGAAGCGGCCGGTGAGCCGCAGCCCCTCGTCCTCTCCGATGCGCACGGCCTGCTGCTGCTCCACCCGCACGCGGCTGACCTGGGGTGGAGCCGCCGGCTCGAGAGCCAGGGCCTGGGACACCTCGGCCTGGGTGAGCTGGATCTGCAGCGACAGGGCCTCGAGCACCACAATCCGCGGCGGCGCCATCGACCCCGGGCAGCCCCCCAGCAGCAGGGCCAGCAGGGGCGCCAGCAGCAACGCCCACCAGCGCGCCGGACCGGGGGGGCAGGCGGGGCTAGGCAGGGCGGGCAGCATGGTGGCGAGGCGGAGGGACCCATGATCGGCTGGCTGCAGGGCGAACTTGCCGATCCCTGGCAGCAGGGGAGCCGTTGTGGATTGCTCCTGATCTGTAGCGGAGTGGGCTACGAAGTGCAGCTCAGTCAGCGCCATTGGCAGCAGTTGCCCGCAGTGGGCAGTCAACTGCAGCTGCACATCCACCACAGCATCCGCGAGGACGGCTGGACCCTGTTCGGCTTTCCGCAGCGCCAGGAGCGGGACCTGTTCCGGGAGCTGGTGTCCGTCAGTGGCGTCGGTCCACAGATGGGCCTGGGGCTGCTGGGTTGCCTGGCGGCCGAGGAGCTGGTGCTGGCGATCGTGCAGAGCGACCTGCGGCAGCTCAGCCAGGCTCCGGGCGTGGGACGGCGCACCGCCGAACGCCTGGCGGTGGAACTGCGCCAGCGGCTGCAGGAGCGCTTCGCCGCCTGGATCGTTCTGCCCACCGAGGAGGAGGACCCCCAGCTGCCGCTGCCGCCTTCGGCGCAGCGACACGACCTGCAGCTGACCCTGGCGGCCCTGGGCTACGAGAGCCTGGAGATCCAGCGGGCGCTGCGGGCCGTGGCGGCGACCGGCCTGGCGGCCGATGCGGGGGACGACGCCTGGATCCGGGATTGCCTGCGCTGGTTGTCCCGGGGGGAGGCCTGAGGCCTCAGGCGGGTCACGCGGTAAGGTATCTCTTTGCTCCTTTCGGGCCAAATCCTGCCCATGTCGCTCACCACCACCCGGAAACAGGAACTCATCAATACCCATCAGACCCATGGCACCGACACGGGATCGGTGGAGGTTCAGGTGGCCATGCTGAGTGAGCGGATCAACCAGCTCAGCGGACACCTGCAGAAGAACATCCACGATTTCTCCTCCCGTCAGGGCCTGCTGAAGATGATCGGCCGTCGCAAGCGTCTGCTCGGCTATCTGCGCAGCCGCAGCGAAGCGCGGTACAGCGCCCTGATCAGCTCCCTCGGCATCCGCGGCTGAGGACAGACCATGGGGCGTCAGCGTCATCCCGGATCGTTCGCACCGGGCGAGCAGCCCGATCGCCCATCCGGATCCGCAGGCCGTCCTGCCGCCAGCCGTCGTCCGGCGACGAGGACGACCAGGCCGTCCAGGCCGACGGGGGCCCAGGTGATTCCGGAGCCGGTGGCCCAGAGGATGATGCGCCGCATCGCCATCGCCACCGGAATCCCCAGCCTGCTGGGCATGGCTGTGTTCGTCGGCAGCTACCTGTTGGTGAGCCGGCAGCTGCTGGACATCCCGCCGGTGGCCACCCTGCTGGCTTCCGGGGGCTGCTTCCTCCTCGGACTGCTCGGACTCAGCTACGGCGTGCTTTCGGCCAGCTGGGAGAGTGCACCGGGCAGCCTGCTTGGAGTTGAACAGCTCGGAGTGAACATCAGTCGGGTGCGCGGCTCGATCCGGGCGATGCGCCAGGGTTCCACTCCCAGCCCCTGAACCCATTCCCATGACTCCCTTCGTGCGCCCAGGCCACGGCGTCCTGCTGGTTGCAGCGGAGATCTGAGCGCGGAGGCAATCGCCGACCGCGAAGTCCTGCAGCGGCGATTGCTGAAGAGGGATCAAGCCGCAGGCCAGGGTCCGATGGGAGTGCCGCTGAGCCCAAATGCGGGCACCCCCTTGATGGGTATGGGCCGGAGGCCAGTCGGCATCACCAGACTGCGGCAGCTCAGTCCCTCACCCCGTGTTGGCAGCGAGTGGGCCCAGACCACCCGAGGCAACAGGGGCCTGGAACGGTCCGGGAACAGCCAGCCGGCTCGGACCGGTGCTCAGGTCGCCGGCAGAGGAGCCGCTCCGCCGGAGGCCAGGGGGGTGCGCCACCAGGCCCGGAAGCGGGCGGCGGTGAGGGTCTGCACCGCGGCCTCTGCGTCAGCGACACAGAACTGGGGGCCAAGCCGCACGATGCGCGACTCGGCTCCCTCCCCCACCAGGGCCAGCACCGGAACCCGCATGCCCGCAGCGTCCTGATCGGGACGATGGCGCTGCAGACATTCGCGCAGGCGATGCTGCACCGCGATGTCTCCGGCGTCCCCCAGCGGCAGCCTCACCAGCACCAGGGGGAGATCCTCCAGGCTGCGGCAATCATCGACGATCAGCTGCACCCGGTCGTCGCGTCGGTCGACGCTCCCCCAGATCAGCAGCCGGGCGTCGACCATCAGGTGATCCGCCAGGCGGGCATAGGTCTTGGGAAAGACCACGGCCTCGCAGCCTCCGGTGAGATCCTCCAGCTGCAGCACGGCCATGGCGTCCCCTTTGCGGGTGGTGACCCGTCGCAGCTCGGGCACCATCACGACCACGCTGACCCGCGCCTTGTCGGCCTGCTCCTCAAGGCTGGCGAGGCTGACAGGACTGAGCAGGCGGGTGCGACCGGCGATCTGCCGCAGCGGGTGGTCGGAGAGATAGAACCCGAGCAGATCCTTTTCGAGACGCAGTTTCTCGGTGGGGGGATAGTCACGCACGGGGGCGGCCTTGGGGGCGCTGCCGGCAGCGGACGCGGGGCCGGCGCTGCTGGCGGCGGAGAGCAGATCGAACAGATTGCCCTGACCGCTGGCCCGGTCGCGGGCGCGGGAACTGGCCCAGTCCAGTACCAGGTCAAGGTCGGCGACCAGCTGGGCGCGGTTGCGGTTGGGCTCGAAGGCATCGAGTGCACCGCAGTGAATCAGCGATTCCAGCCCGCGACGGTTGAGCTGCTGGGGCGGCAGACGATCGCAGAGATCGCCGAGGGACTGGAAGGGCCCATCCTGTTGGCGCAGGGCGATCAACTGACGAATCACGGAGTCCCCCAGATTGCGCACGGCCGAGAGTCCGAACAGGATGCGATCACCGATGGGAGTGAAATCAATGCCGGATGCATTGATGTCGGGGGGCATCACTTCGATGCCCATGGCGTTGCAGTTAGCGATATAACGCTGCACCCGGTCGGACTGGCCGGCATTGACCGTCAACAAGGCCGCCATGTAGGCGACGGGGTAGTGGGCCTTGAGGTAGGCGGTCTGATACGTGACCGCGCCATAGGCCGTGGAGTGGCTCTTGTTGAAGCAGTATTCGGCGAACAGAACCATCTGCTCGAACAGGGCGGTCGCCAGAGCGGGATCAACGCCGCGCTCGCTGGCGCCGCGCACGAAGATGTCCTGGTGTTTCTCCATTTCCGATTTCTTCTTCTTCCCCATGGCGCGTCGCAACAGGTCGGCTTCACCCAGGGAGTAACCGGCCAGATCCTGGGCGATCTTCATGATCTGCTCCTGATAGACCATGATTCCGTAGGTCTCCCGCAGGATCGGCTCGAGACTGGGATGGGCGAAGT
Organism: Synechococcaceae cyanobacterium; assembly: GCA_035285905.1. GTDB lineage: Bacteria > Cyanobacteriota > Cyanobacteriia > PCC-6307 > Cyanobiaceae > Cyanobium. Next base: position 80,020 of record JAYKJA010000008.1, read on the forward strand.
CGATCGCCTCCCGCCCGTGCTTGCGGTTGATGAACTTGGGAATCAGGCCGGCATCGAGCGGACCGGGTCGGTAGAGGGCCAGAATCGAGGAGATGTCCTCCAGGGAGGAGGGCCGCAGATCGCGCACGATCTGTCGCATGCCACTGGATTCCAGCTGGAAGATGCCCTCCAGGTCTCCGCGGGCGAGCAGGGCAAAGGTCTGCTCATCCTCGGGGGGGAGAGCGTCAGGATCGGGGCGCTCGCCGCTGCTGATGGCGACAAGATCCAGGGTCTTGTCAATCATCGTGAGGTTCTTGAGGCCGAGGAAGTCCATCTTCAGCAGGCCCATCGACTCGACGTCCTCCATGAAGTACTGGGTGATCACCTGGCCGTCGTTGTTGCGCTGCAGGGGCACCACCTGGTCGAGCGGTTCAGCGGCGATGACGACGCCGGCGGCATGCACGCCGAAGGTTTTGTTGGTGCCCTCGATGCGCATTGCCAGATCCACCCAGTGGCGCACCTTGGAATCGTTCTCGTATTTCTCGCGGAACTCGGGCGCCGGCGATTCCTGGGAGATCATCTCGCGCAGCTTGGCGGGCTTGCCGCGCACGACAGGGATCAGCTTGGCCAGGCGATCGGCCTCGCCATAGGGGATATCGAGCACCCGGGCGACATCCTTCAGCACCGCCTTGGAGGTCATGCGGTTGAAGGTGATGATCTGGGCCACCTTGTCTTCGCCATAGCGCTGGGTGACGTAATCGATCACCTCACCGCGTCGGTCGATGCAGAAGTCGGTGTCAATATCCGGCATCGACTTGCGTTCGGGGTTGAGGAAGCGCTCGAACAGCAGTCCATGTCGTACGGGATCGATGTTGGTGATGCCGAGGGCATAGGCCACCAGGGACCCCGCCGCCGATCCGCGGCCCGGACCGACCGGGATGCCGTTCTCACGGGCGAAGCGGATGTAATCCCAGACCACAAGGAAATAGGTGGGGAAGCCCATCTGCTCCATCACCTGCAGCTCAAACTGCAGCCGCTCGCCATAGATGGGATCAAAGCTGTCGGCATCACCAAGCTCAAGCCGCCCGCGCAAGCCCTCCTCGGCGACATGGTGCAGGTAGCTGACGGCGGTGTGCCCCTCCGGGATCGGGAACCTGGGCATCTGATAACGCCCGAGGATGTCGTAGTCCTCCACCTTGTCGGCCACCTTGACCGTGTTGGCGACGGCCCTGGTGATCACCTCGGGCGGAAGATGATCGGCGAACAGGGACAGCATCTCCTGCTCGCTCTTGATGTACTCAGTACCGGTGTAGCGCAGACGCTTCTCATCGCTGATCAGCTTGCCCGTGAGCACACATAGCAGCGCATCGTGGGCCTCCACATCATGACTGCTGAGATAGTGCGCATCATTGGTGGCGATCAGCTCGATGCCGAGTTCAGCGCCGATCTTCGCCATTTCCACATTGACGATGCGATCCTCGATGCCGCCGTGATCCTGAATCTCCAGGTAGAAGTCTTCACCGAACTGCTGCTGATACCAGCGGGCCACGTCCCTGGCCACATCGGGGCGACCGCGCAGGATGGCCTGGGGAATCTCCCCGCCGAGGCAGGCGGTGGCCACGATCAGCCCCTCGCTGTGCTGTGCCAGAAGCTGCTTGTCGATGCAGGCGCGGGCGAAGATCCCCCGGCCGCGCATGCCGCGCAGATGGCTGATGCTGGTCAGGCGAACCAGATTGCGGTAGCCCACCGCATTGCGGGCCAGCACCACCAGGTGATAGCGGCGCTCCTTCTTCGGCTGCGGATCCTCGATCGAGCCGTTGATGACATACATCTCATTGCCGATGATCGGCTTGATCCCGGCCTTGCCGCACAGCTTGAGCAGCTCGATCGCGCCGTACATGACGCCGTGGTCGGTGAGCGCCAGGGCCGGCATCTCCAGCGCCACGGCCCGCTCCACCATCGCCGGCAGCTGGCTCGCCCCGTCCAGCAGGCTGTAATCGCTGTGGTTGTGAAGCGGAACGAAGGCCAAGGCTCAGCGGCAGCTGACCCACGTTAGGAGCTGTGGCGCCACCGGCAGTGCCTCAGCCGCGCACGGCGCCCCGGCGGACACCAGCGGTGGGGGTGTCGTCCCGCCCGCTCAGGGCACCAGCGCCGCCTGCGGCGCCTGACGCATCACCTGGGCCGCCTGCTCGTACTGATGGGCCACGCGCAGCAGCTTGCCCTCCTCGAGCACATCTCCGATCAGCTGCAGGCCGATGGGCAGGCCTGCCCCATCGAAGCCGCAGGGCAGGCTGATCGCCGGGAGTCCGGCCAGGTTGGCTGGAATCGTCAGCAGATCCGCCAGATACATCGCCAGAGGATCCTCGCGGTGGGCCCCGAAGCGGAAGGCGGTGGTGGGCGAGGTGGGCGTCAACAGCACGTCAACGTCGGCGAAGGCGCGGCTGAAGTCCTGGCGGATCAGGGTGCGCACCTGCTGGGCCTTGCGGTAGTAGGCATCGACGTATCCGGCGGAGAGGGCATAGGTGCCGATCAGGATGCGCCGCTTCACCTCGTCGCCGAAGCCTTCGGCACGGGACCGGGCGGTCATCGCCGCCAGGCTCTCCCCGGACTCAGCCCGGAAGCCGTATTTGACCCCGTCGTAGCGGGCCAGGTTGGCGGAGGCCTCCGAGGGAGCGATGACGTAGTAGGTGGCGATGCCGTCATCGAAGCGGGGGCAGCTCACCTCCACCAGCTCACAGCCCAGGGCCACCAGCTGGTCAGCCGCCTGCAGCACCGATTGGCGCACCTCGGCGGCGAGGCCCTGCTGCTCGAAGCACTCGCGGATCAGACCCACCCGCAGCCCCTTGAGGGGTTGATCCAGCCCGGCGGCGTAGTCGGGGACGGGGGCCTGCAGACAGGTGGCGTCGCGAGGGTCGGCTCCGGCGATGACCTGCAGGATCTCAGCGGCGTCCGCCACCGAATGGGCGAAGGGACCGACCTGGTCCAGGGAACTGGCGAAGGCCACCAGACCCCAGCGGCTGACGCGGCCGTAGGTGGGTTTGAGGCCGACGACCCCGCAGAAGGAGGCAGGCTGTCGGATCGAGCCGCCGGTGTCGGAGCCGAGGGAGGCGATGCATTCGCCGGCGGCCACCGCGGCGGCGCTGCCGCCGGAGCTGCCGCCGGGCACCCGCTCCGGGTCCCAGGGGTTGCGGCTGGGGCCGAATGCCGAGGTCTCGGTCGAGCTGCCCATGGCGAACTCGTCGAGGTTCGTCTTGCCGAGCAAGATCGCCCCGGCCTGCCAGAGCCGATCGGTGACGGTCGACTCATAGGGCGGAACGAACGCCTCCAGCATCCGGCTGGAGCAGGTGGTGCGGATGCCGCGGGTGCAGAGGTTGTCCTTGATCGCCAGGGGGATCCCGGCGAGAGGGGGCAGGGGATCTCCGGCGGCGCGGGCGGCATCGATGCGGTCCGCATCGGCCCGGGCCCGCTCGGCGGTGACCTCGAGGAAGGCGTGAACGGTGGGATCGACCGCCTCGATCCTGGCCAGGTGCTGGTCGGTCAGCTCGCGGGCGGACACCTCACCGCGCACCAGTTGCTGCCGCCACTCGGCGATCCCCATACCCTGCTGCCCTTGCTGGTGGTGGGGACGCTATCAGGCGAGCTCGCAGAGGCGGCGCCTCAGCCGGGGAGGCTCTCGCCGGCGTTGGCCTCGGCCGTTTCCGTGAGCGGCTCCCGGCGGCAGGTCCGCAGGAGTTCATGCTCAAGGCCGGCGGGACCCTCCGAACGCAGATCGGCCAGAAAGGGGGGGAGGGCCTCCTCGAGGGTGGCGCGACGCACGAAGGGACCGAACCAGTAGACCGCATCGGGAGAGCGGGTCTCCACCCGGGCCCACCAGGCCAGCCCCAGTCCGTTGGCAACGCGGCGGACGGGCCAGAACAGGGGATTCATGGACGGGGGCAGCACAGTGCCCATTCTGGACTGCGCCGTCCGAGTCGGCCGCGGCTTGTCGCGTTCACAGGCTGATGTCCTGATCGAACGCCGGGCCAGGGGCATCGCTGAAGCCGCCGGAGCTCACGACAGGGACGGCCGTGCCCTCCGCCGTGGAGTCCTCGGCTGGAATCGGCCCGGGCGAGGACGCAGTGGCCGCCGGAGCCGGCTCCACGGGCAGGGGCTCCGCTGGACTGGACTCCGCCGGCGTGAAGTCCGCAGGCGGCGGGGCGGCCTCGACCGGCGCAGGGTCCACAGCAGGGAGGATCGCCTCCGCAGCAGCGGCATCAACCGGGGAGGGCTCTGACGGATCGGGGAAGCCGGGGACGGCCTCAGGGGCCTGCCGGGCCTCTGCAGCCTGCGCTGCGCCGGGCTCCTCCGCGACGGACAACGCCACACCGTCCTCCAGGGGTGGGGAGACGGGGCTGTCGTCGTCAGTGTCAACGGCTCCCACAGGCTCGGAGACCGGCAGCTGGGGACGCTGCAGACGTGGAGCCGGGGCCGAGCCCCGCAGCCCGGCCATCCAGCTGCGACGGGCCACCTCATAAAGCAGCAGCGCCGTGGCGACGGAGGCATTGAGGCTGGGCGTGGAGCCGCGCAACGGGATGCGCACCAGCTGATCGCAGCTGCGGCGGGTCAGCAGGGACAAGCCATCCCCCTCCGAACCTGTGACCAGGACCAGCGGCCCATCCAGATCGGCCTCCTCCAGGCAGAGCGTTCCCTCGGAGGCGAGACCGATGACCCGGTAACCCTCCTGCTTGAGCGTCTCCAGTGAGCGATTGAGGTTGACCACCCGAGCCACGGGCAGATGTTCCAGCGCCCCGGCGGCCACCTTGGCCACCGATCCGGTCAGGCCGGCGCTGCGCCGTTGCGGCAACACCAGACCATGGGCTCCGAGGGCCTCGGCACTGCGCACGATCGCCCCGAGGTTCTGGGGGTCGGTGAGGCCGTCCACGGCCACCAGCAGGGAGGCCTCCCCCAGCTGCTGACAGCCTTCGATCAATCCCCGCAGGTCGAGGGTGGCGGCCGCCGCCGGCTGCAGCACGATCCCCTGGTGGACGGCTCCACCGCTGATCTGTCCCAGCCGCGCCCAGGTCACTTCCTCCACCAGCACCCCGGAGGCCTTCGCCTCGCGCAGCAGCTGCAGGAAGCGGGGGCTGAAGCGCATCTCATGGGTGCACCAGATGCGGTGGATCGGCCGGCCGGATTCGAGCGCCGCCTGGGCGCTGTGCCGGCCCCAGATCAGATCGCTGGGAGCGGCGGGAGCATGGCTTTCGGCCTGGCCCTGCAGGGCGTCCTCGCCGGGTGCGGGCGCCTGGAAGCGGGAGGGGATCCCATCGCTGCGCAGCGTCGGCCGCAGCCGTGGCCCGCGATCCGGTCGGCGGGATCCGGTTCCGGCGCCCCGCGGCGGAGCCGAGAAGGGCCGGCGCGGCGGTGGTCCGAAGCGTTCGGAGAACCGCTCGGGACCGCGCTCCGGCCGGCGATCCGAGAGACGATCGCCGGGGCGGTCGTTCGGGCGACCACCCTCCCGGCCCGGACGGCGCTCGACGCCGCGGGCCTCCCCCTGGAAGGGGGCCCGGCGGGGTGTGAACGGCCGATCACGACCTGCTGCATCGGGCCGGCGACGCTCGGGGCGGGGCGAGCCGGAGGGCGCCTCACCCCAGGGGCGCTCGCCCTGGGCGGGGGCAGCCCCCGGGGAGCCGGGGAAGCGTCGTCGCCGGCTGGTGGAGGGGGCACTGCTCCAGCGGCCGGGGCGACGGGGGGATCCGGGGCGGTCGGACGGGGGGCCGGAACGGCCATCGCGGCCAGCGGCGGCATCGCCCCGCCCCCCCGCGCGGCGCTCGAAACGGCGCTCGAAGGGACCTTCGGCCGAGCGATCGGAACGGCGCTCAGGAGGATGGCTCATGGACGGGGTGACAGGCGGAGGAGTCGGTCTTCTCAAGCTGATCCAGCAGCACGGCCAGACGCTGGGGATTGGTCAGGAAGAGCCATCCCAGCATCGTCTCAAATCCCGTGGCCTGCCCATAACGTGCGGCATCCCCGTGCCGCGGTCCGCGGCCGGCCCGGTTGCGCCCGCGCCGCACCCAGTCGCGCTCACGTGCATCGAGCAGGGGCTCGAGCCGTTGCAGGGCCTCGGCCTGGGCCTCCGCCCGCACGGTCTGGACCACCGCCTGGTGCAGGGCAGCAGAGCGCGCCGGCAGGTGGCAGTGGCGCAACCTCTGATGCAGTTCCCACACCGCATCTCCCAGCCAGGCCAGCTGCAGTGGACCAAGCTCCGGCCCATCGGTCCGCGCTGCCAGGCCGGTGAGCCAGTCGCCTGGGCCAGGCCTGGGTTCAGGCGGCGGCGAGACTGCCAAGCGCGGTGTCGAGGTCGGGCTGGAGGTGCAGGAACTCCTCAAGCCGCACGAGCTTGATCGTCTGAACGACCCTGGCGTTGCCGACGATCACGAACGGCGCCTTGGCGGTATTGCGGTCCTTGGCCAGCTGCACCAGGGCACCAAGGCCGGAGGAGTCGATGAAATCGATGCGGCTGAGATCGAGCACGATCGGGTGCCTGGGCTCCCGGACCTGGCCCTGGATGAAGTCGCTGAACTGCTTGTCGGAGTAGGCGTCAAGCTGGCCGGTGAAGCTGAACAGCAGACACTCGGGCCTCCGCTCGCAGCCCCCACGCAGAGATACGGTCAGTCGCTGCAGGTCGTTGATCGATCCAGCCCCCGTCATGGCGCTCGCGTGGAAGTGTAGAGAGCATGAAGGCCTCTGCAGATTTCGCAACAAAACCGTATCGACTGCGACAGTTGCGTGCAGTTGCCCCGGATTCAGCGGCGCCGGGCCATCAGCGCCACGAAGCGGGCGAAGTGATGGTCCGCATCGTGGGGGCCGGGACTGGCTTCCGGGTGGTATTGCACGCCGAACACCGGCTGATCGCGCAGGGCCAGAGCCGCCACGGTGCGGTCGTTGAGGTTCAGGTGAGTGACCTCCACCCGCTCCGGCAGGGAGGAAGCCTCAAGGGCGAAACCGTGGTTCTGGCTGGTGATCTCCACCACGCCGGCCCCACCGCAGGGGTGGTTGAGCCCGCGGTGGCCGTAACCCAGCTTGAAGCTGCGGCCTCCCAGGGCAAGCCCGAGGATCTGGTGGCCCAGACAGATGCCGAAGAGGGGAAGATCCTGCTGCTGCAGCAGGTCACGCGCCAGGGCGATGCCGGAGTGAACCGCGGCGGGATCTCCGGGACCGTTGGAAAGGAACACCCCCTCGGGCTGCTCGGCCAGGACCTGGGCCAGGCCGGAATCGGCGGGAAGCACCGTCACCTCACAGCCATGGGCCACCAACCGATCGAGGATGGCGCGCTTGATGCCGAAATCGATCGCCACCACCCGGTAGGGCCGGGCCGGCGGGGCCATGGCACGGGCGTCGAAGGAGGCGGCGCAGAGGCTGTTCCAGCGGTACGGAACGCTGGTGCTCACCGTGGCGGCCAGGTTGAGCCCCTGCATGGAGGGGGCCTGCCGCACCTGCTGGAGCACCGCGGCCGGGGCGGAGCCGTCGCTGCAGATGGCCCCGTTGATCGCGCCGCCCTCGCGCAGGTGGCGCACCAGGGCACGGGTGTCCACGCCCAGAATGCCGACGACCCCGTGGCGCTGCAGCCAGTGCTCCAGGTCCTCCTCGCTGCGCCAGTTGCTGGATCGCGGAGCCAGCTGGCGGGCCACGACGCCGCGCACGTGGGGATGGTCAGCCTCCTGATCGCTGGCGTTGACGCCGGTGTTGCCCAGTTCGGGATACGTGAAGGTGACCAGCTGCCCGGAATAGCTCGGGTCGGTCATCACCTCCTGATACCCGGTCATGCCGGTGTTGAACACCACCTCACCGATCGCCAGGCCGCGGGCCCCGAAGGCCCGACCCTGCAGCAGCGTGCCATCGGCCAGCACGAGCAGGGCTCCGTCGCGCGCTGAATCAGGCAAGGATCGGGCAGCAGCTGCTCTGAATCATCCCCCAGGGGCCGTGCTGAGGGCGGCGCGCAGGGCCAGCAGCCGCTGCCAGGGTTCTCCCGCCGCCAGGGCGTTTCGCGCCTGCGGAACGGCGGCCTCGACGCTGGCGCAGGCACCCGCCGCCCAGAGGACCAGCGCCGTGTTGAGGATCACCACATCCCGCTGGGCGTCGCTGCCGCCTCCCTGGAGCACGGCCTCCAGAATCGCCGCGTTTTCATCCGGGTCCCCTCCCTTCAGGGCGCTGTTGGGAGCGGGCTGCAGTCCCAGCTGCAGAGGCGAGAGCTCGAGCGACCGGATCACGCCGTTCTCCAGCAGTCGCAGAGCGTTGTTGCCCGCGAGCGAGGCCTCATCCAGTCCACCCTGGCCATGCACCACGACCCCCCGTTGCAGTCCGAGATGCTGCAGGGCCTCGATCATCGGATCGAGCAGCTCCGGGCTGGCCACCCCCACCACCTGGGCCTGCGGCTGCAGCGGATTGACCAGGGGGCCGAGCAGGTTGAACACGGTGCGCACCCCGAGACTGCGACGCAGACCGGCAAGGTTGACCATGGCCGGATGCCAGGCCGGGGCGAACAGAAAGCTCACCCCCACCTGCGGGAGTGCCGCCACCACCTGCTGCGGCGGAGCCGAAAGCGCCAGTCCGAGCCTCTCCAGGACATCGGCCGAGCCGACCCGACCGCTGGCGCTGCGGTTGCCGTGCTTGGCCACCGTCACGCCGCAGGCAGCGGCCGTGAAGGCCACGGCGGTGGAGATGTTGAAGCTGTCGGAGCCGTCACCCCCCGTCCCGCAGGTGTCGACCAGCGGCATGGGCGGCAGCTCGCAGGGGAGAGTGCAGACGCGGCGCAGCTCCTGAGCCATGGCCGCCAGGGCCTGACCATCGGGGGGACGGCAGCGCAGCGCCGCCAGGAAGGCTCCGGTCTGCACCGGCTCGAGCAGGCCCTGGAGCCAGGCCGCCATCAGGGCGGAGGCCTCGGCGGCGGCGAGGGGCCTGCCCTGGAGCAGGCGCTCCAGCAGGGCCGGCCAGGAAGGGGAATCAGCCATCAACCGGACGACGTCGCAGCCACGAACGCTACGAGCAACGGGTCGGCCGGGGAGGCGCGTGGCGGACTCCGGGCCGGGCTGCGGGGGCCCCGGGGGCGCGCCGGAGCGAGCGTCACCGAGCACCACCCGCCGCCTGCTGACCCCAGACAGCGCAAGGGGTCCGGGCCGTCCACCCGGTCAGCTCAGCGCCGCCGGGTCAAAAAAAAGCCCGGGTGTGAAGACACGCCGGGCCGGGTGATGGGGACTTTTCCACTATCCCCCGAAGCAGGCCGATCTGGCGATCCGTCAGCGAATCCGATCGGCACCCGCCAGGGCTGGCTCCGGGCCTCACGGGGCGTCGTCCGCAGCCGTATCAAAACCGGATCCGACCGCCTCGGCCGCCGTGGGAGCGGGGCGGAAGCCGGCGGCCCAGATCTCGCGGGTGCGGGCGAAGAGGGCGGGACGATCGAGCTGCCAGAGGCGCAGGATCCGCTCGAGGTCGTCGCGGATGTCGCGGGCGCCAGGGAAACCGTCGAAGCGCAGCAGCAGGCGGGCGGCATCCACCAGATGAGGATCCGCCGGTTGGTTCACCGCCAGCAACCGATCGACGATCTCGCGGTCACTGGCCTGCAGGGGGTGGTTCTGGTCCTCCATCGGCCGGGTTCTGCTGGAGGGGCCCCGGTAGGGTAAACATCCAGGCCGCTGTCCGACCTCGCCATGGCAGCCCTGCGGCTCGACCTGATCCGGCGCCACCTGCGCCCCCACCGACGCCAGGTGCTGCTCGGAGCCGCAGCGCTGGTGGTGGTCAACCTGCTGGGGGTGGCGCTGCCGCTGCTGGTGCGCACGGTGGTCAACGAGCTCAGGCCCGGCTTCGCCCTGCACGACCTGCTGGGGGACGCCCTGCTGCTGGTCGCCCTGGCCAGCCTGATGGGTCTGGTGCGCCTCGCCTCCCGGATGCTGGTGTTCGGCGTCGGCCGGCAGGTGGAGGCGGATCTCAAGCAGCGCATCTTCGACCACCTGCTGCGTCAGGAGCCCGGCTGGGTGCAGAGCACCGGCAGCGGTGAGGTGATCAGCCGCGCCACCAGCGATGTGGAGAACGTGCGGCGCCTGCTGGGCTTCGCCGTGCTGAGCCTGACCAACACGGTGCTGGCCTACGCCCTGACGCTTCCGGCGATGCTGCTGATCGATCCCGGGCTGAGCCTGGCGGCGATCGCCGTCTACCCGGTGATGCTGATGACGGTGCGCCTGTTCGGTGGCCGGATGATGCGGCAGCAGCGGGTCCAGCAGCAGTCCCTGGCCGGCCTGAGCGATCTGGTGCAGGAAGACCTCTCGGGCATCGCCGCGATCAAGATCTACGGCCAGGAACGGCGCGAGCTGCTCTCGTTCTCCCAGCGCAACCGGCGCTATCGCGATGCGGCCCTCGATCTGGCCCGCAGCCGCAGCACCCTGTTCCCGCTGCTGGAGGGCCTCTCCTCCATCAGCCTGCTGCTGCTGCTGGGCCTGGGCAGCAGCCAGCTGGCCAGCGGCAGGCTCAGCATCGGCGATCTGGTGGGCCTGATCCTCTATGTGGAACGGCTGGTGTTCCCCACCGCCCTGCTGGGCTTCACCCTCAGCACCTTCCAGACCGGTCAGGTGAGCCTGGAGAGGGTGGAGGAACTGCTGGAGCGTCAGCCGGCGATCGTCTCCCCCCCCGTGCCCACGCCGGCCCCGCAGCATCCGGCCGGCGTGATCGAGGCCCGCGGCCTGACGGTCCACTATCCCGGCAGTGCCAGGCCCGCTCTGGACGATCTCAGCTTCCGCATCGACTCGGGGGAGATCCTGGCCATCGTCGGCCCGATCGGCTGCGGCAAGACCACCCTGGCGCGGGCGCTGGGTCGCATGGTGGAGGTGGAGTCCGGCCAGCTGTTCCTCGACGGGGTCGACGTCACGCGGCTGGATCTGGGCGCCCTGCGCGCCCAGGTGGCCCTGGTGCCCCAGGAGGGGTTCCTGTTCACCGCCAGCCTGGCCGACAACCTGCGCTATGGCGACCCCCAGGCGAGCGAGGAGCAGGTGGTTCAGGCAGCGCGGCAGGCCCGGCTGGAGGACGACATCAAGGGCTTCCCGGACGGCTACGCCACGCTGGTGGGAGAACGGGGGATCACCCTCAGCGGGGGCCAGCGCCAGCGAACGGCCCTGGGGCGTGCCCTGCTGCTGGAGTCCCCCGTGCTGGTGCTCGACGATGCCCTGGCCAGTGTCGACAACAGCACCGCCGCCGCGATCCTGGCCTCGGTGCGCCGGCAGCAGCGCCGCACCGTGGTGATGATCAGCCACCAGCTCTCCGCCGCCGCGGCCTGCGATCGCATCCTGGTGCTGGACGAAGGCCGCCTGGTGCAGCAGGGTCACCATGACGAGCTGATGGCCGAGGACGGCACCTACCGCCGGTTGTGGGAGCGGGAGCAGGTCGATCGCCTGCAGGCCGCCTGAATCGCCACGGCCCGATCGGCCCCAACGAGTTGTTGAGGGAGACTGCGCAGGGGCCCGGAGCTCGCCAGGGTGAGGGTCCGCTGTGCCGGCCCCATGGCTCCGACCCCTCTGCAGGCGAACCAGTCCCTTGAGGTGCGCTGCACCCTCACCTTCGGAGATATCTACGGCCAGATCCTGATCTGGATGGGCGTGATCTTCGCCAGCCTGGCGGCCGGGCTGGCCCTGATGGGCACCAGCCGCCCCCTCTTCGCCCTGGTGGGGGTGGGGCTGATCCTGGTGTTGTCTCTGCCGTTTCTGCTGTTCGCCTTCACGACGACCCTGCTGAACCACATCGCCCTGGTGGCGGCGCCACCCCGCAGCGGCGACAACTAGGCTCGCCGGCACTGATTCCCTGCGACGTGTACGGACTGTTCGGAGCGAAGCCCGATGCCCCCGGCGCCCTCACCCATGCGGTGCTCGGCACGCCCATCCAGCAGCCGGTGGGCCCCGACCAGGGGGAGGCCCTGTTCGGCTGCGGATGCTTCTGGGGGGCGGAAAAGGGGTTCTGGCGGTTGCCCGGAGTCGTGACCACCGCCGTGGGGTATGCCGGTGGCCGCACGCCATCCCCGACCTACAACCAGGTCTGCAGCGGCGGCACGGGGCACGCCGAGGTGGTCCGGGTGGTGTGGGACCGGCAGCAACTGGGGTTCAGCGATCTGCTGCGGCTGTTCTGGGAATGCCATGACCCCACCCAGGGCGACAGGCAGGGCAACGACCGGGGCAGCCAGTACCGCTCTGCCCTCTACGTCGACGATCCGGCCCTGATGGAGCTGGCCCTGGCGAGCCGGGATCACTACGGGACCCTCCTGGCCGCGGCGGGTTTCGGGCCGATCACCACCGAGATCGCCAGCGACAGGGAGTTTCATTTCGCCGAGCCCTATCACCAGCAGTACCTGGCCAAGCCGGGCAGCCGGCCGTACTGTTCCGCCCAGCCGTCCCAGGTGCCCCTGGGGGCCTTTCCCGGCAGCCGCTTTTTGTTGCCGGAGAGCGTCTGGAGCCACTACGACTGGTCGATCTCCCACTGCATCCTGCGCGGTGACAACACCCCCATCCGCCTGAGCTGAGCCGCGATGAGCCCCTCCCTGCTGAGTGTCGGCATCGCGATGTTGATGCCTTCCCTGGTGGCGATCGACTCCCCCTGGTGGGAGAACTACGACGCCAAGGACAGATATCTCTGCAATGACCGTATGGTCGTGGTGATTGAGCGCAACGAGGCTCAGGCCTCCCTGTTCACCCGTGGCATGCGCAGCACCCTGTTCCGCGACAACCAGTCCAGTGCCGGTCTTCTCTATCGCAACGACGTGTTCAAGGTGGTGCTGAAGGGGGATGAACTGATGCTGGACCAATCGAGGATCGACCCGTTCAACCCGCGCATCACCTGCGTCCGCACCGAGGACGCATGACGCCCCTGCCCGATCGTGTCGTGATCACCACCCTCGTTCTCACGGTGCTGATCTGCTTTGCCCTGGCCGCCTGGGCCGTGCGCCTTGCGCCGCCCCAGGACCATCCCCTGATCTGGCGCGACTCCGCCCCGCCGGCCCGCACCGCCCCGCCACTGCCGGCGGACGCCGTCTGATGGACGGATACGAGGACCGGGACGACCCCCCGTCACCGCCACCCAGCCGGCAGCTCCACCCCCTGCCGCGGGGCCTGGTCGAGCTCTACGGCCTGCTGGCGGTGCTGTTCGTGCTGGTGCCGGAATGGATGGCCGGTGGAGCCCTGATCGGCTTCCGGGAGGGTCGGCAAGGGGCCGACCTGCCGGTGACGGCCCTGGCCTGGAGGAAGCTGCCGGAGCTGCGGCTGGCCGCCATGAGCCTGCAGGAGCTGCGCCGGCTGGCCGCCCAGCTGCGTCTCAGCGGCTATGGCCGGCTCAACCGGGATCAGCTGACGGCGCGCCTGCTGCGCCGCCTGCCCCCTCCCCCTCCGGCAACCCCGCTGTGATAACTTCATTCCTGCCGGGGCGTAGCGCAGCTTGGTAGCGCACCACTTTGGGGTAGTGGGGGTCGTGGGTTCAAATCCCGCCGCTCCGATGGCAATCTGATTCAGTGAATCCCCGCTCTGCCGTTTCTGCAAAGGAACGGCTTTTTTGTCTTTGCCGCAGTGTCCGCAGCCCGGCTGTTCAGGCCCCTGGCCGCGTGTTCACACCATCGGGCACACAATCGGCAGGGACACAGCCCTGATCAACGATTCAGCCGTTGCATCTGCCAGCTCACCAGCGCGCCCACAGGGCTCCCCAGCAGGTAAGGAACCAGCAGGAGGGCGGCTGTGGAGGCGCGGGGCAGCAGGGCGATGGCCAGGGCGATACCCCAGACCCAGCCGGCGAATCCGATGGCGGTGCCGTTGGCCAGGCGCCGGGTGCGGCAGATCAGCCAGGTGTAGCCCTGCACCAGCAGCAGCAGCAGGAGATAGGCCGCCATCAGCCGCGGGTCTGCGCTGGCAGTCCAGGCCAGCAGCGCCGAGGCGTAGAAGCAGGCATAGATGAGCAGCCAGATCAGCGGGATCCACCGCTCGAAGCCGAGCCAGGCCGGCCGCCGCAGGCGCATGAACCAGGCGAACTGCTGGCGTGAAGGGTTGAGCGACAGCGCCACCAGCACCATCACCAGCAGGATCACGACGGCGGCCAGCATGGCTGCTCCGGTTCTGCAGGCACCCTGGCATGGACCGCTCAGCCGGACCGGCACGGCGGGGGAGGGGCTGGCCCGTTGCAGGGGTCGGGAACGAATTCGAAGACCTGCTGGTGCTTGTCTCGGTGCTGGTGGGGGTGGCCCTGTCCGACCTGGCCATGAGCCTGCATCGCCTGCTCAGGGACCGTCACCGGGTGCGCTGGGACTGGCTCTCTCCGGCGGCGGCAGCCCTGGCGACCCTGATGATCGTGCGCTTCTGGTGGAAGTTCTACCGCTTCGGTCAGGCGGAGATCTGGAGCCATTTCGGCCCGTTCCTCGTGCTGTTGCTGCAGCTGCTGCAGCTGGTGCTGCTGGCCTGCGCCGCCCTGCCCGATGAGGGTGGCGGACAGGATCTGCGCGAGTACTACCAGATCCAGGCCCGTTATTTCTGGTGGCTGTTCAGTTCCTATGCGCTGGGTGCTGTGGCCTTCAACTGGCTGTCCTCCGCAGCGGCGCCACTGCAGGTGCGGCTGTTCGATCTGGCCACGAATCTGCTGATCGCCGCGGCATTCGCCGGGCTGGGCTGTCTGCGCCAACGCTGGATTCATGCCCTGGTGGTGCCGCTGGCCTGCCTCTTCTTCCTGGTGATGTTCCTGCCCCAGGAGCTGGCCTGAACCATTGGGGATCGACCCCAGCAGGACCGTCTGATGCGGGGCGAGGGCTGCCTGCGGGACTGGCCCGGCGCTCAGAAGCGGAAGGTGACTCCGGTGCCGATGTGGTGCTGCCAGCCGAGGCCCCAGCCCTCTCCGCCCTGGGTGCTGTAGATCGGGCGCCAGTGGGCGAACAGCACCGTGCGTCTGCCGACGGGCAGGGCCAGTTCCAGCTCACCGCCCCAGTCGGTGCGCGCAGGGAGGCCGGAGTAGCTCCCGGGGAGATAGAAGCGAGGTCCGGCGGAGAGGGTCACGTTGAGCCGGTCCCAGTTGAAGCCGATGCCGACCCAGGGATCGGTGTAGTTGCCGATGTAGGTGCCATCCGATTCCCAGCCCGTGCGGTTGCGCAGGGAGAGAAACAGACCATCGGCGATGGTCTCGAGGCCATCCCCGAGGGCGAAGTTCACATCCCCGTCACCGAGGGCCCACACCACACCGACCCCCAGTTCGTGTTTGACGCCATTGATGTCCTCCCCCTGGGTGGCGGTGACGTAATAAGGCTTCCACTCCGCCATGAACGACAGGCGTTCGCTGGGCTCGTAGCGCAGCTGGATCTGGGCCTTGATGTCGGTGCGCCGGAAAGGAGCCCCTGCCGAGCCGTGGTGGCTGTGGCCGGAGTGACCTGCCTCCTCCTCGCCATGGGGTTCTCCAGCGTGGTCCTCCCCTTCATGGCCCTCCTCCTCGGCGTGCTCCTCTGCCTCTGCCTCACCCTCCTGGGTCTCGGCTGCCGCCTTGACCAGGGCTTTGAGGATGGCGGCATAGGGATCCACCGGTTCGGGCCGCTCGATCTCCACCCGACCGTAGAAATGCTCCGCCTCGCCCCAGACCAGAGCCGGTCCGATCATGGCCTCGATCGCGAAGCTGCCGCGATTGGGGAGGCCCCACTCCATCACCGCACCGAACAATCCATCAATGGCGTAGTGGCTGGGCTGCCCCATGAGGTTGTTCTCATAGCCGGCATGACCCTCGAGGGTGACCACCGGAGAGAGGCGGAACTGGCCGGGGGCCAGATCCACATCGCCGAAGCCGCCGTGGGCCCGGGCCGGAAGGCCGCCCAGCCAGGCCAGGGCAAGAGCTGCGGGGGCCAGCAGTGACAGGGGTCGCAGGCGGCGAGAAACAGCGACGACGGCCATGGAATCGGAACCTCTGGAGAACGGAGGGGGAGGGAACGCGGAGATCGACAATCAGGGAATGGCGCTCCAGCGCTGCGAGAGACGCTCAGCGCCGGCCTCATCGCAGCGTCCCCCCTGCCCGATGACGAAGGTGCAGACATTGCCGGTGGCGGTCTGAACGGTGGAGCGTCCCGGAGCGAGACCATCGGCCACCAGGGGTGTGGGGTTCACCGGGATGCCGCTGCTGCGACTGATCCGTCGCAGGGTCTTGGAGATGGGCTGGGATTCAGAGAAGAGCTGGCGGGTGCCGGAAGCCTTGATCGCCTTCGTGATCGCCGCCAGGCTGGAGGGACGCAGCTGACCGCCGCTGGTGAAGGAGGGAAGCAGGGGCAGTTCGCGCAGGTCGTAGCGACGAGCGAAGGAGGCGAAGGCGCGGTGTTCGGTGACCAGCACGCGGCTGGCCTCCGGCACGGTGGCCATCTGTGCTGCAGCCCAGCGGCCCGTGTCTTCCAGCACGCTGCGGGCGGCGGCGGAGCGGCGCTTCAGGCCCGACTGGGCCGCAGCGGGCAGCACGGCGGCGAGGCGGCCGTCCACCACGCGCAGCATCGCGGTCGCATTGGAGGGGTCGTGCCAGACGTGGGGATCACGGCCGGGGCTGGCCGGCACAGCCAGTTCGGCCACGGCGACCTTGGGGGTACGACTGGCCACCTGCAGCAGGGCAGGGCTGAGGCCATAGCCGTTGATCAGCACCAGCTGAGCTTCGGAGAGGGCCTGGCGATCGCGGGGGCGCAGCTGATATTGATGGGGGTCCGTGCCGGGAGGCAGCAGACAGACGACGCGGGCCTGATCGGCCGCGAGGGTGCGGGTGAGATCGCAGAGGATGCCGTCGGAGGCCACCACCAGCGGAGGGGAGGCCAGGGCTTCGTGGCTCAGCGACAGGAGCACGAAGGGCACCATCAGGGCCAGCCCGGCAGGCCGTGGGCTGAGCCGGGTCCGCGCCGGGGAGGGGGGCATGCGGCGGGTCGGGAACTGCACAGCGGACGATAACGGTTCTCATTCCACTTGCCATGGTCCGGCGGTCGGGCCGTCCTGCGTCGCCCAGCGGACGCGCCCTCGCAGCATCAGCCCGGCTGAGCCCCCTCGGCTGAGGGAGGTCTGCACAACCTGCTGGCAGCCGATCGCCAACAGGGTGACGGACTGAGTCTCATCCAGGGAACTGGTGGAAACCCCGGATCATCCAGGCCTTGCCGGAGACGCAACCAAGGGTGATCGGCCGATTCCCCGGGATGTCGCCACCCCGCTCAGGTGAGACGGGGGCTCGCCCGCTGCCGTCTGGTGCGCCGAAGCAGCGGGGCTTGCCCGGACCGGCCCATCAGGCTGTGGCTGTCGTGATGGCGTGGAAGCGGCACCACTCAGTACGCCTCTTTCAACACATCTGCCGCGCCGGTTCAGGGCCATCCTGAACAAATCCTGCGGAGTTCGCGTCAGCCTTGATCACAACACATCGGTGCCGGTAAGGCAGCGACGCATCCGGCAGAGATCCAGCTCCAGGCCGCTCACCCCCGATGCGCAGGGCAACAACAGGACCAGCTGGAGGGACAATCCGCTGAACCACCGATGCATCCGGCCGCCTCAGCTGTTCACTCCTGCGGAGCCACCAGTTCCGGCGCCGCCGCCAGCGGCATGGGCCCCCTGCAGATCCAGCGGCGGTGCTCCGGGAGCCAGCGGATACCCCCCTGCAACCGATGGCGTCCGTCCACGGCTGGCGGCGATGGCCTGGGCCGCCGGGGAGGGAATGACAGTGCAGAAGAGGCAGCAGGGCAGGCTGGCCAGGGTGCCCACCGCGGCCTCGCCGATCAGCTTCCGCAACGGCGGCTGGCTGGGTGGCCAACGAGCTGGCGCCGGGCGCTGAACCTCCTTGCTGATCAGCGCACACCGCAGGACCGACTCGCTTCAAGCATGGATCCGGCAGTGCTTCAGCCACAGCCACAGCCGCAACCGCCGCGCCAGGGGGTCTGTCCAGGGCCGGCTGGAACGCATCGCAGACCGGGAGAACCCAGGGCCCTCTGCCGGTCACAGGGTCACGGTCGGGCTGGGGCTCGCTCGCTGGCCATGGGCCGGATCGTGGAGTCCCCGCAGCGGAAGCCCGGCGGCACTGCGCCGGCATTCAGCCGGACGCACCCTCACCCGGGATGCAGCGGGATCACTCCCCCCTGGGGCCCGGGCATGCCTCGACGCAGACAGGGCTGCAGGGGGGATGGGAGCCCGATCGGTCCATCCACCTGCCGGGCCTCGGTAGCAGCTCTGCGCGACCGGTCAGGAGATGTCAGCCCTGGGATCTATCCCGGGGATGGGGGCAGGGGGACTTGAACCCCCACAGTCTTGCGACCTGCGGATTTTAAGTCCGCTGCGTCTACCGATTCCGCCATGCCCCCTGGGGCCATCCTAGATTTCGGCAGCTTCGTTGACTGCGCCGTGGATCTGCCGGGAGCCCTCCTGTCCATCCCGACCGAGACCCTGCTGGTGCTGGCCGCCTACGGGGCCCTGGCCGGGGCCTATCTGGTGGCCATTCCCCTGCTGCTCTATCTCTGGATGGTGCGGCGTTGGATGGTGATGGGCAAGCTCGAGCGCACGGGGGTCTACGGCCTGGTGTTTCTGTTCTTTCCCGGCCTGATCCTGTTTGCTCCCTTCATCAATCTGCGCATGGCGGGCCAGGGGAGCCAGCGGGCGTGACCAGGGGAGGAGCCATTCTGCTCGGGCTGGCGGTGCTCGGGCTGGGCGGTGCGGGCTACGCCCTCGCCCGCTTCGGTGGACTTGAGGGCTTCAGCCCGGGCATCGCCGCCTCCGCCCTGTTGATGTTGGTGGTGCTGGTCTGGACCGGCTCCTACCTGGCCCGGGTGGTCGGGGGACGCATGACCTATATCGAGCAGCGGCGTCGCTACCGCAGCGCCTACGACGCCCTGACCGACGCTGAGCTGCAGGCCCGCTTCGAAGCCCTGTCCCCCGAGGAGCAGCGCCGGCTGCTGGAGGACGTGGGACAGCTCCCGGCCGACGCCGAAGCCTGAGTCTTGCCCCTGCCCTGACGGGTCCCCCCGGCTGCGATGACGACTACGCCAGGAATGCGCATCCGGCGACCCCATAGGCTCGCAGCAGCTTCGCCCCGGCCTGATGAGCGCCGCCCCCGTGTCCACTGCCCGCGCCGGGAGTCCGATCGCCGCCCGCTTCACCGCGCTGCGCGAAGCCGGACGCTGCGCTCTGATGCCCTTCCTGGTGGCGGGCGACCCCAGTCTTCAGGTCACCCGCGAGACCCTGCTCGCCCTGCAGGATGCCGGAGCGGATCTGATCGAGCTGGGCATCCCCTACAGCGACCCTCTGGCGGATGGTCCGGTGATTCAGGCCGCCGCCGGACGGGCCCTGGACGCCGGCACCACTCCAGCCCAGGTGCTGGAGCTGCTCCACGACCTGCGCGGCTCCCTGCAGATCCCGGTCGTGCTGTTCACCTACAGCAACCCCCTGCTCAACCGCGGCATGGAGACGTTCTGCCGTGAAGCGGCCGCCGCCGGCGCCGCCGGCCTTGTGGTCCCCGATCTGCCCCTGGAGGAAGCCGAGAAGCTCTCGCCGATCGCCGCCGCAGCCGGCCTGGATCTGGTGCTGCTCGTCGCCCCCACCACCCCTCCCCAGCGCATGGCCCGCATCCATGCCGCCAGCCGCGGGTTCACCTATCTGGTCAGCGTCACCGGGGTCACCGGCATGCGCCAGTCCCTGGCGACCCGGGTGGAGCCCCTGCTGCAGCAGCTGCGCTCCCTCGAGGGCCCGCCGGTGGCCGTCGGGTTCGGCATCTCCGGTCCGCAGCAGGCGGCCCAGGTACGGGACTGGGGCGCTGATGGGGCGATCGTCGGCAGCGCCCTGGTGAAGGTGATGGCAGAGGCCCAGGCCGCAGGAAGTCAGGCGGCCGCCGCAGCCGGACGCTTCTGCCGGGAGCTCAGGGCCGGGCTGGACGGCTGAGCGGCGCGAGCGCAGGGATCGCCCCAGCGGCAGCGTTCTGAGCTTGTGCCTCGCCGTCGGTTCCTCGGACTGCCGAGGCGGCAGCACGGACCTGATAAGCCGGACCGCAGGCGCTCAGGCCCGCCAGCAGAGCCAGCAGCAATGGGGTGAAGCGACAGACCATGGCGGGGATCACGACGGATTCCATGATCCCCCGGCCAGCCCCGCGGGAACTGCCTACGATCCTGCGGTCCCACCCAAGCCGATGGCCTCTCTCGACCCAGCCGAACGCGACCAGCTGTTCGGTTTCCTGGCCCGGATCCAGCAGGAGCCCGAGCTGCGCGAACAGCTGAACTGGATGCAGACGGCGCTGGAGGTCAGCGAACTGGCGGCGGCCCAGGGCCACCGGTTTCAGCCGGAAACCCTGATTGAGGTGTTCCGCCTCTGCGGAGAAGTCCCCCATGCCCGTGTGGGCCTGATGGATGAAAAGCTGATCCGCGTCTACCTGCGCCGCGATTCGCTGTGAAGTTCGTGCTCTGGGGCACGTACTGCGACGACGCCCTCAACCGCCGCACCCCCTACCGCCAGGAACACCTCGACCGGCTCAGCCAGCTCAAGCAGGACGGCACCCTGATCACCCTCGGCCCCACCGAAACGAGCAGCCACGTGTTCGGTGTGTTCGAAGCCGAGACCCGTCAGCAGGTGGAGGATCTGGTCAAGGACGACATCTACTGGCGCCAGGGCATCTGGACGGCGGTGGAGATTCACCCCTGGATCCAGGCCTTCTGAAGCTCCCACTGCGGAGTGGTCGGAAACGACGCGCTCAGGGGCGCTTCCAGCCCGACTGGGCCTGCTGCCAGACCCAGTCGGCCACGGCCTGAACCCCCGCGTCCCCTCCCAGCTGTTCCCGGTAGCCGGACATCTGGCCCCTCCCGGCTGCTGCCACCGCCGCAATCGCCTGAGGCGAGGCCAGGTCGTAGCGCCTGAGGGCCTCCAGCCTGAGGGTCTTGCCGCGTCGGATGATATTGCCTCCACCGGCATGGCAGCCTGCGCAGTGGTTCTCAAACAGCTGGGCGCCGCTGTCGGCCAGAACAGGCTGAACACCGAGCACCAGCAGGGCCGCCAGCAGGGCGGCGGTGGCCAGACGCTGCAGCAGACCGGCTCGAGGGGTCGGCATGGAGGTCAGGGCATCGGGTGGCGCCTCCGACTCTGCCAGCCCACACCGGCCGCACGAAGCACGCGGCATCCTTCTCCCGCCCGCTCCAGGCTGGGGCTGCGCGCTGGGCATGTCCAGGGGCAGGCAGGTGTGGAGCCAGACTCAGACCAGCACCCTCCAGGAGCATGGCGGAAGCCGATCTGCAGCAGTTCCTGGCCAAGGTGGCCGCGCTCAATGCCTTCGTGGCCCTCAGCGAAGCGGATCCCGACTTGCGTCGGGCCCTGTGCGAGTGCAGCAGCCACCACGACGTGGTGGCCCTGGCCCGGGCCCACGGCCTGGAGATCGGCCGGCGCTGGGGCGAGCCTTCGCCTCCCCCTGTCGGTCCGGAGGCCAGCGGCGCGAGCCTGCTGGCCTCCCCCTGCCCGGCGGAGGGGGAGGAGAGCACCACCGTGCTATTGCAGACCCCCCAGCTGCGCCTGGAGCGCATCCACTCCTGCCGGGCCTCCAGCCCAGCAGGCTTCTGGTACGACCAGGAGGAGTGGGAGTGGGTCTGCCTGCTGCAGGGCAGCGCCAGGCTCGCCTTTGCCGATGAATCCCGGGAGCGGGAGCTCAACCGGGGGGATGGGCTGCTGATCGCTCCGCATCGTCGCCATCGGCTGCTGGCGACGGATCCGGCTCCGGGGACCATCTGGCTGGCTCTCTGGTGGTCGGATGGGCCCGGTTGAGCGATTGATGCACCAGCCACCAGGCGGTGGCCAGGAACAGAACCGCCACCCCCAGGCTGAGCAGCAGCATCGGTTTGTTCTCCGCCCCGGGGGGCAGCACGATCACCTTGCGAGCCACAGCCGTGATCGCCGTGGCCAGCACCAGCTCGATCTGGACGACGCCGCGGCGCAGATAGGACGTGATGTTCTGCAGAACCTCCAGAGCGATCAGGATGTCGAGCAGGTGACCCAGGGTGGTGGTCAGGCGCACGCCGACGAGCCGACTGGAGCCGTCGAAGGCCTGCTTCAGCGTCTCGACGCTCACCTCGACCACGGCAGCCGCCGTGACCGCCAGCAGCACCAGGGCCAGGACCTTGGCCAGCAGGCGCTCGGTCCTGTCGACACCCCGCAGGAAGGAGGCATCGCTGATGAGGCGACGCAGCAGGGACTGCCGAACCAGCATCAGTTGGAAAATGGGGAATAGAGGGGCTTGGCTTCCAGGCTGCCGGGGGGATTGACCAGCTTGGTGTCACAGGTGATCTGACCGGAGCGATCGCGGTAGCAGTTGGTCGGCACGACCTTGGTGTTGGGGCCGACACTGCTGCCGGGAGCCAGCAGGAAGCGCTCCACCTGAGCGATCTGCGGCTGACTGGCAGCTCCTGAGGCCATCGCCGCAAGCAGCAGCGACAGGGCGGTGTGGGTCATGGCGGCGGCGGTTCGGGAGAGATCGCTTGTGCCTCTCCACTCTGCCGAGGCCGGTTCAGGCCTGCTGCTCCTCGCGGATCTCCTGCAACAGCAGATCGAGCTGGCCGAAGGAGGAGGCCAGGCCGGAGAAGTCCTCCTCATCCAGCCGGGCGTCGCCCCCATCCTCCCCCAGCCACAACGCCTCGATGGAGCAGAGACGGTCGACCAGGGCCAGCAGGCCCTGGTGACTGCGGATCCGCTGCAGTTCCTCCAGCAGGACGGGCATGCGGATCGATTCGGCCCTCAGGGCCCGACGCAGGTCGGCCTGGGTGCGGCCGGCGTGGCGCAGCCAGTCGCGTACGAAGCCCTGCAGGTCCTCGAGCTGGGACTCGTCGAAGCCGGCGCGGACCGCGTTCATCTCTGAAGCCGTCACTGGGGGGTCGGGGGGAACCACCGGTCCAGTCTGCGCTGCGCCCGCTGGCGGATCTCGGGACTGATGTGACGCGTGCACAGGCCGAGCAGCGCCGTGATCGCCACCAGGTCGTCGGTGAAGCCGGCCGCCGGAATGAAGTCCGGGATCAGATCCACAGGAAACAGCAGATAGGTCAGGGCCGCCAGCACGGTGATGCGGGCCTGGTACGGAGTCTGGGGATCGAGCAGCAGCTCCAGGCATTCCAGCGCCGGTCGGGCCACCAGACGCCCGGCCCGCCGCAGCAGCCGCAACAGGATGGCTTCATCGACCACGCGGCTTTCCAGGACTTCGGCATCGACCGACTGTCCCTGCGAGGTGGCGTTCATGGCAGTGCTGTGGGGTGGGTGGTCAGCGGTCTGACCCCAGCCATTGTGGGCGGAGTGGATTCCGCCGCCCCAGGGAGGGTCTCCGTCGCCGGGAGAGGGAAAACCGTCAGGGGCACCCCTCTGCAACGGGATCGCCGGCCCGGGGGAGGGCGGGAGCATGGCCGCAGCGCTGCTGCACAGCCGGGGGCAGAGCGCGGCCGATTGGGTGGCAGGCGTCAGCCGTGCCGACGCTCAGGCGTCGACGAGACCGCTCTCGATGCCCGCCTTGCGCAGCTTGCGCAGGGCCCGCTGCACCACCTGACGGCAATACTCCCGACTGCAGGAGAGCTGGCGGGCGACCTCCGCCAGGGTGCGCCACTCGTGGCTGCCATCAAGCCCGAAGCGCAGCATCACCACGGTGCGCTCCTTGGGGGTGAGGCTGGCCTTCTCCAGCAGGGTCCAGACCGAGGCGCTGCGTTCGGCCTGCTCAGCACGCTCCATCGGCGCCGGCTCCTGGCTGGGCAGCACGTCCACCAGCTCGGACGGATCAGCCTTGGAGCGCACGGCCCCCTGCAGGCTGACGGTGACGCTGCGCAGCTCGCAGCCCAGCAGCTCATCCACCTCGGCACGGGGCAGTCCCATGGCCTGGGCGAGCTCATTGGGGGAGGGCGCCTGGCCGTGGGCCTGCAGATGACGCGCCTTGGCGGCCCGCAGACGGGTGAGCTTCTCGTTGACGTTCACGGGAATGCGGATCGTGCGGCTCTGGGTGGAGAGGGCGCGATTGAGCCCCTGGCGGATCCACCAATAGGCATAGGTACTGAAGCGATGGCCACGGGTGGGATCGAACTTCTCGACGGCGCGGGTGAGGCCGATCGTTCCCTCCTGGATCAGATCCAGCAGATCGAGGCCCTTGCCCTGGTAGCGCTTGGCGAGATTGACCACCAGCCGCAGATTGGCGGTGATCATCTGTCGCTTGGCCCGCTCGCCGTTGCGCATTGCACGACGTTCCAGATCGTCGTAATCGCAGGCGGGGCCTGAGCCACCGGCCTGAGCGCAGCGCTCCTGCAGGGCGATCATGGCCTGCACCTTGCGCCCCAGGGTGAGCTCCTGCTCGGGGGTGAGCAACTGATGGCGGCCGATCTCGCCGAGAAATGCGCTCAGGGAACTCGCCATCGTCAACCTGGACACTCTCTTGAAACTAGAGATGATTCCGGGTTTGACCGGAACCGACAGAAAGGCTTCAGTGTTCGCGATTGCTTCTGATTTGCGTTCCCCGGAGCCCGGGCTGGCCATGGCGTCGGCGCTGCCCCCCGGCACGACGGCCTGTGCAGGGGCGCCGGATCGATCCGCCGCGGCCACGCGACAACCCTGGCCCGGGTCGGGCCCCCGCTCGCTAGTGTGCGCCCCCCGATCGGCGTCCGATGCCAGGTCTTGCGGTGATTCCGTCCTCCGTGCTTCCCAGTGCCGGTGTGGCCTATGTCCACTACCTCAGCTTCATGCTCTGCTTTGCGGCCCTGGTGCTGGAGCGCTGGCTGATCCGTCCCAATCCCGATCGCCGCATCGCCACCGCGATGGTGATCACCGACATCGTCTACGGAATCGCCGCCCTGGGCCTGCTGCTCAGCGGCATCCTGAGGGTGATCCATTTCGGCCAGGGCAGCGCCTTCTACACCGAGAATCCGCTGTTCTGGTGGAAGGTGGGCCTCTACCTGGGCGTCGGGGCTCTCTCGCTCTATCCGACGATCACCTACATCCTCTGGGCCCTGCCCCTGCGGCGCGGCGAAACGCCCCAGGTGAGTGAAGCCCTGGCCAGGCGTCTGAGCTGGATTCTCAACATCGAACTCGTCGGGTTCGCCAGCATCCCCTTCCTGGCCACCCTCATGGCCCGCGGCGTCGGGCTCCCCTCCTGATCCCGGCCCTGCCCCACCCGGCCAGGCTGCTGCTGCTCCGCGGCGCTCTGCCTGTCCTGGCCGGGATGGCCCTGGCCACTCCAGCTCACTCCGCAGCGAATCCTCCCCGCTGCAGGCCAGCGTTGCGGATCCTTCCCGTGCCCCCCGCGGCGGCCGCTCCCCCCGCTCTGCAGACCGCAGCAGCGGCTGAGCCGCGGGAGCTGCCACCGGCGGCGTCCCCTGCTTCTCCTGATCGCTCCGCAACGGCCTCCCCGGATTACCGGCAGCGGCTGCGGCCCACCCCCCTGGGATGGCCGGTGCTTGCGCACTGGTGCCTCTGGGTGGAACCGGACACCCCCTCCGGAGCGCCGGACCCCTGGCAGAAGCGCTGGAGGCTGGCCCTCGATCAGGCCCTGGCGGTCTGGGCTCCCGCGGTGTCGTTCAGCCTCGTGGACTCCCCCGAGGCCGCCCAGATCCGCATCCTGCGGCGGAGGCCGCCCCTGCGCTTCAGCGGCGGCGGGCCTGCCCGTGCCAGCCATGGCCGGGCCAGCCTCAGCCTCGCGCTGGTCGATCGGGGCGAGGGGCTCCGGCTCGAACCGCAGGTGGAGGTGCAGCTCAGCCCGGGACAGCGGCTGGAGGCCCAGGAAGCCACCGCCATCCATGAACTCGGCCATGCCTTCGGGCTCTGGGGCCACAGCGACGACCCTGGCGATGCCATGGCGGCAACCCCCGGGGCCGTGCCGGTGCGGGCTCTGTCTCCCCGGGATCGGGCCACCCTGGGCTGGCTCCTGCAGCAACCCACCCGCTTCGGCCTGCCCCTCAGCCCTCCCTGATCGGGAGAGCGGCATGAAGAGCCATCCCGCGGCCTGCCTCAGATCGCGAAGGTCGACCGCGCCAGGATCTGGGCCTCGCCCCAGAGGCTGCCATCGGCGAACAGCAGCTCCTCCAGCCTGAAGTGGGGAGAGGCAAAGTGATTGGCCATGGTGACTTCGTCGCCGTTGACGAAGCGCAGCACGAGATCACCGCTGCTGCTGCGCAGCACTGCAGCGAGCTGCGAAGGCAGAAGATCGGAGAACTGCAGCCGGTCGCGGCTGCTCAGGGAGCCATCGAAATCCTGCACCCGGTCGATGCCATCTCCGGCTGCGAAGACGAACAGATCGTGGCCGGCACCGCTGTGGATCGTGTCGTTCCCCCGTCCACCGCGATGGACGTCATCCCCGGCATCGGAGCGCAGGATGTCGTGGCCATCGGCGCCGAACAGGCCATCCGCGCTGAGCGTGTCGCCCAGCTGATCCGCCAGGGCGGTGCCGACGATCAGAGAGCCGGCGGGAAACAGCAGGCAGGCCAGGGCATCGGCCTGCGGCTGGCGGATCCAGATCTGGCGCAGGGCCTGACGCACGGCACGGCCCTGGTCGGGCAGCAGGTTCAGGGCATTGCGCAAGGCCTCCAGCGTGAAGCCATCGCGCTCGAGGCGGTACTCCTGCTGAATCCAGCGGGCTGCCTGCTCGGCATCCAGCCGCGGCTCGCTCGGGACCGCCCCCCGCTCGCGGCGGATCCCCTGCAACAACAGCGGCAGCTCGATCTGGGCGGCGAGCGTCGTGGAGACGAACGTGCGGACCTGCTGCCAGGCCTGCTCCAGCAGCTGCAGGCCGTAGGCGCTGGGGTTGCGGTAGGCCTGACCGTCCCGATACGTCTGCCCGAGCAGCCGTTCCACAGCAGCCCTGCGGGCGGGTCCGTCCGCCAGGGGCAGGGAGGAGGTGTGAACCTGACTGACGCCGGTCCAGGTGAGGATCAGGGCATCGAGCAGGGCCGGTCGCTGGGAGGAGCCGGCGATGGTCCACTGATGCAGCAGGGAGGCGAGCCGACCGCTGCCATCGCGGGCGATGGCCTGCCGCAGGCTGGGGACGACGCCGCTGCCGGAAATGTCGGGGAGGCGCGCGAGCAGGGGGTCGTTGATCGGGGCAGCCAGATCGCGGCTGCGGGCATGGTCGACCGTGAACCAGACGTCATGCATGGCGGCGATACGGCCATCCGCCCGTTGGAAGGCACCGATCTGGCGGTGAATGTTGCCCTGCGGGTCGCTCAGGCTGGCGGTCTGGAACTGCACGGGCAGAGCCGCGATGCCCAGGCTTGCGAGGGAGTGCAGTTCTGAGGGAGCGGTGCTGGCCGAGCCATCGGCATCCCGCCAGATCGCCAGGGAACTCCAGGCCGCGTCGGAGGCCGTGATGCGGCCGTCGCGATCGCTGTCGAGATCGGCGAGGGCCTCGAAGCCATGGGCAGCCCGCAGGCCCGAGCGCAGCAGCGTGTGATTGCCGAACAGTTCGCGGCCGGACTCGATCAGGCCGTTGCCATCGAGGTCACGCACGAGCAGCCCATCGCGGTGGCCGACCCAGCCGCTGCGTTCCGCGAAGCGATTGCCGTCGTGGTCGAACCAGCGCAGGCCGTCCGTGATCGCCAGGGTGGTGACGCCATCGCCGTCGAGATCGAGCACCAGCGGCGAGATGTTCGCCTCAGCGGTGGCAAACAGCTGTCGCAGACGGGAGAGGGTCTGGTCGGACAGAGCGGCCAGGCCGTTGACGAGAAGGGCCAGCACCTCATCGGCATACAGGCTGCCGAGATGGGAGGCCCCGATCGTCAGACCGGCGGCCAGCAGCATCCCCAGGGGGCCCGCGGCCAGCAGGGGAGCCGAGAGCAGCAGGCCCAGCCGTCCGCCGACGATGGCGCCGGCCTGCTCCAGGGCCCAGCGGCTGAGCAGGGTCTGGGCGCCTTCGCGATCACCCTGGTCCAGCCGCTGCCGGGCCTCCCAGGCCACGAGGCCAAGACCGACCACATCGGCGGCGTGGGAGAGATGGGCGAAGGATCCCTGCAGCCAGGGAGCCAGCGGCGCAGGGGAGAGCGCGGGAGTCTTCCCAAGGGCGGCGCCCACATCGATGCGCAGCCGGGTCAGAACATCGAGTCCCTGGCGATAGTCCTGGATGCTGGAGGTGGGCAGGAAGGCCCCCAGGGGCCGGAAACTGACATCAGCGGGCGCCTCCCGCGCCAGGACCCCGGGCAGTCCCTCGATGAAGGCCTGCGGATCCAGCTTCAGGGTGCCGGGGGCGACCCGGGGAGCACCGGAGGGGTCGATCGGGATCCCCAGCAGGGCCGAACGCACGGCGGACATGGTGCGGATGGCGTGGAAGGCCTGCACCGGCATGCCGTTCTCCAGGGGCAGGGCCGCCAGCAGCTCGCGGGGGATGCCATCGATGCTGGTGACCCTGGGGTTGGCCAGCAGGGCCGGCAGCTCGGTGCGGGCGAAGATGCGATCCAGCTGGGCCTGGGCCGTGAAGGTGATCACCTCCCCTTCGGCTCCCTGCACGAAACGCAGGGAAATGTCATCCCAGAGGCCCGGTTCGACGAGCTTGCCATCAACGTAGTGGCCGTAGAGGAAGCGGTTTTGAGCGTCGAGATCA
>JAYKJA010000009.1:0-35093 GCA_035285905.1 Synechococcaceae cyanobacterium
CCGTGATCGGCGAGAGGGGTCAGCGTCT
Organism: Synechococcaceae cyanobacterium; assembly: GCA_035285905.1. Classification (GTDB taxonomy): domain Bacteria; phylum Cyanobacteriota; class Cyanobacteriia; order PCC-6307; family Cyanobiaceae; genus Cyanobium. The sequence goes on from JAYKJA010000009.1 coordinate 29, forward strand.
CTCCGGCGGCCAGCGCCAGCGCATCGCCCTGGCCCGCGCCATCCTCAAGGACCCTCCCGTGCTGATCCTCGACGAGGCCACCGCCGCCGTCGACAACGAAACGGAGGCGGCCATCCAGCGCTCCCTCGATCGCCTCACCGCCGACCGCACCACACTGGTGATCGCCCATCGCCTCAGCACCGTGCGCCACGCCGATCGCATCGTCGTGCTCGATCACGGCCGGATCGTCGACAGCGGCCGTCACGAGGAGCTGCTGCAACGGCCCGGGGCCTACGCCGCTCTCTGGCGTGTGCAGGCGGGCCTGCGACCGGACGAGCAGCTGCCCGTCTGAGCGATCGCTTAACTTTCCGTCAATGAAGAGCCGCACTTTGCAACGATCCGCGCCCCGATCCGGGCCTCTTCGCGATCTGCGCGTGCAGGTCTGCCTGGCCATGGCGCTCGGTCTGAGCTCCGGTCTGGCGCTCGCCCTGCCGATGGCCGAGCTGCTCAGCACCCACCAGCTGCGGGTCAACTCCGCCCTGACCAATCCCTTCGCCGCCTGGAACAGCGCCACCGATGAGGATCTGCTGCTGCTCGGCACCGATGAGGGCGGCGGCAACACCGACGTGATCGCCACCCTGCGCATCGACGGCGGCAGCACCCGCATCACCCAGATCCCCCGCGACTCCTACATCGAGTCCGACCAGTACGGCCCGATCAAGATCAATGCCCTCTACAGCCTCGGCGGGGTCCAGGCCGTCAAGAGTGAGCTCTCCCATCGCCTCGGCAGGCCGCTGCAGCACCACCTGGTGATCAACCTGGCCGCCATCCGCCGCCTGGCGGACCAGATCGGCGGCATCGAGGTCACCGTGCCCAAGCGCATGCGCTATGTCGACCACAGCCAGGGGCTGAACATCGATCTGCAGCCCGGCCGCCAGGTGCTGCGCGGCCGGGACCTGGAAGGCTTCCTGCGCTTCCGTCACGACGAGATGGGCGACATCGGCCGGCTGGAACGCCAGCAGCTCGCCCTCAAGGCCCTGTTCCGCAAGCTCACCTCCCCCGAGCAGCTGGTGCGGCTGCCCGGCCTGATGATGAGCGGCCACCGCGACCTGGTCACCGACCTGGGCCCGATGGAGCTCGGCGGCCTGCTCACCGCCATGGGCAGCACCGAACTCTCCACCCAGCGCCTCGGCGGCCAGCCCTTCGATCGGGACGGGATCAGCTACTGGCAGACGGAATGGCCCAGCGGCAACCCGGAGTCCGACGCCGCCGAAGCCGTCCCGGCCGCCTCCGATCCCCCCGGCCGCCCCTACCGGCTCCTCTTCTGATTGCGACGGGCCCAGGGACGGCGCCGTGCCGCCTGCTGCTCGACAGCCTCGCTCGCCCCAGCGGCCTGCGCAGCGGTCCCGTCCCCCTGCGGCGTCTCCGTCCCGCCAGCCTCCAGCCCGGCCCCCCCGTTCCGCGCCACGCTGGCGCCCGAACCGGGACCGACGGGGGTTGCTCCACCAGCATCGCCCTCATGGCCATCCGACAGGGTGACCAACGCCAGGGCCAGGGCCACCAGCCCCAGCACCGGACTCGAGGCCGCCACCGTCACCCCCAGGGAGGCGGTGAACCAGATCGAGGCGGCGCTGCTCAGACCCCGCACCTCCACCGGCCGCTTCTTCGACCCGCGCGAGGGAACCAGGATCTCCCCGGCGCCGAGGAAGCCCACGCCGGCGGCCACCCCCTGGATCGCCCGGCTGCGGGCCTGCTCGTCCGCTCCTGCCGCCAGCACCATCAGACAGGCGCTCAGCCCCACCAGCACATGCACCCGCAGACGGTTGGGGTGGGGCGTGCTGCCGTGGTGCGCCCGGTTCCGCCCCACGGCCAGGCCGCAGAGCACCGCCAGCCCCATGCGCAGCAGGGCCTCCAGATCCGGGGTCAGCAGCGGCGCAGCCATCGCTGCAGCATGGCTCCTTCCGGCCGCGGCCGCCTCCCCGGCTCCCCGGCCTAGGGTGTCGGCGTCACCCGGCCCCCACCGGTGAGGAGAGCCAGCGGACGCCGCCTCGCCGGCCCCATCGCCCCACTGCTGCTCCTGGCCCTGGCCCTCGCCGGCTGTCAGCCCCGGGAGCGACGGGAGCGCTCCGCCGTGCTGCAGATCAGCATCGGCATCAACAGCGACCGGGGATTCAGCGCCTCCACCCTGCGGGATTACAGCCAGACCCTGCAGGTCGTCAGCGAGGGCTACCGGGAGCTGTATCCGCGGGTGCAGCTGCGGCACACCCTGTTCCCGGAGGAGGCCCTGCCGTCCCAGCTGCAGCGCCGCAGCCGCGCCGGTCTCGGCCCCGACCTGATCGTCACCAACGGCAGCACCGCCGCCCTGCTGCATCAACGCGGGCTGTCCCGGTCCGTCTCCCTGCCGCCCGCCCTGCGCCGGCAGATCGAACCGGTGGCCCTGCAGCGGCTCTCCCTGCCCGATGGACGCCTGATCGGCCTGCCCCTGACCCTCGATCCCCAGTTCGCCTGCTTCAACCGCCGCCGCCTCGCCGCCAGCCCCTCCACCCTGTCCCAGCTGCTCTCCCCCTCCCGCCCCGGGCCGCGGGTGGGCCTCTGGCTGGACGCCGAGAGCCTCTACTGGAGCGCCGGGGCCTTCGGTGCCGACGACGCCCTCCTGGCCCGCGAGAGCGGTCTCCCGGTCAGCGCCGCCGCCCGGCAGCGCCTGCTGGACTGGCTGGACTGGCTGCAGACCGCCAGCCGCAGGGACAACCTGGTGGCCTACGTCTCCTACGACTCCCTGATTGAGGATTTCCTGCGGGACCGCCTCGACTGGATCCCCTGCCGCAGCCTCAGCCTGCCGCGCCTGCGCGAGCGCCTCGGCACGCGCCTCGGCGTGGCGCCCCTGCCCCGGGGCCCCCATGGCGCGGCGACCCCCCTGGCCCGCCTGCGGGTGATCGCCTTCGGCACCGGGTCCACCCCGCTGCAGCGGGAGCTGGCCGACCAGCTCGGCCTGCTGACCCAGTACCCCGTCAACCAGCGGGCCCTGATTCAGCGCTCCCTGGCCTCCCTGCCGGTGAACCGCCTGGTCACCACCTCCGGCGTGGAGGGTCCCCTCGGCCTGGCCGTGCGGGAGGCGCGCCGGCAGATGGTGGTCGGGCCGCAGCAGCTCAGCCTGCTGGCCTCCGCCTCAGAGGCCGCCCCGATCTTTGCGGACACGATGATCGAGCTGGTCTTCGGCCAGCTCACGGTGCCGGCGGCGGCCGAGGCCCTGCTCGCGGCCGGACGGCAGAGCCGATGATCGAGCTGCTGGCCGAACTGGGCGGTTGGCTGGGCTACCTCGCCCGACCTGCGGTGCTGCTGCAGCTGCTGCTGGTCGTGCTGCCCCTGCTGCTGCTTCCCCTGCGCCGGAACCCCTCCCGGGAGGCCCGTGGGCGCCGCTCCCAGCGACTGCTGGCCCTGGCCTGCATGGCCCTGGGCTGCCTGCTGCTGGCCCTGCTGCAGCAGCCCTTTGGGCTGGCCCTGCTGCTGCTGCTCGGCTGGCACGGCCTGACGCTGCTGGAACAGGGGCTGGGCAGGCTGCTGCCGCCCGTGCCGCTGCACCGCCTGCAGCAGCAGCTGATCCGGCCGGCCTATCTGTTGCTGGCGGTGCTGGCCCTGGTGGATCTGTTCGGCAATCCCCAGCAGATGGCGATGATCGTGCTGGGCCAGTGGTTCGGCACCCCGGTCAATCTCGGGCTGGCCTGCCGCGGAGGGGTGGTGCTGGCCCTGCTGCTGGTCGGCTCCGGGCCGCTGACCGCCGCCCTCGCCTGGATGCTGCAGCGGATGCTCGGCTTCAGCACCGACAGCCGCCGCGCCCTCGCCACGGTGCTGCGCTACCTGGTGATCGGCCTGGGCCTGGCCCTGATCCTGCGCGACCTGGGCCTCAGCCCCACCGCCATCGTCGCCATCGCCGGCGGCCTCTCGGTGGGCCTCGGCTTCGGGGTGAAGGAGGTGTTCTCCAACTTCGTCAGCGGCCTGTGGCTGCTGTTCGAGGGCTCGGTCCGCCCTGGAGATGTGCTGGTGCTCAACGGCGAGACCTGTGAGGTGCGGCACCTGGGCCTGCGCGCCGCGATCCTGCTGCGCTTCGTCGACAACGCCGAGCTGGTGGTGCCCAACCAGACCTTCTTCACCTCCACCACCACCTCCTTCACCCACAGCGACCGGCTGCGGCGCGCCCGCCTGCTGCTGCGGCTGCCGGCCCACTACGACCCGGCGAGCGTGCAGGCGCTGCTGCTGGAGATCGCCCTCGGGGTTCCGGGAGTGCTGGCCACACCCGTCCCGGTGGCCCTGGTGGTGTGCCAGCGGGGCAGTTTGATCGAGTACTCCCTGCAGGTCTGGATGGCGGATCCCCGACAACACGGCAACGTCTGCAGCGCCCTGTGGACCGCCCTGCACCGGCACCTGCGCCACGATGGCCTCAAGGCCTCCCCGGACGCCCCGGCCGCGCGGACGCCGTGAACCACCAGCTGCTGCGCTACAGCCTGCGCCTGGGGGTGGCCGCCACGCTGACGGCCGCCATCGCCGTCTGGACCGAACGCATCGACTACGTCTGGTATCCGCTGCTGGCGGTGGTGATGATCGTCGATGACAACGACGACCAGACCCTCAAGGCGGCCAGCGGCCGGGTGCTGGGCACCATCCTGGGCGGTCTGGTCACCTTCCTGGTCCACACCCTGCTGGGCGGCTGGATCGGCGTGCTGGTGTCGCTGCTGCTGATGCTGCCGCTGCTGCGCCTGCTGGGCTGGCAGTCCGCCATCGGCTCGGCCACGCTCGTCAGCGTGATGTTCCTGATGATCCCCGGCCACGCCGCACTCGACTGGGACTACGTGTTCAACCGCGGCCTCGACACCGCCGTGGGTTGCCTGGTGGCGGTGGGCGTGGGCCTGCTGTTCTGGCCCCGCAACGCCCTCGACATGCTGCACGAGGAGAGCCTGCTGCTGCGCCGGCGGCTGCAGCAGCAACTCGGGCTCTACAACACCTGGCTGACGGCCGGCCGCGAGCGCCCCCCGGCCCTGCCCGCCGCACCCTTCACTGCAGGCCTGCAGCGGCTGGAGTCCCTGGTGGCCCTCGAAGAGCGGGGACCGCGGCGCCGGCGGCTGCGACGGCTGGCCTGGCCCGAGCGGCTGCGCACCTGGCAGGCCATCGAACACCACTGGGTGGCGCTGGAGCGGCTGCTGGCCCTGCTGCCCCCGCAGCTGCCGGCCACCGGGGGGGGAGCCACCGCTCCTCTGCCGGCAGCGATCGCCGCCCTCGCTGAGCCCCTGAGCCCAGGCTCCCCATCCATCCCCGCCGCCGAGGCTCCCCCGCCGCCGTCGAGCGCCATGCCCGCCACAGCGCTTCCGGCGCAAGCTCCGCCGCCGCCGCTCCCCTCCGGCGCCCCCCCAGCCCCGGAGGGGGCCGCCGCTGACGGCCAGGAGTCCCTGCGGTCCTGGCAGCGGCAGGCCCAGGCCAGCGGCCTGCCGCTGCTGCTGCTGCTGGCCATCGCCAGCGAACAGCGCCAGCTGCTGGCGGCCCTGCAGCAACTGGAGCGCCTGGAGCGGTGCTGATCACCCGCTCCGATCTGCGCCTGGCCCTGATCGCCAGCCTGGCCAATGGCCTGGGGGTGATCAGTGGTCTGCCCTTCGGCATCTACGCCCCGATCGCGGTGCTGGCGGTCTGCAGCGGCAGCTTCGGCAACACCCTCGACCTCGGCCGCCAGCGGCTGGTGGGGTCGGTGCTGGGGGAGCTGGTGCTGGTGGCGGGGCTGCTGGGTTTCCGCAGCCTGCCCCTGCCCCTGGCCATGGGCTGCACCCTCGGCGGCATGCGGCTGATCGGGGGGATGCTCGGCCTCAAGGCCGGCTACAAGGTCGGCGGCATCATCATCGTGATGGGCTGGCTCGTGCATCAGGAGCAGCTGGGCAGCTGGCTGCCCCTGCGGCTGTTCTGGACCACGGTCGGGATCCTGATGGCCACCCTCAGCCTGGAGCTGGTCTGGCCGGCCCGGGCGATCGATGCCTGCGAGGCTTCGATGGCCCGGCTGCTGGGCTCCCTCAGCCAGGCCCTGCAGCAGGCCTCCGCCCAGCTGCTCAGCCCCGCCGCCGCCGCCGGCGACCCCGCCCTGCCGCTGAGCGGAATCCAGACCCTGATCGGCGACCTGGCCGCCATCCGTCGGCAGCTGCCCGAGGTGGAGCGGGAGCTCGGGGCCAACCCCCAGCGCCATCCGCGCCGTCGCCTGCTGGCCCTGCTGGAGAACGGCAGTTCGGTGCTGATCAACCTGCTGGAGAGCCTGGCGCGTCAGCCCCTCGGGCTCGGGGCCGATCCGGCCCTGGCTCCCCTGCGCCGGGTGGAGGCCGAACTGCTGGCGGAACTGGGCCAGCGCCTCGAAGGCTGGAGCGCCCTGCTGCGCAGCGCCGCGAAGGAGGCCTGCCTCCGGCCGCCGCCCCTGCGGGACCCCGCCGCCGGAGCCCGCCGGCTGGAGACGCTGCTGCAGCAGCCGGACCTGCCCGGGCAGCAGCTGGAGGCCCTGCAGCTCCATGCCGGTCTGCTGTCCCTGATCGGTCTGGCCGAACGGGCGGTGGCCGACACGGAACGCCGCTGGCGCGAGCTCAGCGCCGCCGACTGAACCGCTGGCGCCGCCGCCCACCGGCCGCCCGCAACGCCGACAGGATCGTCGATACTCCCCCCACCGCCCTCGACGACAGCATGCCGGCCCCTGTGGTCCTCCACCGGCTGCTGGGCCCGACGAGGCCGCGCCCCCTCCCGGCGGCAGCGCGGCACCGCGCCCATCGCCTGCTGGCCCTGCTGCTCAGCGCTGCGCCCCCCCTGGGCCCGCTGCTGGCGGCGCCCTCGCCGGTCGCGGCCGACACCCGCCGGCTGGAACGCAGCTGGCAGGACCTCGACCGGCAGCTGCGCCAGCTCGATCAGCTGCTGCCCGAGCCGGCCCCCGCCGCCGCTCCGCTCGCACCCGGCGCCGAACCCACCCCCCGGCTTCCCCAGCGCCTGCTGGCCCCCAATGCCGCCCCCACAGGCCCGCTGCAACCGGCCCAGGCCCTGCCACCGCCCCCCCTGGCCCTGCCGACGGCCGCCCAGCTGAGCGGCGAGGGGGTCCGCAGCCTCAGCCTGCGCCAGACCCTGGCCCTGGGCTTCGCCCACAGCCCGACGCTGCAGGCCCGTCGCGAGGAGGTGGCGGCCTCGCTGGCCGAACTGCAGGCCCGGCTGGGCAGCTGGTGGCCGCGGCTGCTGGCCTTCGCCAACGGCGGCAGCAGCGGCAGCAGCACCACCGTGGTCGCGCCGGTGGGCACGGCGGGGCTCGGCTTCGGGCCGCTGTACGCCCCCGGCGGCAGCTTCTACGTCCCCGACGGCGGCCGCCTGTTCCTCAACCAGAGCAGCAACGCGGTGCAGGCCGGTCTGGCGCTGAACTACGACGTGCTCGACTTCGCCCGCCAGCCACGGGTGCAGCAGGCGCGGGCCCAGCTGCGTCAGGCGCGCCAGGCCTACGCCAATGCCGTGCGCCAGCTGCAGCTGGAGCTCAGCGAGGCCTACTACCAGCTGCAGCAGGCCGATCAGACCGTGCTGATCCGCGAGGCCCTGCTGCGCAACGACCTGCTCATCCTGGAGGACGTGCTCGACCTCAAGCGCGCCGGGCTGGTGCCCCGGCTCGATCTGCTGCGGCGCCAGGCGCTGGAGGCGGCCGACCAGGAACGCCTGATCCAGGCCCTCAGCGACCGGGCCGTGGCCCGCCGGCGTCTGGCCACCCTGCTCAACCTGCCCCCGGGCCTCAGTCCCAGCGCCGGCGATCCGATCACGCTGCAGCCCTCCTGGCCCCTGGATCTGGAGCAGAGCCTGCTGGCGGCCTACCGCGGCAATCCCGAGCTCGAGACGATCCTGGCGGCGCGGGAGGCCCTGGCGCGGCAGGAGACGGCCACGGCCGCGGCGCTGCTGCCGAAGCTGTCCCTGTTCGCCAACGCCGGCGCCAGCACCGGCAACACCGTGTCCTTCGGTCCGGTGCTCTTCGACGGGGGCTGCTGCGGCGCGAGCCTGCTGCCCCTGCAGACCAGCACCGGCACCGCCTGGTCCCTGGGGCTCACCCTCAGCTGGCTGCTGTTCGATGCCGGCACGACGGCGGCGGAGGTGCGGGCCATCGCCCGACGGCGCGACGCGATCAGCCAGGACTACGCCGCCCGCCGCAACGACATCCGCCTGCGGCTGGAGCAGGCCTTCTTCCAGCATGAGGCGAGCCTGGCCCGGCTGGTGTCGGCCCGCCGCGGCGTGGAGGCGGCCCGGGAGGCATTCCGCGACGACCGGCTGCGGTACCGCGCCGGCCTGGCGAACGAACTCAACCTCTCCAGCACCCAGACTCTGCTGATCGAGAGCCTGCTCTCCCGCCTCAACGCCACCCTGGCGGTGAACATCACCTACGCCCGCCTGCTGCGCGAACTGCTGCCGGCGCCCCGCGATCCGGCCCAGCCGTTCGAGGCGCCGCTGCGGCTGGAGGAGCTGCCCCCCGCCCGACCCTGATCCCTGCCTGCACCATGTCCGTCAATCGCCCCCGGCTGGTCGTGCTCGACGGCCACACCTGCAACCCGGGCGATCTGTCCTGGGAGCCCCTGGAGCGCCTCGGAACCCTCACGGTGCATGCGCGCACAGCCCCGTCGGAGCTGGCGGCCCGCTGCGCCGAGGCCGATGTGCTGATCACCAACAAGACGCCCCTGACGGCGGAGACCCTGGCGGCGGCCCCGCAGCTGCGCGGCATCGTCGTGCTGGCCACGGGCTACGACGTCGTCGATACGCAAGCAGCCGAGGCGCTGCAGCTGCCGGTCTGCAACGTGCCCGAATACGGCACAGCGGCCGTGGCCCAGGCCGTGTTCGCCCTGCTGCTGGAGCTGACGAACCACACCGGCCAGCTGGCGGCGGCGGTGGCCCAGGGCCGCTGGCAGACCTGCCCCGACTTCTGCTTCTGGGACCGGCCGCTGCTCGATCTGGAGGGCCTGACCCTCGGCGTGGTGGGGATGGGGCGCATCGGCCGGGCGGTGGCCCGCATCGGCGAAGCCTTCGGCATGACCATCCTCAGCAGTGGCCGGCAGCCCGGTCCGCAGCACCGCCCGCTGGAGCAGCTGCTGGCCGGCAGCGACGTGGTCAGCCTGCACTGTCCGCTCACCCCGACGAGCCGCCACCTGATCAACGCCCGCCACCTGGCCCTGATGCGCCCCACGGCGATCCTGATCAACACTGGCCGCGGCGCCCTGGTGCAGGAGCAGGATCTGGCCCAGGCGCTGCAGCGCGGCACGATCGCCGCAGCGGCCCTCGACGTGCTGAGCGTCGAGCCGCCGACGGCGGACAACCCGCTGCTGCAGGCCCCGAACTGCCTGATCACGCCCCACGTGGCCTGGGCCAGCGTCGGGGCACGCCGCCGCCTGATCGCCGAGACCGCCGCCAACGTCGAGGCGCTGCTGGCCGGCCACCCCCGCCACCTGGTGCCCCGGCGCGGCTGAGCCGCCCCAGCCCGACCGGCTGAGGCTCAGGCGGCGGCCAGGGCGATGGCCCTCGACAGGGTGAGGGCCACCAGATCGAGCATCACCACGCCGTGCAACAGGAACAGGGCCTTCATCAGGCGGGTATCGGCGCTGGCGCCGCTGGGCTCGAACTGCACCAGGGTGGTGGCGGCGACGTGGAAGTAGTCGAACAACCCGGGCGGACGGTCGCCTTCCTGCAGATGCAGGTGGCTGCGGCCCTGCCGCCGGGCGCCGGTATCCATGCGCCAGTAGAGCCAGCCGAACACCACGGTGATCACCGGCAGGAACAGCACGAGCTGGGCCAGCAGCAGGCCGCCGCTGCGCAGCGGCGCCAGCAGCAGCAGGTTGAGCACCAGGAACTGGGCGGCGCAGCGCACCAGCAGCAGCGCTCCGCACAGATCCAGCATCCGCGACAGCCCCCGGCCGCGGAGCGTGGCCAGGATCACCATCAGCAGGATGACCACGGCCAGGACGCGCATCAACGCGAAGGCCTCGAACAGGCGGGCGATGGGCAGCACCAGCTCGGCCACGGAGTGCAGCGCCGGCTGCCGCAGGGCGCCGACCCCGATCGCCAGGTTGTGCAGGAAGGCCCCGGCGAAGAGGTGCCCCAGCAGCAGCGGCACCAGCACGATGCGCTCCTGACGGAGCCGGGGCAGCGGCGGGGGGGTCAGGCCCAGCACCGTCGTCGTCGCAGCCGCACGTCACCGGAGAACCCGGCGATCGGCGGAGAGCATTTGCACAGCTGCAGCTCCAGCGGCCGCGGGCCGTAGCACTGCTCCAGCAGATCGAGGATGCACTCGCTGTAGTGCTCGAGCGTGAGGCAGCGGATCGTGGCGGCCTGCTGCTGCAGCGCCGTGATCGCCGTCACGTAGTCGCAGCTGAGGGAGAGGGCATCCTCTCTGGCAGCGGCGGAGAGATCGGCCGCGAGGCGGAAGCTGATCTCGAACCACTGTCCATCGCGGCGCTCCTGCTCCAGCACGCCCACGTGGGCCCAGACCCGCAGGCCGTTGACCTCGATCCAGTCGTCCCCGGCGGGAACGGGGACCGGCGGGGCGGCGGGGGGCGGCGCGGAGGTGGACACGGATCGGGGGATCGGGATCAGAGCGGCAGGGGGCGGTGCTGGAAGCGCCGCCGGCCGCCGGCGTAGTCAGCGACGATGTGTCCCTCTCCGCGCAGGCGATAGCGGTAGGTGACGAGACCCTCCAGCCCGACCGGCCCCCGGGGAGGCAGGGTCTGGGTGCTGATGCCCACCTCGGCGCCGAAGCCGTAACGGAAGCCGTCGGCGAAGCGGGTGCTGCAGTTGTGGAACACCCCGGCGCTGTCCACCGCCGCCAGGAAGCGTTCGGCGGTCTCGGGGTCCGCGGTGCAGATCGCCTCGGTGTGGCGGGAGCCGTGGCGGGCGATGTGCTCCAGCGCCGCCTCCAGATCGGGCACGACGCGCACGCTGAGGATCAGGTCGGAGTATTCACGGCCCCAGTCGTCCTCGCTGGCGGCGACGGGCACCCCGAGGGCACAGGCGGCGGCATCCCCGCGCAGCTCCACCCCCGCGGCGGCGAAGGCGGCGACGGCCCGGGGCAGGAAGGCGGGGGCCAGCTCGGCGTGGACCAGCAGGGTCTCGATCGCGTTGCAGGCCGCCGCGTACTGGGTCTTGCTGTCCAGCGCCAGGCTGAGGGCCTGCTCCAGCTCGGCGGCCCGGTCGACATAGAGGTGGCAGACGCCGTCGGCGTGACCGAGCACCGGAATGCGGGTGTGGTCCTGGATGAAGCGCACCAGGGCATTGGAGCCCCGCGGGATGATCAGATCCACCAGCCCGTCGAGCCGCAGCAGCGCCAGGCTCTCCTGGCGGCTGGTGAGCAGGTCGAGGGCGGCGGGATCCACCGGGCTGGCGGCCAGGCCGCGACGCAGGGCCGCGTGGATGGCGGTGCAGCTGCGGCTGGCCTCACGCCCGCCCTTGAGCAGGGCGCCGTTGCCGGAGCGGATCGCCAGGGAGGCGATCTGCACCACCGCATCGGGACGGGCCTCGAAGATCACCCCGAGCACCCCCAGGGGCACGGTGACCCGCTCGAGCACCAGACCGTCGTCGAGCTGGGTGTGCAGCTGACGCCGCCCGAGGGGGTCGGGCAGGGCGGCCACCTGGCGCACGCCGGCGATGGCGTCCTGCAGCTTGGCCTGATCGAGCCGCAGCCGGGCGATCAGGGCCGGGGCCAGCCCCTCGGAAGCGGCGGCCTCCAGGTCGGCGGTGTTGGCGGCGACGATCTCGGCGGCGGCGGCCTCCAGGGCAGCGGCCATGGCCTCCACCGCCGCGATGCGCTCGGCATCGGAGAGCTGGCCCAGGGCGTTGGCGGCGCGGCGCACGGCCAGGGCCCGCTGCAGCAGCTCGGCGGAGGGCTCCGGCACGGCCAGCGCGCCGGCCGCAGCCTCTGCCGAAGCCGGGGAGGAGGCAGCTGCGGACGGCGGCGCGGCGGAGGACGCGGCGGCGCTGGAGGAGGACACGCTGCCGGCTGACGCCGAAGCGGAGGCCGACGCGGCGGCGGCGCTGCTGAATGACGACTGGGTCATGCCCCCCATCATCCCAAGCCGCCGGCCGCAGCGCCGAAGCGATCCAGGGCCAGCCGTACGGCCCCGAGCCGACCGGCGGCGTTGCCGAGGGCGCAGCGGCGGATCTCGACCCCCTCCAGGCTCACCGCCAGCACCCGCTCGCCCACCTCCTGCAGCATGGCGGGGGCGAAGTGCTCCCAGGCCTCGCTGAGGCCGCCGCCGATCAGCAGCCGCTGCGGCGTGATCACGTAGATCAGCGAACTCAGGCCGATGCCCAGCCAGCGGCCATAGCGGTCCCACACAGCCCGGGCGTCGGCATCGCCGGCGGCGGCGCGGCGGCACAGCTCCCGGGGCGACTCGGGGCTGAGGCGGGCCAGGCCGCGCAGACTGCAGTACTGCTCGAGCGAGCCGCGGTTGCCGCTGTGGCAGGGGGGACCCTGGGGATCCACGCAGATCAGGCCGGGTTCAGCGGCGGCGCCGGCATGGCCGCGGTAGAGCTGCCCACCCAGCAGCAGGCTGCCGCCGACGCCGGTGCCGAGGGTGAGCAGCAGCACGTCGTCACAGCCGTGGGCGGCCCCGCGCCAGGCCTCCCCCAGCAGGGCGCAGTCGGCATCGTTGGCCAGGGTGACGCGGCGCTGCAGCTGGGGTTCGAGCCAGTCGGCCAGGGGCACCTCGCGCCAGCCGGGCAGGTTGATCGCCAGCCGCGCCACCCGCCCGGGGCGATCGCTCGGGCCCGGCAGGCCGATGCCGACCCGATCGGCCCGGCGCTGCGGATCGAGCTGCGCCACCGCTTCCACCAGGGCGGTGCAGACGGCGCCGGGCATGGCCGGGCTGGGGGTCGGAACCTCGAGCTCCGCCAGGGCCCGGCCCTCCGCGTCGCTGCGGATCAGCTTGATCGCGGTGCCGCCCAGGTCGATGCCGATCAGCTGGGCGGCCGGCTCGGCGGCCGGGGGGACGGAGGGGGGAACGGACGAGGCGGACATGGCGGCGGGGGGAGCGGAGACGGCGTCAGAAGCGGAAGAACACCTGCAACTGGCCGCCGAAGGCCCCCTGGGTGTCGACCGAGGTCTCGAAGCTGAAGGTGTCGGAGGCTTTGTAGTTGAGGGTCAGCTGGGAGGGGATGTCGGAGCGGTTGGGGGCGGCGAGCACGGAGGCCTTGAAGCGGTTGGTGATGTCGAAGCCGATCTCGGTGGCCAGCACCAGCTGGGGTGGCACGCGCTGGGAACGCACCTCGGCAGGGTTGGCCACCGCCTGGTTCACGTAGCTCGGGTAGATGGCCAGGCTGACCCGCTGACCGAACACGTCGCTGAGCGAACTCAGCAGCGGCGACAGCAGGGTCTGACCGACGGCGGTGGCAAGGGCCGTGCCGGCCGCGCCGCCGCTCAGGCCCGCCAGGGAGTTGCCGCCGATCAGGGCCACCAGCCGCTCCTGGGGCAGCGGCGGGCTGCTGCGCAGGCGCAGGTTCTCGGCGATGCGATCGGCCGGTCCGGTGACGCTGACCGTGACCTGCACCAGCTTCATCTGGCTGAAGGAGGCGAAGCCGGCGGTGGGATCCGTGCCCTGAATCGAGGCCAGCCCCATGCTGGTGCTGTCGGGCAGCAGCAGGTTGAGGCTGTCGGCCACCCGGGTGCGCAGGGCGATGTCCAGGTAGGGCACCAGGCCGAGGGTGGGGGTGAACACGGCCACGTTGGCGGTGTCGGGATCGAGGCTGAAGCTGGTGGTGAACAGGTTGAGCCGACCGCCCAGCAGACGCATCACGCCCGAGAGCTTGAGCGAGGGATCCAGCGGTCCGTTGACCGTGATCAGGCCGGCGGTGCGGAAGTTGGCGATCGTGCCGATCACCACCCGCAGATCCGGACCGAAGCGCAGCCGCAGGCGCTCGAAGCGCAGCCAGGGGGCACGGGGGACGGCGCGGCTGAGCGAATCGGCCAGGCCGCCGGACTGGTTGGCGGGACCGAGCAGCACCAGCGGCTGGCGGAAATCCCAGCGGGACTCCAGCAGGCCATCGAGGCCGGTGGCCTGCACCGGCTGGTTGGAGCCGGGGTTGGGGGCCACGGCCAGATCGCCGGGGCGGGCGTCGAAGGCGCCGTTGGCGATCGAGAGCTGGCCGCCGAGGGCGGGGGAGAGCAGGCTGCCGCCGACCTGGAGGCGGCCGGCGCCCACCGCCCGCAGCCGCCCCAGGGCGATGGGCACCTGCTCGAGGCTGACGTTGAGGGCGGGAGCCTCCGCCAGGGGGCGCACCAGACCGATGCGGCCCTCGCTTCTGAGGCTGCCGCGCGGGCCGACCCGGGCCCGCAGGCCCTGCACCAGCAGCTGCTCGAAGTCGAACAGCACGGTGGCGTCCACCTCGGAGAGGGACTGGTTGAGCAGGCGGCAGCGGCCCTCCCTCAGACGCAGGAAGCCGTTGGCGATCGGGGTGTTGAGGCTGCCGCGCACCAGCAGCTGCAGGTCGGTGCGGCCGCCGGTCCAGCGGAAGCTTTCGGGAGCGAGGTTGGCCAGGAACCAGAGGCCGTCGCCGCGGCTGGAGACCCGCAGCTCCAGGTCCTCCCGGCCCGGATCCAGCGGCACCCGACCGACCAGGTCGACGCTGGAGCTGGCCCCCTCGGCGCGCACCGCCAGATCGAGCCGCAGCGCCTCGCGACCCAGCTCGACGCGACCGCGTTCCAGCACCAGGGCCTGGGAGCCGATGCGTCCGTCGTTGAGATCCAGGTCGAGTTCGATCGCCGGCTGGCGACCGCCCAGGCGGTAGCGGCCGCTGGCGACGAGGCCGCCGCGCAGCGTTTCGGGGATCGGCGTCAGCAGCTGCAGCAGGGCGAAGGAGAGCCCGTTGAGGCTGAAGGTCCCCTCGCCCTGGCGCAGGGGACCCTCGAGCCGCAGCTGCAGCGGCGCGGCGGCGAGGGCCTGGTCGCGGTCGCGGTGGGAGAACCAGAGGTGACCGCTGGCGGTGAGGTCGGCCTGCAGACGCTGCAGGTCGGGTCCCCTGAGGATCAGATCGGCGTCGAGCCGCAGGCGCAGGCGCCGCTGCAGATCGCGCCAGTCGCCCCGCAGGGGCTCCGGCCGGCTGAGGGGCTGCCGCTGACGGGCGATCGCCAGGGCCTGCAGCTGGTCGTCGAGGCTGTCCATCACGGTGCCGATCGCCAGGCTGCCGAGATCGGCGGCCTGGCCCCGGGCCGGCAGCGACTCCCCCTGCCAGCGACCCCAGCCCTGGCGCAGCTGGCGGAACAGCACCTCCGACAGGGCGCGGGCCTGCAGTTCGGCCCGGATCGGCCCCTGCCAGCGGCCCTGCAGGCTGGCGGCCACCTGGCCGCCGCCGAAGGGCTCGAGCCGGCCGCGCAGCTGGTAGTCGCGGTCGCTGTAGCGGACCTCCGCCTGCAGCGCTTCGGCACCGACCCCGAGGAACTCGGGCCGGCTGACGCGCACACGGCCGCGGAAGCCGAGGGGTTGCAGGCCGAGCTGGCCCGAGCCGCTGAAGGCCCCCTGCAGGGGGCGGGGCGGCCCCGAGGCGCCGAGGGCCAGGCTGAGCCCCTGCAGGGGCAGGCGTGAGGCCTGCCAGCCGAACTGCCGCGGCGCACCGCGCAGCAGCAGGCTGCCGCCGTCGCGCTGCAGGGCGAGCTGCACCGGCTGCCAGCGGGCATCCAGCCGGGCCTGCAAGCGGCCGGGCAGGGCAGGGGTCTGGGCCTGCAGCAGCAGCTGGCGGTCCCGCAGCCGCCCACGCCAGGACTCCTGCAGCCGCAGCGGGCCGACGCCGGGGTTCTCCAGGGCGATCTGCAGATCGGGGCGCAGGGCCTCCAGCGGGCCGCGGAGCTCGCCTGCGGCGCTGAGCTGTCCCTGCAGGCGGGCACCCAGCAAGGGGTTGAGGCGCTGCAGCGGCAGCTCCCGGATCGCCAGCCGGGCCTGCAGCACCCCGGCCTGCAGGCGACGGCCCCTGAGGGCAAGGGGCAGGCTGCCGCGGGCGGAGATCCGATCGGAGGCGAACCGCTCCAGCTCCAGCAGACCCGCCGCCCAGCGAAGCTCCGCCTGCCAGGGGCCGAGCAGCGCCTGGCGGTCCTGACCGGTGCGCAGCCACAGCCGCGGCGCCCCCAGCGTGCCGTCGAGACGGACATCGCCCTGGAGGGTGTCCGGCCGCAGCCAGCCGGGCAGCCCGCGCAGGGCAACCAGGTCGGAGCCGGCGAGGAGGAAGCTCCCGGCCAGACGCGGCTGGCGCTGCAGCAGGCCGCGCAGCGCCAGCCGGGAGTCGCCGCGGCGCAGTTCGAGGCGCGCATCCTGCAGTCCGCGACCACCGAAGACGCCCGCCAGCTGCAGGCGCAGGGGCGAGGCCGTGGGGGGCGCCCCGGGAGGGAGGGTGCGGACGGCCAGCTCGAGCCGGCGGCGAACGTCGACACGACCGACCACGTCGCCGCGCCAGTCGCCGAAGCGCCAGCGGGCCGGGGCGGCCTCCAGCTGCTGTTCGCGGCAGCGCAGGGGCAGGCGCTCGATCTGCAGCGGAGGGGTGGAGGCCGTGGCCCGCCAGCGCAGCCGCTCCAGCTCGGCCTCGCCGCTGCAGCTGAAGCGGCCGCGCTCGAGCCGCAGGGAGAGGAGCCCCTGCAGCGCGCCCTGCACCGTGGTCCGGGCGCCGCCGTCGCCGGGGACGGGCGGAGCCAGGGGGACACCGGGCACGGTCACCCCGAGCAGGGTGAGCAGCGAATCGAGGGGCCACTGCTGCGGCTGCACCCGGGCCCACCAGCGGCCCCGATCCCAGCGGCCCGAACCCTGCAGCGCAGCCCGGCCGGGGCGATCGGCCAGGCCGAGGCCCAGCTGCAGATCGAGGCGGCGACGGTGGGGTTGCAGGTGGGCCTCACCGCGGAGCCGCAGACGCTGGATCGGCAGCCCGGGGCGGTTGTCGTGCAGCTGCACGGCCGCCTCCTGCGGCAGCTGCAGGCGGAGGGAGAGGGGCCGCACCTTGCCCCTGGGCGGGGTGCCCAGCTGCCACCAGCCTCCGCGGGCATGGCGATGCAGGGAGGCGCGCACACCATCGAGGCGCAGGTCGAGCACGGGGCCGCCGAGCCGCCAGCTGGCCAGGGGGTCGAGCTGCAGCCGCAGCCCTGCGGCGGAGACCGACGAGCGGTCCTGCGGCTGCGGCAGCAGGCTGGACGGGCCCAGATGGACCCCATCGAGGCCCAGGCGGCGGAAGGGGCCGAGCCGCACGGGATGGCCGATGACGGGGCTGAGCTGCCGCTCCAGCCCGGGGCGCCAGCGCTCGTAGAGCTGGGCGGCCAGGCGCTGACCACCCCACCAGGCGCCGGCGGCGGCGACTCCGGCCAGGCCCAGCGCCACAGCGGACCAGGCGAGGACGCCCCGCCGTGATCCAGGTCGCCGTGGACTGCCGGAACCGTCCGCGTCAGAGCCTGATTCCGGCAGCAACGTCATCCGCCCGGGACTGTCACCGCCTCATGCCGACGCAATATACGGACTTCAAACCGTTGCACCAGTGCCGATGAGCGCCGATCCGATCCTGCTGCTGGCCGGTGAGTGGCTGGGGGCCGCCGGAGGGCTGCTGCTGCTGCTCACCGTGGTGGCATTCGTGGCCCGCTGGGGCGTGCGCTTCCGGCTGGTGGGGGTCACCAGCTTCACGCTGCTGCTGGCGATCTCCTGCGCGGCCTTCGCCCTGAGCTACAGCCCCCGGGTGAGCGTGCCCGGCGCGGTGACCGTGCCGGTGGTGTTCGACAACGGCGAGGGTCTGGTGGTGGCGGCGGCTCCGGCGGATCTGCCCGCCGGGGCGGAGCGGCCGACCGTGGAGCAGGTGGCCCGCAACCTGCGCGGCAGCGGCCGGGGGGGAGAGGCCGGCGTGGTGACGGTGCGGCTGCGCCGGCTGGAGCCGACGGCGGCGGGGGGAGCAAGGCCGAAGGTGCTGGCCGAGGCGCGGCTCGACCTGGCCAGCCGGGAGCTGCAGCTGAGCCCGTGAGCGGCGAGGCGCCGCCGGCCCTGTCCGGTCGCTCCAGGAAGTGACCCCCGGCCCCGCCGCAGGCCATGAGGGGCTGAGTTGAGTGGGATCACAAGCCGGAGGCAGCCATGCCCCTGCGTCTCCCTCTCCCTGCCGTGCCCCGCGTCCCTGCCGCTCCCCGGCGCACCACGGTGCTGCGCTGGCTCGGCCCGGCCCTGCTGGGGGGCCTGATCGGGCTGACCGGTCCCGCTGCCCACGCCCAGATCTCCGATCTATTGGAGAAGGTCAAAAGCAATCCGGCGTTGGCGCGCAGCTACTGCGCCCGCTTCAGCCAGCTCAACGGTGAAGGGGTGTCGGCCACCTCCCCGGCCTCGATCGCCGAGGTGGCCTCCCGCCAGAAGCTCAGCGCCGTGGATGCGGAGGTGCTGATCACCTACATCATCGGGATGAACTGCCCAGACGTGCGCTGAATGACAGGCCAGCGGGAGCTGTGGATGCCCTGCGCCGATGGGGTTCGCCTGGCGACGCGGCTGTGGATCCCGGAGGGAGCGGGGCCGTGGCCGGTGCTGCTGATGCGGCAGCCCTATGGCCGGGCGATCGCCTCGACCGTCACCTACGCGCACCCGGGCTGGTATGCCGGGAACGGGTTCCTGGTGGCCATTCAGGACGTGCGCGGTCGCGGCGGCTCGGAGGGACGCTTCGGGGGCTTCGCCCAGGAGGCGGCCGACGGGGCCGCGGCGGTGCGCTGGGCGCGGCGTCTGCCGGATTCCAACGGCCGCGTCGGCCTCTACGGCTTCTCCTATCAGGGGCTGAGCCAGCTGCTGAATACGGCAGCGACGGCGGACGACGGCGACGATCCGCTGCCGGACTGCCTGGCCCCGGCCCTGTGCGGCCTGGACGAGCGGCTCCACTGGGCCACGGAGGGGGGCGCCCACTGGTGGGGCATCGGCCTGGGCTGGGCCCTGCAGCTGGCGGCCCAGGGCTGCCGCCACCGCGGCGATGGGGAGGGCTGGCTGGAGATCCGCCGCAGCCTGGAGAGCGGCGAGTTCCTGCGGGAGGGGCCGACGCTGCTGGAGCGCCACGACCCCGGGGGCATGGGCCTGGAATGGCTGCGCCGCGACCCGGCCGCCGCCCGCGGCTGGCGCCGTCACGCCCCACCCGAGGCCCTGTGGCGCCGGCCGCTGCTGCTGCTGGGCGGCTGGCAGGACCCGCACCTGCGCGGCACCCTCGATCTGTGGCGGCGGGCCCGGCGGGCGGGGGGCGACCCCTGGCTGCGCATCGGCGCCTGGACCCACCTGGACTGGGATGGGGGGATCGACGCCCTGCAGCTGGCGTTCTTCCGCGCCCATCTGGGGAATCCGGCCGCAACGGAGGCCGCCGGGGTCTGCGGCCGTCGGCCGGAGCCGGCGAAGCCTGGCGACGCGGAGGGCCGGGGCAACCCGGGCGAGCCCGCGGGGACGGAGCCCATGGGGGCGGATCCCACGGGGATGGCTCCCGCGGGAATGGATCCCGCGGGGACGGAAGTGGACCCGCTGGATCTGCGCTGGCGCTGCGCCCTGCAGGTGGGCCCCGGCGGTCCCTGGCGGACGCCGGCCGCCGCGGAGCGGCATCAATGGCAGCTGGGCAGCGAGGGCCTGGCGGCGACCCGGGACGACGAAGGCTGGCTGCGGACTGACCGCCCCGGTCGCGGAACCCTGACCTTCGTGCATGACCCCTGGCGTCCGGTGCCCGGCCGGGGGGGGCACCTGGGGCTGGAGGCGGGCTGGTGCACGCGGGGGGACCTGGATCGCCGCAGCGATGTGGCCTGCTTCCAGACCGCGCCGCTGCCGGAGCCGCTGCGGCTGCAGGGCCAACCCCAGCTGCGGCTGACGGTCGCCGCCGACCAGCCGGGCTTCGACCTCTGCGCCGCCCTGTCGGTGCTGGAGCCGCAGGGGGAGGTGCGCCAGGTCAGCACGGGGGTGGCCCGCTTCCTGGGTGAGCACTGCCGCCAGCCCCGGCCCCGCCGCCTGGCTCTGCAACCGCTGCTGCTGCAGCTGCAGGCGGGCCAGCGGCTGCGCCTGTCCCTGGCCGGATCAGCCTGGCCGCAGATCGCCGTCAACCCGGGCAGCGGAGCCCGGCCCTGGGGAGGGGTGAGCAGCGACCACCGGGAGATCAGCCTGACCCTGTCGCTGGCGGGAGCGCACCTCTGGATCGCTCCGCTGTTTGGGGCAAACTGAGCCGACCTGAACTGCCTTCATGCCGGGACTGTCGACGCCCTTCCGCCGTGGTCTGATCGCGCTGGCGGCCGCCGGCCTGCTCGGCAGCGCCCTCCCCGCCGCCCGCTCCCAGGCGAGCCCGCCCAGCGGAGCCGCCGCGACGACCAGCGCACCGCAGCTCACCTCGGCCGAGATCGAGCAGCGGGCGCGGCAGGCGGCCCTCCGCATCCTGCAGGCGCTGCAGAGCGGCACGGCGGAGAGCCGCTACGCCCAGTTCGCTCCACGACTGCAGCAGGTGACCAGCCCGGCGATGGTGCAGCGCAACATCGCGGCCCAGCCGAAGCTGTTGGGCTGGGTGATCAAGGACGTGATCCCCGGCATGGAATCGAGCCTGGTGGAGGTGACCCTGAAGACCGCGGCGGGCCCGCGGGAGCTGCTGCTGGCGATCGACGCCAAGGGGCGCCTGGATGGCTACCACTTCGATGTGGCGGATGAGCCGGCGGAGAAGGTGGCGCGCCAGTTCATCGAAGCGCTCGGCCAGGGCAAGTTTGTGCTGGCCAGCGGCTTTCTCGACCCCGCGCTGCAGCCGGAGATTCCACCGGCCAGCCTGCAGGTGAAGTGGCAGAACCTGCAAAGGCTCACCGGCAACTACATCAAGGTGCGCAAGGCCTTCCAGGCGGAGAACACCAACCGCACCCGGCTGGTGCTGGTCACCACGGAATTCAACCGCCTCAGCGACAACCTGTTCGTGATCCTCAACGGCCG
Organism: Synechococcaceae cyanobacterium; assembly: GCA_035285905.1. Classification (GTDB taxonomy): domain Bacteria; phylum Cyanobacteriota; class Cyanobacteriia; order PCC-6307; family Cyanobiaceae; genus Cyanobium. Next base: position 20,935 of record JAYKJA010000009.1, read on the forward strand.
CAACGAGATCATCGGCGTCGACTTTCCCCAGGTGCCCAGCGCCCCGGCGGCCCCCTGAGCCCCGGCCGCGACCAGACCAGCGCCTGCGGACGCCGGCCGCAGGCGTCTCCGGCCTGCCCGGCACGGGGGGGCGCGGCGCAGGGACCGGGGGGAGGGCAGAGCGACAGCCGGGAGAACCGGCACCGGCTTCCGGGCGAAGCAGCGTAAGCTCCCCGTCACCGCCGACCTTTCTGCCCCATGACCGTGTCCAGCCTCGCGTGGATGGTCGACGATGCCCAGCGGCTGGCGGAGTGCCGCCACGACCACCCCTTCGCGGTGCTGGGCTCCCAGCCGCTGGAGGGAGGCGGCTGGGTGATCCGGGTCTGGATGCCGGATGCCGAATGGGTGCAGCTGCTGCCGCCCGAGGGATCCGACGCGGCGCCGCTGCCCCTGGAGACCCCGCATCACCCGTGGATCTTCGAGCGGAGGCTCGAGCATGACCCCGGCTGTCATTACCGGGTGAGGGTGCGGCGGGGTGGCATCGAGCACGAGCAGCACGACCCCTGGGCCTTCCGCCAGGAGTGGATGGGCGAGCTGGATCGCCATCTGTTCGCCGAAGGCAACCATCACCACATCTGGAAACGGCTCGGCGCGCACGTGGAGACGCGCGAAGGCGTCGCCGGCGTGCAGTTCGCCCTCTGGGCCCCGAATGCCCGCAGCGTATCGATCCTCGGGGACTTCAACGGCTGGGACGGCCGCATGCATCCGATGCAGTCCCGCCTCGGCGGCTGCTGGGAGTTGTTCATCCCTGGTCTGAAGCCGGGAGACATCTACAAATACGAAGTGCGCACCCAGGAGGGGCACTGCTATCAGAAAGCCGATCCCTACGGGTTCCGCCATGAGGTGCGTCCCAACCACGGCTCGGTGGTCTGCGCCATGGGCACCTACCAGTGGCAGGACGGCGGCTGGATGGAGGAGCGGGATCGCCGCAATCCCCTGGATCAGCCGGTGGCGGTCTACGAGATGCATCTGGGCAGCTGGATGCACGCCGCAGCGGATGAGCCCTACGTGGAGGCGGATGGCACGCCGCGTCCCCCCGTGCCGGCGGCCGACCTCAAGCCCGGGGCGCGTCTGCTCACCTATCCCGAGCTGGCCGACCGGGTGATCCCCTACGTCAAGGCCCGCGGCTTCACCCACATCGAACTGCTGCCGATCTCGGAGCACCCGTTTGATGGCAGCTGGGGTTATCAGGTCACGGGCTGGTACGCCCCCACCAGCCGCTTCGGCAGCCCCGACGAATTCCGCGCCTTCGTCGATCGCTGCCACGCCGAGGGCATCGGCGTGATCCTGGACTGGGTGCCGGGACATTTCCCCAAGGATGCCCACGGCCTGGCCTTCTTCGATGGACAGCACCTCTACGAGCACGCCGACCCCCGCATCGGCGAACACAAGGAGTGGGGCACGCTGATCTTCAACTACAGCCGCAATGAAGTGCGTAACTTCCTGGTGGCGAATCTGGTCTTCTGGTTCGAGGAGTTCCACATCGACGGCATCCGCGTCGATGCGGTGGCCTCGATGCTTTACCGCGATTACCTGCGGCCCGATGGCGAATGGATCCCCAATGAGCACGGCGGTCGCGAGAACACCGAGGCCGTCAGGTTCCTGCAGCAGGCCAACCATGTGCTGTTCCAGCATTTCCCCGGGGCCCTGTCGATCGCCGAGGAATCCACCACCTGGCCGATGGTCACCCAGCCCACCGACATCGGCGGCCTCGGCTTCAACCTGAAGTGGAACATGGGCTGGATGCACGACATGCTCGATTACTTCGAGCTGGATCCGTGGTTCCGCCAGTTCCATCAGAACAACGTCACCTTCTCGATCTGGTACGCCTTCACCGAGAACTTCATGCTGGCCCTCAGCCACGATGAAGTGGTGCATGGCAAGAGCAATCTGCTCCACAAGATGCCGGGAGATGACTGGCAGAAGTTCGCCAACGTGCGGGCGCTGCTCACCTACATGTGGACCCACCCGGGCAAGAAGACCATCTTCATGGGCATGGAGTTCGGCCAGCGGGCCGAATGGAACGTCTGGGGTGATCTGCAGTGGGAACTGCTCCAGTACGAACCGCACCTGGGCCTGCAGCGCCTCGTCGACGACCTCAACGCCTTCTATAAGCAGGAGCGGGCGCTCTGGGGCGACGACTTCGATCAGTACGGCTTCCAGTGGATCGATTGCAATGACAATCGCCATTCGGTGATCAGCTTCATGCGCCGCGACAGCGCCAGCGGTCAGTGGCTGGTGGTGGTGGCCAACTTCACACCCCAGAGCCATTCCCATTACCGCATCGGTGTGCCGCTGCAGGGCTTCTACGCCGAGGTGTTCAACTCCGACAGCGAGCGTTACGGCGGCAGCAACCTGGGCAACCTGGGCGGCAAGTTCAGCGATGCCTGGGCTATCCACGGCTACGAGAACTCGATCGACCTCTGCCTGCCGCCGCTGAGCGTGCTGGTGTTCCGCCGCGATGAGGCCCGCAGCCTCGAGCGGATCGAGGCCGGCGAGGAGCCCGCCACCGGCGAGGGCTGAAGCAGAAGTGACCGGCCCCCACGCCGTTCCCGCCCAGGCCGGGGCGGCAGGGGGGCTCCGTCAGCGGTTGGGATCGGAAGTCAGGAGCCTGGAGCGTGACTGGATCGCGTCCTCCTCAGCGCCCATGGCGGGACGAGGAAGAGCCTTCTGACGCGCGCTGAGGGCGGGTGTGTCCTGCCAGCGCTGCTGCAGCGCCGAGAGCAGCTCCGGACAGAGCGAGGCAATGCTGCCTGGAGTCGTGCGGCTGGGGACTGCAGGGCCTGGCCGGGACCCGGGCTTCGGACCAGCCGCGGGGGCCGTCTGGGGCCTGATCGCGGCCTGGGTGTAGCTCCAGGCGATCAGGGCGCCGGTGGGATCCCGGGCTGGCTCGGCCAGGAACCACCCCGGGGAGCGGCTGCGCGCCAGCAGCTCCTGGAACGTCTGCCTGCGGGGGGCGAGATCAGCCAGGATCTGGGTACGCAGCAACGGGTCGAGGCGAGAGAGGCCGCTGTCGGCCTCAACCTCTCGATTGACAGCACGCCGGGCTCCAGGTCGGACCGGGGCGGAGTCCGGGGCGGTCCCGCCGGAGGAGACCGGATCACGGTGCCGATCAGCGACGCCCCCGGCGGCGGGCGGCTCCACAGGCGACGGCCCGGGGGGCAACGCCCCATTCTGTTCCAGCCTCCCGGACTGCGAGTGGAACGGCTCCAACAGCCGCTGCCTGGGAGGCAGCACTCCTTCCTGCACCGACCTCTCGGACTGCGCCTCGGAAGGCCCCACAAGCCGCTGGCCCAAGGAGGGCAGCCCGTCCTGATCCGACCGCGTGGACTGCGACTGGAACGGCCCCCCAACCCTCGGGCCGGAGGATGCAGGCCTTTCCCCCCCAGGCGACTGGACCGCGCGACTGCGCAGCCGGCAGAGGGTAGCGGCCTCCCTGTTGAGCACCGCCAGCAGCTGCGGGCTGAGCGGCTGGGGAGCGGGCGGCTGGCGGCGGAACGGCCCCCAGCCCAGGCGGATCGCCGCCGCGGACAGGCCGCTGACCAGCAGCCCGGCACCGACCAGACACCAGGGGGCGACCCGAAGCCAGTGGGGTGGGCGGGCCGGCCGTCGCGGAGCGGCAGCAGGCGGAGGCGGGGCATCCGGGGGAGGGGCCGCCGGCGGAACAGGCCCGGAGACGACCCGGGGTACCTGGGCCGCCGGGAGCGGCGGCAGCTCGCGGCTGAGCGGCAGGATCACCGGCCAGGGGCCCTGGCTCCGGGAGGGACGGCGCTGCCGCGGCGGCAGCGGGCCCCAGCGGCCGATGGCCACGCTGACGTCATCGCCGCTGCCTTCCCGGCTGATGTGATCCAGGGTCTCGGAGAACAGCGGCGAGGGCTGGCCTGGAGGGGAGGGGGGGAGGTCGCAGAGATGGCGGGAGAGGAGCAGGAAATCGCGGTCATCCGCACACGACTTGCGGATGCCGTCGGTGCTGAGCTGCAGGCAGAACGGCGCACTGCCTGGCTCCAGCGGATGCAGGCCGCTGCGCGCCGCGAAACAGGCCGCGGCGTCCTCCAGGCAGAGGCTGAAGGTGGCTTCACCGCGGCTGCCGCCCAGATCCGGCTCCTGGCTGATCAGGGTCTCCGGGCCCGCCGCGTCGACGCGCACCAGGTCCCAGTCCCCCAGGCCGGTGTATCCCCACCACTGCGGTGTGAGCACCACCAGGCCGAGCGTGGCCCCGTAGGGAACGGTGGACGGGGAGGCCCCGTCGGGGCGGGGATGGCGGCGGGCATGGTCCAGCACCGCCTCCCGCCAGCGGGAGACGAGGCGATGCGGCAGGGCATCCGCCAGCCACTGCCGCCACTCGTCCTCCCCCCCGGGCTGACAGAGACGGCTACGGCGCAGCTGGGCATGGGCCAGGTCCAGGGCCACCCGGCAGGCCAGCTCGCTGCCCACCTGGCTGCGGTCATAACGGGAGCCGCCATGGCCGTCGGAGACCACCAGCAGCTGCAGCGGCTGCCGGCCCGCATCCTGGAACCACCACAGGCCACTGGAGTCCTGGCAGGGGGTCCCCCGCCGGCGATGGGCCGAGCCGGAGCGGCTGTCACAGCACGGGGCACTCCAACCGGAGGGGGGAGGGGTCATGGCCTCAGCTCACCAGACATCCACTGGGTCCACCAGCGTGGGGGGGAGGTCAGGCACGACCACGTTGCCGTCAGAGGAGTACCCCCCGGGACGACTTCGGGGCTGGCTGGCGGCGCCGACCACTGCGGTGGAGGCCCATTGGATGTAACGCGCCAGGGTGTTGCTGTCATGCGCCTGCAGGGGGCGCCTGCCCGAACGCTGGCCAGGATCACCCGGCAGGCGATCACCATCGACATCGCCGCCGTGGACACCCTCCGCGCCTTGAGGCTCTGGGCCGATGAACTGCTGCAAGACCTCGAGATCCGCGTCATGGCCGATGGCAATGGCCAGCCGCACCGCCTTGACCGCCCAGGGCTCAGCCATGAGCGTCTTCAGCCCGGCGCTGAAGTCATCGGTGGGAGCCCCGTCTGAGATCAGCACCAGCACCGGAGGCAGGGCACGCTGTTCCATCGGAGGCGAGCGGAGCACGGCAGCCAGCTGATTCATGGCATCCCCCATCGCCGTGAGCCCAGCGGCGGACAGATCGGTCCACTGGGAGAGCACCTGATCCACGGGTGTTGGGGACTGCAGATGCCAACGGGCACGGTCAGCGAAACTGAGCACGCGCACAAGAATCTGAGCCTCCGGATTATCAAGAGCCTGCTCCGCCATGCCCGGCAAGGATTGACGAAGTGCTTGATTCAGGGCCTGCATCTTGCCATGGGCCCGCATGGAGCCCGAACAATCACAGAGATAGATGAAGTGAAGCGGTCGGCGCGTCAGCCTCACATTAGGGAAAGCCATGTCTGTAGAGGATGTCAGATCAAAATGGAGGACTTCGGCCTGGAACAGCAGCTCAGGCGGTCAGGGAGACAACACCCCGATGGGTGTGGACTTCCTTGAGATTGGCCAGGCTGCAGCTCTTGCCTGGGGGCAGCGTGATCGCATCCCCTGCATGAACAGCCACTCGCCAGGGCTGTTGACTGAGATTCTGCATGCCCAGCTGTTCGGGGTTACGAGGGTGGGTGACGATGCGTGCAATCGGGTCATCAATGCGTTCTCCTGCCAGTGGGTTGAAGTGGTGCTCATGAAGCTCATTACCTGGCTGGGCGTGCACCGCGCAGGATGGCGTGAGCAGACGGATGGTGGGATGAAGTTCAGCGCCACAGGCCCAGCAGTGGCCAGGCTGACCAGGCTCCGTGAACACCTCCTGACCGCATGACGAACAGAGCCGCCGTTGATCGAGGCAACGGGAGAGCGCCTTGAGCCATTGACCGGTGTAGACCCGGAGCGCAGGGTCCCGCGCCCCTCCACCAAGCGACTGCTGGAACAGAGACTGAAGGTGGGCTGGGTAGATCGGCCAGGTGGCCAGCGCTGCCGAATGGGTGTCCGGATGGGGGCGATTGCGCTCATCGTCAGCAGCAAAGATGAAGACGGGATCCTGGCCGTAGAGGCGACGCCTGGCGGGCTCATCCAGGCAGCGAATCTGAAGTTCCATGGCCCCAAGGAATGGGTCATGGCGGGTCAGCAGCCGGAACAACAGGACGGCGAGGGAGAACAGATCACTGTTTGTGCCGGGACGCTCACGACCCAGCAGAACTTCCGGAGCCATGAAGCCCGGGGTGCCCAGGACCCCCCCCAGGTCACTGCCATTGACATCCACATTGTCATTGTCACAGACAAGGATATCGCCGGTGAGCGGATCCAGGAACAGGTTGCCGAGCGAGATGTCCTTGTAGCAGAGGCCCTTGCTGTGCAGGGCGTGAAAGGCCTCCACGAGATGAAAACAGGCCTTCAGCAGCGGCTGAAAGTCAATGTCGATCATCCCTCCCGTATGAGCCACCGCAGGGTGAAAGCGCCGCGGCCGCAGCGGCATGATGTACCCGAAGCTGTTTGCCGGAATGCCGAATCGTTGCTGGCTCTCCGCATCGGGCTCAAGCACAAGGATCGGCCAGAGGAAACTCTCGTTCGGTGGCGTTGCACTGATGCAAGCCAGCAGGCGTCTGCGCAACTGCGGGTCCCGCTGCAGGCAACCGGGCAGATACCACTTCATCGCCATGGAGTCGCCCGAGAAATCAACCTCGAAGACCTGACCCTGGGAGCCGCTCCCGAGGTGGCGGATCACCCGGATCGGTGTGGCCGTGCTGGAGAAGCTGAGGGTCGCTCCTTCCGGAAGCATCGAAACCATCGCGGCAGATCAGCGTAAGGTGGATTCAGAGCGGAGCCATGGAATCCGGGTTGACGGAGGAATCCCGGAGGCATTGAGTTGAGCGTCGACTGCTGGTGGCTCAGATCTGCAGCTTTCACGGATGCCCATGACAGAGGATCATCCGGAGTCGACGCTCTGCCCGATCGCCTTGCGGATGCCGTCGCGATGGGTCATGGCGGTGAGTCGACTGGCGAAACTGTGGCGGTAGGCCATGCCATCACGCAGGGTGACGAGCAGCTCGTGCTGCTTGCGCGAACCCAGGAGGATCCAGGCGGTCAATGCGGCGAGCTGAAGACCCCAGAACAGCCAGGCAAAGGGGAGCAGCACCAGGCTGCCCAGACAGATCAACACCCACCAGCTGAAGCTGTGGGGATAGCGCGGTCGGCTACGGACATGGGCTGAAAGGATCGCATTCAGCGGGATCTCCCGACCGGCAATGTGCAGCGTTCGACCGGAGCCAGGACCTGCCGCAGAGCCCCTGCTGGCGGCGCGTTGGTCTCCTGAGGAAGCCTGGCGCGCAGTGGCCCCTCCCGACCGGGCCTGTGCGACGCGTCCGACTGGAGCGGTTGACGCCGGTGGAACAGCCTGGCCGGCCGTGGCATGGCGATCCGGGGTCGGGGCGGCCGCTGGATCGGGCCCGGACGTTGCTGGATGGGCGGGAGCGTTGGTGGGCATCACCAGGCGGAACACCAGGATGGGGCCTCGACTGCCGAGTTGAATCTCATCGCCATCACTGAGGCGCCGGCACTGACGGATGCGTTCTCCTTCCAGGAAGGTGCCATCCGCACTTTGCCAGTCGCAGACCAGCCAGCCCTGGCTACGGGAGAAGCGCACCACCGCATGGTGGTCGGCGACGCCATCCAGGGAGAGCAGTCGCAGTCGGTTGCCATCGGCCCGGCCGATGGTGGTCGGCGTCGACCGTTGCAGCCTGGCCACCTTGCTGGGGTCGTGGCGCAGCACCAGCTGGGCATCGGGGCTCATGGCTCAGGCCCACCGGAAGACGGTCGCGCAGGCCACGTCATCGGCCGCGCCGGTTCCAGAGGCGGCGCCAGTCGTGGTGAATCTCGGCCCAGATGCCGGGCTCCCCATCCCGCCAGGGGACCACACGCCGGGGAAAGAGCAACGCCCGCGCGGCCAGCACGATGGTCACCATCACCATCACGAGCAGGAACCAGCCAGGAATCTGGCCCAACCAGATCAGGGGAGTTCCAAGAGACACCGCCCTGAGGGCGAACAGCGCGATGGTCAGCGCCACCCACAAGCGAAAGGGAACCCAGGGATCCGGCCGTCTTTCCACCGAAAGGGGTCGTGATAATAGGCGTAGCCTATGGCAGGGGCAATCGCACGCGAGGTCAGACGATGGATGACGAGTCCGCGGCGAGGGGCCCAGCACAGCCGGCAGAAACGGGACGAACGATGCACGCTGCCGGCAGCACGGTTGGGGGGGAACAGGCAGCCCTCCCGCACCTGTCTGGAGCTGCAGTCCGGAAGGGTCAGAGCACCACACCGGGGGACGAGCGGAGTGGAGCGGAGCGTGCGGCACGGCACGCGCACGCCGCGGCTGGGGGAGCGGAGCCTGAGGGCACGGCGGGCCTGACCGCGCTGGCCGACGGCAGCCTGCGGGAACGGTTGGCAGCGATGAAACAGCTGTGGATGCGATGCCACGAGGCGCAGGCCCGTCTGCAGCTGTGGCAGGGGGAACGGCTGATCGGCGAACGGCTTCTGCAACAGGAAAGGTTGCGCATCGGTCGAGACCCCAGCTGCGAACTGGCCCTTGAAGCAGAGGGCATCAGCCGGGTGCATGCCTTCGTGGAGAAGGATCGTCCCCAGGATCGCGACTGGGTGCTGGAGGATTTCGACTCGGCCAACGGGATCTACTGGAAGGATCGCCGCATCCGGGCCATCGCCCTGCGCCATGGCGATGCGGTGCAGCTGGGCTCCCCCCTGCGCGAGGCCCCCACCCTGCGCTACATCCACCCGCGTAGCCCCTGGCAGCGGCTGGTGCATGGGGTGGGGGTGATGTCCCTGATCGGCTCGGGGGTGGTGATCGGCTCGCTGCTGCTGCTGAGCACGATCTCGGGGGGCTCACGGGTGGATTTCATCGGGGGCCCGGTGAAGATCGTGGATGGGAACGGGCGCAGGATCGATTCCAGGGAGGGAGCCTCCACGGCGATGCCGGGCCTGGAGGACTATCCGCTGGTGCTGAGGCAGGCGCTGATCGCCTCGGAGGATTCGCGCTACGGCTGGAACAGCGGCCTCGACCTCGGCGGCACCCTGCGGTCGCTGGTGAAGAAATCGGGAGGCGGCAGCGGCATCACCCAGCAGGTGGCACGCCTCTATTACCCCTGGGTGAAACAGGGCAATCCACGCTCTCCCTGGCCCTGGGTACGCCTGGCTGAGAATGAGAAGAGCTATAACAAACGGGCCACCTTTGCGCGCAAGCTCAGGGAACTGCCCGTGTCATGGCAGCTGGAGACGCGTTTCAACAAGAATCAGATCCTCAAGATGTATCTCGACCGGGCCTTTCTGGGGCTTGGTGCTGAAGGGTTTGAAGAAGGATCTCAGCTCTATTTCCGCAAATCCGTCAGGCAGCTGGATGCCAGCGAAGCCGCCTATCTGGTGGGCCTGCTGCCCAGTCCGAACGGCTACAACATCTGTGCGCCCACGCCGGGGGAACTGCGCCAGGAACGGCTGGAGCGGGAAGCCGAAACAGGCCGCCAGGAAAAACCCCTGCCGGACGAACAGATCTGGACGCCGAAACTGCGGAGGGATCTGGTGCTGCGCCGCATGTTCGAGGAGGGATACCTCAGCCAGGAGCAGTATCGCGATGCGCTCAGGCGGCCGCTGATCTACGACGCCAGCGTCTGCCGGGAATCACGCTGGCGAAGCTTTCCCTTCTTCAGCGATTACACGCTCTGGGAACTTGAGGGGCCCCGCTTCTCGCTCAACATCGATGCCAATAAGGAAGGCGGTAATTATTTCGTGGTCGCCACGATCGATCCCCAGCTGCAGGCCAGAGCCCAGCAGATCCTGCGCCGATTTCTGGAAACAAGGGCCCGGCCGATCGGGGTGAACCAGGCCGCGCTGATCAGCCTGGATGTTCACAGCGGCAGAATCCTGGCCTATGTGGGAGGAGGCGATTACAAGTTCGACCGGGTCCAGTCGCTGCGCCAGCCGGGTTCCACCTTCAAGCTGTTCACCTATCTCTCCGCGCTCGAGCAGGGAATCAGCCCGGCCGACATCATCTCCTGTGCCCCGATTTACCAGCTGCAGGGCGGCTGCCTGCGGGGAGGTACGGGGATGAGCATGGCCGATGGACTGGCCTATTCAGAGAACCCCGTGGCCCTGCACCTGGCCGATCGGGTCGGATTCGACAAGGTGATTCAGATGTCCCGCCGGCTCGGCATCTCGTCAGAGCTGCTGCGGCCGGATCCAAGCATGGTGCTGGGGGGCAATGAGGTGCTGCTCTACGAAATGGCCCGGGCCTTCGCGGTGGTGGCCAACGGAGGCCGCACCGTACCGATGCATGGGGTGGAGCGGATCTACGACCTGGGCATCTGCGGCTCGGAGAAGACCCTCAGCAGCTGCCCGGCGCGGGGGGTCTTCTCGCCCCTGGCGGAGAAACCGCAGCAGTTGATCGACCCCAGCCATGCCGGACAGATGGACGCGATGCTGCGTCGTGCCGTGGAGATCGGCACCGGCCGAAGCGCTGCAGTCGTGCCCGATGCCCGCGGCAAGACGGGCACCACCAACGACGGGGTGGACGCCTGGTTCATCGGCTATTCCCCCAGCAGGGGAGTCCTCACCGGCATCTGGATGGGCAATGACAACAACCGCCCCGCTCCTGCCGCCGCCGGTGCCCTGGCGGCGGAGCTGTGGGGGCAGTACATGGGCAGGGTGTGAGCCCATGGATAGCTGCAGGATGGAGCCGGGGGAGGAGGGCACCGGCGCAGCACAGTCGCAGCACTCACCTCAGCCAGAGGAGTTCATTCACCCATCTTCAGCGCACCGTGGCTTCAGGGGATGGCCTGCGCAGATCAGCCAGGAGTGGAGTGGCACCACAGGCCAGTGATCGCACCTGGAGGTCCTTGCGGAGCCTGCCCCACTCAAAACTGCGAGGGTCTTTACGACTGCCGCTGCGGTCCACCTCCTGATGGGTCACCACAGAGGTTGGGCTGATGGCGTAGCTGACCTGCCAATAGGCCAGCAGATCTGCAAGGCTGCGATACTGCTCAGCGGTGTAACCAGAGTGAGCACTGCGCTCACCATCTACGCCGTCTGCAGGGGACACAAGGCTGACGTGCAGGGCCACATTGTTGATCGAGGGCTTGACGCCTTGCTTCAGTTGAACAGCGAAACCGTTCAAGGCTGAATCGCCAGCACCAAAGGCACGCATGGCGTCGGGAACAACGCGAATGCGGCGACCATCTCGGGCAATCAGCACGTGATAGCTGGCCTGATGAGCATCCGAATCATGGCGACGACGGAACAGATTCAATGCGGTGGTCTCATCCACGACCGTTTCGTGCAGAACGATGATGGACGGAGCGTGGGGAACGGGAAGCCCACGCCAATCACGCGTCAGACGAGGCCCATAGTTGGTCGGATCGGCTGGAGCCTGGGTCTCCCGCTGTGTACTGGCCAGACACTGCAGAACGGCACTCATCACTCCGGGGGCAGGGCCCGGCACGCCGGTGGAGGATTGTCCTTTCGCAGAAGGGGCTGAAGCTGGCGAGAGGACAGCCCCAGCCCCGTCGATGCGGACAGCGGTATCCGCTTCAGGGATCTTGATCGCATCGGCATCAGAGGCTGCCGGCGCACGCCCCGGGCCGGGCAACCATTGGGAGAGCAGCCAGCCGATCCCCAGGCAGGTCAGGCCCGCCAGAAGCAGAGCGAACCAGGAAGCAGCCGTGGCTGGACCAGCCGTCTCCTGCCCATCGGGAGCGGCGCCTGAAGGGGGGGGAGCCGAGGAGGGGGGATCCCATGAGGGATCCTGCTGGTCTGGAGGCAGATGATCAGATGGATCAGGGGACTTCAATTGATCGCCCCCGGTATCCAGGTGGTAGCGCCATCCTCATGGCTGATCACCACGATCGGAGATCCACGATGGCTGTCATTGCGCCAACTCATCGGATAGGTGGATCCATTGGTGCCAACCACAGTTCCAACGCCATTGGCTCCGAAGCTGTAGTGGGTTTCCTTGCCGTCCACCCAGCGGACCCGATACCCACGGTCCGCACTACCGCCCATATCGTGGCAAGACCAGTACTCAATCTCGGACTTGCTGATCGTCACCCTGCCCTGCGGGTCTGTCCTGGAAAAGGCGCAGCTGTGGGGAAACTCACCACCCGGCAGCTGACCGAACTTGTAGTCCGAAGCACCGCCCCATGCGCCCTGCGGTGGGGAGGGGGCAGGAGAGTCGCCGGGGGCCTTGGGCGTTGGAGTGGACGTGGCTGAAGGGGAAGGATCAGGAGCGCGGTTCGGCAGAGAGGGCGTGGCGGGGTCCGGAGGGCGATTGGCCATCACCAACCACACCATGGCCAGCAGCACGGCACCAGCGATTGAGGAGAGGGCCGCAATCAACACGGCAATGGCACCGCTGGAGCGGGAAGCTGGAGCCTGGGCGGGAGCGGGAGGCGCTGACGGCGTGGTGTTGGGCCAGTGGCGTACGTTGTCGGCAGAGGTTGCGCTGACGGATCGCGGATCCCGCCCCCCAGAAGCCTGGCCCCCGGACGGGGAAGCAACAGCGGGTGTGCGCAGCGGGGCTGGCGGGGTCTGGGTCGCTGGTGCGCCTGCTGCTGCAGGGGAGCCTGCAGGCAGACCCAGACAACCGTCAATGACTGCGGCCAGACGAGCCAGCATCAGCGGGTGGTAGACCACCGCAAGCTCCTGCAACAGGGCATCGCGCCCCCCCACCAGCAGGGATCGTTGATCAGCGCTGATCAGTTGATGAAAGGCGGGACGGGCCAGCAGATCCCGGAGGGGACCCAGCAGGGTGGTGTCGGCACCGAGCAGGTCCTGCAGGCGTGCAAGGGTCGCCCCCGACGGCAGCTGGCGGGCAGCCTGCTCGGCGAGGATCGAAGCCAGGCGTTGACCCAGCTGATGGTCGTCAATTCCGCCGGGGTCCGCTGAGTTGGTGGATCGATCCGTGGCGCCATTGCGCATCGCCGACCTCAGGCCTCGACCGCTTGCAGTATCTCATGCCATGAGCAGGCCTCGCCGAGCAGCACTGGCTGAACAGTCCTCCAAGCCAGAAGAGGCCAGCCTGCCGGCCTGGCTGGCCGGATGTCACGCGGAAAGGCATAAGGGACTGCGTCGACCACCAGCACAAGGTTGACAGGATCCTGCGGATTCTGCCTGCAGGCTTCTATGAGTTCGACGCCGCAGTTGCACCACCCGAAGCAAGAGCACCAACGGATTCCGCTGCATTTTGATCTCATCAGTTCCATGGCAGAATCACCCTCCCGGGTACAGCCAGGACTCCAAAAGCCCAACAACCGGTCCCGCCACAGAATCTCGCAACGAGGCCAAAAGTCCCGATCATGAGAACACAGCCCTGCGCCTCTCCGAGAGCTGAATAGACAAGCAAGTCCATAAGCCCGAGAAGGGACGCAAGGGCGAAACGAAGAAAGATCCATCAATCACGAGTTCTCGCTGCGAACGTAACCAGGGATCCACGATTCACCCTTATCTTGATGGTCAATGATGATAACCTGGTCGCCGCGATAGGTGCCATTGCGCCAACGCATTGAGTGAGTCTCACCCCGAGTGCCCGTAACGCTACCAAGGCCAGCACCGTGGAATCGATAAGTTGTTGCCTCCCCATCTGCCCAGCGGATGGTGTATCCAGCGAGCTCGCTACCGCCGAGATCGCGGCAAGCCCAGAATTCCATTCGGCCCGTATCCGTGACATGATCACCGGATCGGTCACTGCGTGAGAAGGCGCAGCTTAATGGGTATTCAGCATTGGGCATAACCCCGAACTTGTACGCAGTCTGATCACCCCATGGCGTGCCAGGGGTTCTGGCAGGAACTCTTGCCAGATCCCGTCCGGGGGAAGGGCCAGTTTGCCGGGCTTGTGGAGAGCTTCTGGCTCTATCCAGCCCACTCAGTGGCAGCTCTGAAGAGCGCGTATTGGTATTGCTGTGGAACGCAGAGCGATGCAGGAAAAACCAGCCTGAAGCCACGGCTCCAGCTCCCGCCAACATGGCCAACAGGCCGATCAGTGCCGCGTTGCGGGAGCTGTGGTTGCTGCTTGGGGTCGCAGTGTCCTGGACAGCAGGGGAAGCCAGGGAGCCAAGGGTGCTGT
>JAYKJA010000010.1:0-89029 GCA_035285905.1 Synechococcaceae cyanobacterium
TCGTTGTCGACGGCGGCGGTGGCCTCGTCGAGGATCAGCACGGGAGGGTCCTTGAGGATGGCGCGGGCCAGGGCGATGCGCTGGCGCTGGCCGCCGGAGAGACGCTGACCCCTCTCGCCGATCACGGTGGCGTAGCCGTCGGGCAGGGCCTCGATGAAGGAGGCGGCCTCCGCCTGAGCCGCCGCCCAGCGGATCGCCGCGTCGGTGGCCTCCGGCTGGCCGTAGGCGATGTTCTCGGAGACGCTGCCGTGAAACAGGAACGGCTCCTGGCTGACCAGGCCGATGCAGCGCCGCAGGTCCTCGAGGCGCAGGCTGTCGATCGGCTGGTCGTCCAGCAGGATCCGGCCGGCCTGCAGCGGGTGGAAGCGCAGCAGCAGCTTCACCAACGTGCTCTTGCCGGAGCCGGTGGCGCCGACGATGCCGAGGGTGTGGCCGGCGGGGATGGAGAGTTCGAATCCCTGCAGCAGCGGGGGCCGGCGGGGGTAGGCGAACTCCACGGCGGCGAAGCGGATGGCGCCGCGCACCCGGCCGCTCTCCAGGCGCCGGTTGCCGGAGGCGATGCGGATCGGCTGCTCCAGCAGGTCGATCACCCGGGTGGTGGAGGCCATGGCGCGCTGGTAGTCATCCAGGGTCTGGCCCAGGCCGGTGAGCGGCCAGAGCAGCCGCTGGGTGATGAACACCAGAAAGCTGTAGCTGCCGACGGCGAGCCGCCCCTGCCAGGTCTGCAGGCCACCGACGACGAGGATCGCCAGGAAGGCGAACAGAACCGCGAAGCGGATCAGGGGCACGAAGGCCGCCGACAGGCGGATGGCGCGTCGGTTGCTGAGCCGATAGGCGTCGCTCAGCTCGGTCAGCCGCCGGGTTTCCCAGTCCTCGGCGACGAAGCTCTTGATGGTGAGAATGCCGGCCAGATTGGTGGTCAGCAGTGCGGCCATGGCGGCGGCGCGATGACGCACCTCGCGGTAGCGGGGAGCCAGCTGCCGCTGAAAGCGCAGTGAACCCCAGAGGATCAGCGGGATCGGCAGGAAGGACACCCCGGCGACGCCGGGAGACAGCCAGAGCATGGCCGCGCCGATCGCCAGCACGGTGGTGACCAGCTGCAGCAGCTGGTTGGCTCCCTGATCGAGGAACCGCTCCAGCTGATTGATGTCATCGTTGAGGATCGAGAGCAGCTGACCGCTGCTGCGGGCCTCGAAGAAGGAAAGCTCAAGACGCTGCAGATGGGCATAGGCCTCGATCCGCAGGTTGTGCTGGACGGTCTGGCCGAGCTGGCGCCAGAGCAGCGCCTGCAGATATTCGAACAGCGACTCGGCGCTCCAGATCACGAAGGAGAGCGCCGCCAGGATCAGCAACTGCTGCGGAACCCCGCGCAGCCCGAACTGGGCGAGCCAGGAGTGCTGTTCCTTCACGACCACATCGACCGCCAGGCCGATCAGCACCGGCGGGGCCAGGTCGAAGAGCTTGTTCAGCACAGAAGCCAGGCTGGCCAGCAGCCAGCGGCGCCGATGGGGACGCAGCAGACGCAGCAGCCGCATCAGCGCCGAAGGAGCCGCCGGTGTGGTCATGGCCGGAGATCAGGGGGCCGCACCCGCCGGCGCGGCCCGGTGGGCTTCAGCTCACCAGCGATTGCCGCCACCGCCGCCGTAGCCGCCGCCACCACCGCCACCGCCGTAGCTGCCGCCACCGCCGCCATAGCCGCCACCGCGGTTGCCGCCACCACCGCCGGCGCGCTGGCCGCCGCCGCCGTAGCCACCGCGGCCGCCGCCGCCACCACCACCGCCGCCTTCGCGCGGGGTGGCCTTGTTGACGCGGATCATCCGACCCATCCACTCGACGTCCTGAAGATCGTCGATGGCTTTCTGTTCGGAGGCGTCGTCGGCGAGCTCAACGAAGGCGAAACCGCGCTTGCGGCCGGTCTCGCGGTCAAGAGGCAGGCTGCACTGGCGGACTTCGCCGTATTGGCCGAAGAGATCAAGCAGATCCTCGCGTTCAGCCTGGAACGAGAGGTTGCCGACGTAAATGGTCATTAACTCAAGAAACCTGGAACTGATTCGTCCGATGTCGGGTTCTCGAGGGAAGGCCAGTGGTCGGTGTGAGGACCGTGGGACCGACACCGCGACAGGGTCGATCTCAGGGAGTTCGCAGCCGGCTGAGCGCGCCGAAGGGAACCTGTACGCCAGGGAATCCTTAGCACTCTACCCCTCGGTTGGATTACACCCGGCCCCCACGGGACCGCCGGGAACGGGGCATCCCCGCGTCTCCGGGCAGGGCCGCGCGCCGGGTGATCACGATCACGCCGGCCTGCCTGTGCCCTCTCCCCCAGGCGCCGATGGCGGGTCGCCGCAGCGGCAGGGGCGGGATCGGAGCCGGAGTCCGCGGCCGACGTCCCTCGCCGGCATGCAGAGGCCATCGTTTGTCAGGGGCAGCTGATGCAGTGGCCCCGCAGGATCGCGCAGCGGTGGGCGTCGCCGCGGATCGCGGCCTCCGGGTGACCGGGCGGAGGGCAGCGGGTGGGCTGGGTCATCGCCGGGGTGGAGGGCTCTCCTGGGCCGGGATCCGGGAGGAGGGGGCGCGGCCGGGCCGATGCCCGGGGACGCGGGCGCCCAGGGGGGAGGCAGGCCTGGTTTGTAAAGCTGTCTGAAGCAAACCGAAAGCGAAGGGGAAGAACTGATCCGCAATCCCTCACAATGGCCCACTGTCAGGAAACCCTGATTCCAGCGAACCCCGATGACTGCACCGGTCCCCTGGAGCCTCGCCTGGCGCGAGGACGGCGAACTCGCCCCGCAGGATCTGTTCGACCTGCTCCAGACCCTTGTCTGCTGTGAAAGCGAGAGTGCTCAACCCTCGCTCGTCTACGCCGTCGAACGGCTGGCCATGGCCGATGTCACGGTGCTGAGCAGTCGCGACGTCTCGGAGCTCTGCGCCTGAGGCATGGCTCAAGGCCGGCTGTGATCCGGTGCGGCCTCCCCGGGTTCAGAGGGGGTAGCGCCGGGTCGTCGCCAGCCGGCAACTCTGCCGGGCCGCATCGAGCGAGCTGCCATCCACGATCCGCTCGGTGACGCAGCTGCAGGCGAAATCGGCCATGCCGGCGGGGGGCACCTTGCCCGCCTTGGACATTTCCTGATGGAAGGCTGACAGGCACAGGCCTCGCACCGTGTCCGCCAGCATCCCCGCCCGGCCCGCTGCGGGGCTGAGCGAGGCGCCGATCACGGTGGAGCCGACGGCCAGAGCGGCCAGCGGCAGGGCACGTCCGGCGACTCGGGGCGTCAGGCGGAGGCGTCGGAGCGACATCAGAACGGAAGGAGAATCAGCAGGTCAGCCGGGAGATCGCCAGTTCACGATTCATCACCCGCAGCCGACGCAGGTCAGCAAACACATTGTCGGGCATTCCGCAGGGAAGTTCGACGGTGCTGTGGGTGTCGTAGATCCGGATGCGCCCGATGGAGCGTCCGCTCAGGCCGGCTTCGTTGGCGATGGCCCCGACGATGTTGCCCGGCTTGACCCTGTCCCGCCAGCCCACCTCGATGCGGAAGCGCTCCATGTTCGGGGCCGGGGCCTCGTTCTCGGAATCGCCGTCGCCCGGGCCGCCCCGCGTCCGCTCGCCGCGACCGCCCACGCCGGCCCGGGGGCTGCGCCCGCTGCCGCGTTCCTGGCGCTCCGACGGCAGCGAGAGGGCCGGGTCCTCGCCGCTCAGCAGCAACGGTCGGCCGGCCAGGCTGAGCTGCAGGGCCGCCAGGGCCAGGTCCTGGGGGCTGCAGTCCTGCTCCCGTGCCAGGCGCTGCAGCAGTTCCCCAAGCAGGGCGCGTTCCTCTTCCCCGGCCGGCGGGGTCTGCAGGCAGTCGCTGAGGCGACGGCTGAGCTGGTCGAGGCGGTGCTGGTTGATCTCGGCGTTGCTGGGCAGGCCCATCGGCTCGATCGCCTGGCCCACCGCCCGCTCGAAGCCCCCCAGCAGCCGCCGCTCCCGCGGGGTCAGGAACAGGATCGCGTCGCCGCTGCGGCCGGCCCGACCGGTGCGGCCGATGCGGTGCACGTAGGCCTCGCTGTCGAAGGGCATGTCGTAGTTGATCACCAGCCCGATGCGATCCACATCCAGCCCGCGGGCCGCCACGTCGGTGGCGACGAGCACGTCGATGCGGCCATCCTTCAGGCGTTCGACGGTGCGCTCCCGCTGGGCCTGGGGCACGTCGCCGTTGAGCACGGCCACCTCATGGCCCCGCGCCTCCAGCGATTCGGCCACGGTCTGGGTCACGGCCTTGGTGCGGGCGAAGATGATCACGCCGTCCTGCCGTTCGGCTTCAAGCACCCGCTCCAGGGCCAGCAGCTTCTGCTGGGGTGGAACGATCAGGAAACGCTGACGGATACGGCGGCCGTCGGCCTCGCGGCGTCGGATCGTCACGTCGGCCGGGTCGCGCAGGTAGCGCTGGGCGAGCTGGCGCACCGCCGAGGGCATGGTGGCCGAGAACAGCACCACCTGACGCTGTTCGGGCAGCTGCTCCAGCACCCACTCCACGTCGTCGATGAAGCCCATCCGCAGCATCTCGTCGGCTTCATCCAGCACAAGGGCGGAGAGTCCGGAGAGATCGAGCGTGCCCTGGCGCAGGTGATCGATCACCCGCCCGGGGGTGCCGACGACGATCTGGGCCCCGCGGCGCAGCTGCTGGATCTGGTCGCGGAAGTCGGCGCCGCCGTAGACGGCCGCCACCCGCACCTGGGGCAGCTGGCTGGCATACCCGCTGATCGCGGCCGCCACCTGCAGGGCCAGTTCCCGGGTGGGGGTGAGCACCAGGACCTGGGCCTGCCGGCGCTGCAGATCGAGGCGGTGCAGCAGGGGCAGGCCGAAGGCGGCCGTCTTGCCCGTGCCGGTCTGGGCCTGTCCGACCAGGTCGCGGCCGAGCATCAGCTCGGGGATGGCGGCGCTCTGGATGGGGGATGGCTGGTTGAAGCCGATCGACTCCAGACCCGCCAGCAGTTCCGCATTCAGGCCGAACCGCGTGAAGCCGCTGGGCGGTGAGGCCTCGCTGCCGTCGTCGCTCGCCACCGTCCCCATGGCGACGGAGCCGGGGAGTGCTTCCTCCAGCTCGTCGGTTTCGGGACTGGGCGCCTCGGCAGGAGCCTCGCTCGCCGCTTCCGCTGGCGGGATGGTCTCCGTCGGGACCGCTCCGGCGGTGGGGATGCCCTCTCCCACCAGCAGGACGTCGTCAACGGTGGAGACGCGCGACAGCACGTCCCCGGAAAGGGTGGAAGTCAAAGGAAAGGAGCCTGCGGATGTCGTGAACGGAATCCTTCACCGCAGGCTGGCAGCAACCCAGTGATGGATGGTGCCCCCTGACTGGGCCATCCCCGGCTGCCTTGCCTTCGATCAAAGATGCAAAAGACCTTAACACCGAGCGGTCGGCAGACCTTCAGCAGGGGGGCTGCCGGCGCTCGTCACTGCGGCCGTAGTCATCGGCGAAGCGCTCGATGTCGTCCTCGCTGAGCCAGTCCCCACGCTGCACCTCGATGATCTCCAGCCCCGGAGAGTCGGCCTCCGCTTCGGCCCGATGGATGGCCGAAGTGGGGATGAACAGGCTGATGCCGGGCTCCGCCGGCAGCAGGGCGTCGTCGCAGGTCAGTCGGCCCCGACCGGACACCACCACCCAGTGCTCGCTGCGGTGGCTGTGGCGCTGCAGGCTCAGGCGCTGGCCCGGATTGAGAAACAGGCGCTTGACGCGATAGCCCGACCCTTCGCCGAGGGTCTCGAACCAGCCCCAGGGGCGCTGGCTGCGCCCCTCGCCGGCCGGGGTGCAGGGGCCGGGCCCAGCCGCCGGGCCCGGGATGTCGGACAGCTCCCTCACGGTGGCGCGTGCAGAGGTCGGTGACGGGATGAATCCCAGGACCATTCTCCCGGCGCCGCCCGCCTGCGGATCCCTCTGCTGGCAGGCCATGACAAAGACGCCTCAGGTGCGGCATTCGCCCGCCGCCGCCGCCGGCAGCGGGCCCGCGGACCCCCTGGCGCTGATCAGCAGAGCCCGCTGCCGAGCCCGCGTCAGCGCCGTGTAGAGCAGCCGCGGATCGCGGGGTTCGCCGCCGGGAAGCAGCACGATCACCTCCTCGGCCTCGCTGCCCTGGGCCTTGTGCACCGTCAGCGCGAAGGCCGGTTCCACGGCGCCGGCCAGCTGGGCCGGGTGGATGCGCAGCGCCTGCCCCTCGGCGCCGGCGAACAGCAGCCGCCGGCCCGCCCGCTCCTGCTCCGGACCCACCAGCACCCCGAGATCGCCATTGGCCAGGCCCAGGTCCGGCAGGTTGCGGCAGCACAGCACCGGGGTGCCGCTGGGCCACTCCGCCGCCGATCGTCCGGCCGCCGCTCCCAGCAGCAGCCCGTGCAGGCTGTCCACCCCCCAGCGTCCCGGCCGCCGGGGAGAGAGCACCAGCAGCCGATCCCGCTGCGCCAGCAGCCGGGTCTCGAGTGCGGTCGCCTCCGCTGCCGCTGCCGCGCTCCAGCGGCCGGCCAGCTCCGCCAGTTCTCGCTGCTGCCTCCGCAGCCGCTCCAGCAGCGGGGCCGGCAGGCTGCCCGGCTCCGCTTCCAGCCAGGCCAGGTTGTCCGCCGGGCCCAGCGCCTCCAGGCGCGGCCGCAGGCGGCTCAGCGGCTCCGGCTCCTCATCCAGCATCGCCCGCAGTTCCGCGGCCACGGCGGCGATCGCGCCGGCGTTGCGGTACACCCGCGTCAGGTGGATGGCCGCTCCGCCGAGCTGCCGCCGGATGGCCGGCTCCTGCAACTGCTGCAGCACCGATCCCGGGGCGATCGGCGGCAGCTGGGCCGCATCGCCCACCAGCACCAGCTGGCAGGGGTCGGGCAGGGCCTCCAGCAGGGCCTCCAGCAGGGCCTGATCCAGCATCGACACCTCATCCACCACCAGCAGATCGAGCTCCAGCGGTCGCTGCCGATGGCGCCCGAAGCGGTCGCCGCGGCTCTCCAGCAGCCGATGCAGGGTGGTGCAGGGCACCAGGCCGTCGCAGGCGCTGCGCAGCCGGGCTGCCGCCTTGCCGGTGGGGGCCGCCAGCTGGATGCGGGCAGCGGGCCGCTGTCGGCGCACGGCCTCCAGCAGCCCCCGCACGGTGCTGGTCTTGCCCGTGCCGGGACCCCCCTCCAGCAGCACCAGGCGGTGCTCCCGCAGGGCGGCGACGGCCAGCCGCTGCTGGGGATCGAGCCGCGCCTGTCCGGCGGCGGTCGCGGCCGACCCTGCGGCGCCGACGTCTCCGGCCGCCCCGTCCCCAGCCGCCTCGCCCCCGGCCCAGGCCGGGGGCTGTCCCACCCGCTGCAGCAGCGCCTGCAGCACCATCTGCCGCTGCTGCTGCCAGCGCCGCCAGGCCACCCCACGCTCCGTCAGCACCAGGGGGCCATCGGGATCCCGGCTGAGCGGCGATGCGGCCGCGGCGCGCCGGTGTCCCGCGGGCCACGCCGCCGCATCGGCCCCCTCCGGGGCCGGACCGGCAAGGGGCAGCTCCAGCCGGCCCTCCCCCAGGGCTCCGGTCAGCAGAACGAGCAGCTCCTGCAGCAGGGGCTCCTGCGGGTCGCCGTACAGCCGCGGCAGGGCCTCGCCAAGGGCCAGCCCCAGCTCGGCAAGCCAGTCCCCGCGGTCCCGGCCGGTGGGCGGGAGGGTCATGGCCGGCCCCCCAGCCGCTGGTCCAGGGCCAGCAGGCGCGACAGCGGTGGCTGTTCCAGGAACACGCCGGGCACCTCCTGGGGCCGCTGGTCTGCCGGCAGGGCTCCCGGGACGCCCCGCAGGAACACATAGGCATAGCCACCCAGGTGCTGCCCCGGGTCGTAACCGGGCTGTCTCCAGCCCAGATAGCGATGCAGCGCCACCAGGTAGAGGTGGGCCTGCAGGTGGTAGTGCCGCGCCGCCATCAGCTCGGCCATGGCCGGGCGCAGATAGTCGGCCGGGCCGCATCCCAGGGGGTGCCCCTCGGCATCCCGCCGTCCCAGCCAGTTGCTCTTCCAGTCGATCACCCACCAGCGCCGTTCGCCGGCCGCCGTCGTGATCGGGCAGGCCAGATCGATCGACCCGGTGAGGAAGCCGCGGTTCTCCACCGGCAGGGTCGCCAGGCGGGAGGCATAGGCCTGGTCGAGGCTCCCGCCGGGATGGGCCGCGAAGGCCTCCTCCAGGTCCCGGGCCCGGATCAGTCCCAGGCTCAGATCGAACTGCAGTTCGTTGAGGCGCTGCTGTGCCGGCAGCTCCTGCAGGCTCCAGCCGCCGAGGGGGCCGCCGAACGGGGTGTGGCGCAGCTGCTCCAGTCCCTCCAGCAGGGAGACCTGCCAGTCCGCCGCCAGCCCGGCGCGACGCAGCTCCTGCGCCACGATCTCGTCTGCCGCCCCGCTCGGCTCCGTCGTGGGGTGCGCCGGCTGCTGGAAGTCCAGCCGCTCCAGCACGCGGTGCAGGCACTCGCCGGGGCCGCTCCCCCGCGGAAAGCCGGCCAGCGGCCCGGTGTCGCTCCAGGCTGCCCCGCCCGCCGCTCGCCTCTCCGGGCCAGCGGGGTCCGCAGCGCTGGAGGGATCCGGATCCGGGTCCGCCGTGTCCCTCCCCTGGTCGAGGCTGGCGGGATCCGCCGCTGCTCCGTGGCTGGAGCGGGTCCAGCTGCTGTAGCTGCTGCGGCCCCAGAGGGTGTCCAGCCGCCGCTGCGGCACCGGGCCGCAGCTCAGGCTGCCCGCGGCCGGCGGTGACGGGGAGGGGGGCCTCTCCGCGTCGGGCGGTGCCTCGCTGAGCAGCGCCACCGGCAGCTGGCGGGCCTCCAGCGAGGCGGCGATCGCGGTGCGCCAGTCCTCGTCGCTGCGGCGGCGGTCGTCCTCCTCGTCGGGCTGGGGCAGCGGCTCCTGCGGCAGCAGCATGGGCTGCAGCGGATTGCAGGCGTGGCCGGAGGCCGGCATCCAGGCCAGCAGCAGCAGATGCTGGGCGCGCGTCATGGCCACGTAGGCCAGGCGCTCCCGCTCGGCCTCCTCCGCCAGCCGGTTGCGGCGCGCGGCCTGCCAGCCCACGCCCCAGCGGCGGTTGGCGTGCAGGCTCAGGCGTGGCGGGGCCTCGGGGCTCTCCTGCCAGCGCAGGGCCGCCCGCTCGCTGCTTCCCTCACCCGCCGACTGCCACAGGTACGGACAGATCACCACCGGAAACTCCAGCCCCTTGCTGCGATGCACCGTCACCACCGCGATCGCCCCGTCGACCCGGTCGCTGTGGGCCTGGTGGGCTTCAGGGACATGGCGGTCGGGGTCGAGCCGCAGCCGACGCAGCCAGTCGGCGGCGGCGGCGGGGCTGAGCTGCTCCCCGTGCAGCCGCTCCTGCACCAGGCCGGCCACCTGCTGCAGGTCCGCCAGCAGGCGCCCCCCCAGGGCCAGCCGGGCCAGCGCCTCGCTGTTGAGCAGGCCGTTGATCGCACCGATCAGGCCGATGACCCCGAGCTGGCCGGCCAGGCGATCGAGGGCTCCGGCCAGGGCGCTCCAGCGCTCCGCCGGGGCGGCGGCGATCTCGGCGGCGCTCCAGGCCAGCAGGGGCGAGGCGGCCAGCAGGCGCAGGCGGCCCGCATCGGCCGGATCGGCCAGGGCATCGATCAGGCGCTGCAGGGCGGTGGCGGCGGGGGAGGCGAACACATCGGCCCGGCTCACCAGGCGGCTGGCCAGACCCCGCTGCTCCAGGGCCGCCCGGATCCGCTCGGCCTGGTCGTGGGTGGACACCAGGATGCAGAGGTCCTGCCGTTGCAGGGGTTGCTGCCGCTCGCCGCGGCCCAGCAGCACCGTCTGACCCAGCAGCTGCAGCACCGCCAGGGCGATCCGGTCGGGCAGCTCCGCCTCCAGGGCGGTCTTGCTGGCCAGCGGGGCGCCGGCCGCCCGCGGCGGGATGGGCAGCAGCAGCTGCACCGGTGCCAGGGCGGCGGCCGGGGTGCCGGCGCAGCAGTGCAGATCAGCCGCCGCCTCCACCGCCGGCACCGCCAGCCCGGAGCGGGGCAGTCCGCTGCGACCGTCGCCGGGGCCGGCCATCAGGCCGTTGAGGGCGGCGATCAGGGCGGGACTGGAGCGGCGGTTCTGCTGCAGGCTGTAGCGGGCGTCCGCCCGTTGCCGGGCGGCCAGGTAGGTGGCAAGGTCGCCACCGCGGAAGCGGTAGATCGCCTGCTTGGGGTCCCCCACCATCACGAGAAGGTGGTCGCCGCTGCCCAGGGCCAGCCGCAGGATGCGCCACTGGATCGGATCGGTGTCCTGGAATTCATCGATCAGCGCCACCCGGTAGCGTCCGGCCACCGCCTGCAGCAGGGGGGTCGGGCCGGTGGCGTCGGGGCCGGGGTCGAGGGCCTCCAGCAGCTGGGAGAAGCCCATGACCCCGGCCTGGCGGCGCCGCCGCTGCAGCGCGTGGCGCCCCCAGTGGCAGGCATGCAGACGCACCAGCTCCAGAGGCCCGTCCACCAGGCGGGCGATCGCCTGCATCAGCTCGGCCTGGGGCAGGCTCGGGACCCCGGAAGCGCCCTCCACCTTGCGGGCCTCCTGGCTGAACCGGCCGGGATGGAAGAAGCCGGTCAGCAGTTTCTGCTCCAGCACGGCGTCGTACCCGGGCTGCCAATCCGTGCGCAGCAGCCATTCGGCCATCAGGGCCAGCCGATCCGTGCGGGGCTTCGGCACGTAGTCCCCGGTCTTTGCCTGCCCGCGGTCGCGCCAGTCCTGGGCGATGGCGCGCAGGTCCTGGATCAGGGCCTCGCCGCGGTCCTGCCAGAGCCGCACGAACGCGTCGCGCCACGCCTCCCACAGGGCCGGCAGCACCTCCGGCAGGGGGCGCTCCCGGGGCAGGGACTCCGGCAGGGGATCCAGCTGCAGGGCGGGATCGCCATCGCAGAGACGCAGCAGCCCCACCAGCTCCTCCGGCGAGAGCCCGCCCCTGCGCAGCCCGCCCACCAGGTGGATCGGCAGGCCCAGCACCTGCTGCTGCCAGTAGTCGTGCACGATCTCCTGCAGACGCTGCTCCGGGTCGTCGTCCAGGCCCAGTCGGGGCGGCAGGCCGGCTTCCAGGGCCTGGCGGCAGAGGGTGCGGCGGCAGAAGCCGTGGATCGTGGTGATGTCGGCGGCATCGAGTTCCTCCAGCGCCAGCAGCAGCCGCCCCTGCCACAACCGACGGATGCGGGGATCGGGCTGCCCGGCCAGCCAGTCGGCCAGCACCGGATCGGGAGGCTGCCACTGGGGATCCCCCGCCAGACCCTGGAGGGCCTGCTGCAGGCGCCGGGCGATGCGATCCCGCAGCTCCGCCGCCGCCGCTTCGGTGAAGGTGACCACCAGCAGCTGGCGGATGCCGTGGCCCGCTTCGCTGATGAGCCGCAGCACAAGATGGGCCAGGGCGAAGGTCTTGCCGGTGCCCGCGCTGGCTTCCAGCAGCCGCACGCCGGGGTGGAGGGGAAAGCCGTTGGCCTCGAAGGGCTGCAGCTCCGGCGCTGCCGAAGCCGCCGGCCCGGGACGCCCTGCGGCGTCGGGCGAGGGGGTGGCGGTGGCATCCGCCCCGCCGGGACGGGGGCGG
The DNA here is from genome assembly GCA_035285905.1 of Synechococcaceae cyanobacterium. Classification (GTDB taxonomy): domain Bacteria; phylum Cyanobacteriota; class Cyanobacteriia; order PCC-6307; family Cyanobiaceae; genus Cyanobium. Next base: position 11,523 of record JAYKJA010000010.1, read on the forward strand.
CGGCGGGAGCCGCTGCGGGAGGTCCTCATGCGATCGCCTCCCGCAGCGGCCCGTAGAGCGCCGCGGCCCGCTCGGCGAAGCGGTCGTCCAGCAGCGAGGCGGCGGGCCGGTCGGCGCCGAAGCACAGCACCATCTCCGCCTGGCGGCGCTCAGCCTGCAGGTAGGCGCCGCCTTCCCAGGTCTGACCAGCCAGGCTCCAGCCCTGTCCGGCCCGCTTCTGCTCCCCCTCCAGGAAGGCCCAGCCGCTGCGGGGGGGCACGGGCCAGCAGCGACCAAGCCACTCCCGCCGCAGCTGCAGCAGGCGCTGCAGTTCCGCGTCCGCCGTGGCCGGCTCGGGGGGCCGGAGTTCCAGCAGGGGCTTCAGTTCGGCACCGTCGCGGGCGATCAGCAGGGCGCGCCGCGGGGCCTGGCCGCCGCCGCAGGCCAGCAGCAGCGCCAGCCAGAGCTCCATGGCCAGGGACGGCTTGAGGCGGGCCGGATGCACCTGCACCAGGCAGTCGCCATACCAGAGGCTGGGGACCAGCCAGTCGCGCCAGTGCAGGGCGCGCTCTTGGCGCGGACCGAGCCCGGCGAGCACGGCCTGGAGGCTGCTCCAGCGCTGTTCCAGCAGGCGGGCCTCCAGGGCGGCCGCGGCCCGGGGCGGCAGAAGCCCCTGGCCGCGGCAGTGCTCGAGCCAGACGCTGTCGTCGGCGTTGCGGCGGTCGGGGGAGGCGATCAGCTGCTGCCGCAGCAGGGCGGAGCGTTGCGTTTCAGCGAGGATCAGCCGCTCCAGATCATCGAGCCGCTGCTCCCATTCCGAGGGGCGCAGGCCCAGCTCCAGCAGCCACTGCCGCTGGGGTTCCCGCAGCCAGGCGCTGACCTCCTCGAAGCGGGGCAGGGGCTCGCGTCCGTCGGGGGCGTGGGCCTCCGGGACCGGCTCAGGAGAGGGGGGCATCGGCCGATCCACCAGGGCCAGGGCCGCATCCGGCGGGGCGCTGCAGAGCTGCTGCAGGGTGCGCAGCAGCCGTCGGTCGCAGCTGGCGGGAGGTCTGCCGTGGGCGTCGGGCTGGAAGGCCGCCGGGTCGAGGGGATTGGCGGGGTGGCTGTGCAGGAGCCGATCGCCTTGTCCCGGGGGCAGCTCACCCTCCAGCCACTGGAGCCATTGGCGCACCGGACTGGCGGGTTCCAGGGGGTTGCCGGTGCGGTCATCGCGGCAGCTCCAGCTGATCAGCAGGTGGTCGCGGGCGGAGAGCAGGGCTTCGAGCAGCACATAGCGGTCCTGGTCGGCGCTGTTGGGATCCCCCAGCCGGCGGCGCTGGTCCATCAGGTGGAACCCGGGCCGCTGGCTCTGGCGGGGGAAGCCGCCGGCATCGAGGCCCAGCAGCACGATGACGCGGTGCGGGATGGCCCGCATCGGCTCGAGGGCGCTGAGCGTGAGGGCGCCGCTGCGGTGGCCGAAGCGGCCGCTGTCGACGCTCAGCTGCTCCTCGAGCACCGCCGCCAGCACGCCGGCCTCCAGTGGCGGCAGATCCTCGCCGACCGAGGCGCAGCAGGCGTCGAGGGCACCGAGCAGCGGCGGGAGCTCCCAGGCCGCTTCGCCGCCGTCGCCGAACAGGTCGCTGAGCAGGGTCTGCAGCCGGCTCTGCCAGGCGGCCGCGGAGACCGGCTGCCGCAGCAGCTCCAGCCAGTGGCTGAGGCGTTGCAGCAGCTGCAGCCAGCGGCCCAGCGTCTCCAGAGGGACGCCGCAGGGGAAGGGGGCGGTGTCGGCGGGGGCGAGGCCGGGCGTGGCGGGCAGCACCAGCCCGAGCAGCAGCCGGTCACGGGTCCAGCGAAGGCTGTGGGTGGGATCGCCGCCGCGTTCGCGGCCATCGAGGCCCCAGCGGAAGCCCGCCTGTTGCAGCAGGGGGCTGAGGGCGGCGCCCTCCTCGCTGGAGAGGCCGAGGTTCTCCAGCAGCGGCCGGCACTGCAGCAGGCGTTCCAGGCCCGAGGCGGTGAGCCGCTCGCTGGCCAGGGTCAGCAGCTGCAGCAGCCCGCGGCTGATGCCGGGGGCGTCCTGCTGGCTGCGGTCGGTGATGCGCCAGGGCAGGCTGACCCCGGTGGCGTCGCTGTCGCTGAACACCGCCGCCACGAGCGGAGCGAAGCGGTCCACGTCCGGGGTCATCACGAGGATGTCGCGGGGCTCGAGGCTGGGGTCGGCGGCCAGCAGCTGCAGCAGCCGATCCCGCACCACCTGCACCTGCCGCAGGGGCCCGGGGCAGGCGTGAAACTCCAGGGAGCGGTCGGCGGCATCCAGGGACAGGCGGGGCCACTGCTGCGGATCGGCGAGCTGTTGCTGCAGCTGGGCCAGCAGAGGAGCGGTGCCCGCCGCAGCGTCCGGGGCCGCTGCGGCGTCGTCCTGCGGCTGGCGTTGCAAGGAGGCGGCGGCGCAGAAGAGGCTGCCGCCCGAGCCCTGGCCTTCGCTGACGCCGTCGCAGCCCTCCAGCAGCTGCTGAAATTCGCTGCCGAGGCGGCCGAAGCGCGCTTCCAGGCCTGGGGCCTTCAGCAGCCACTCCTGCTCGAGGCTGGGGTCGATCTCGAGGCTTCCGGTGAGGGCGTCACGGCGGGCGAGGCGCCGTTCGCCGCAGCGCTGCCAGAGGTCTTCGCAGGGGGTGAGCAGGTAGAGGGTGACGGGGCTGTGGCGGGCGAGGGCCTCCAGCAGCCGCACCTGCACCGGCGCCATGCTGCTGATGCCGAACAGGCGCAGCTGCCCCCCGAGCGGCGCGAGCACCGCTTCGGGCAGGGAGGCGGCCTGCCGCAGCCGGGCGATCGCCGTCGAGACGCGCAGGCCGAAGGGATCGCAGCCGAGCCGCTGGCGCAGCAGGCCGTAGAGGGCGCACTGCCAGCGCTGGGAGGTGGGCAGGGGATCGCCGCGGTCGTCCTCGCTGCGGCCCTGTTGCCAGACCTGCAGCATCCCGGGCCGGTAGAGGGCGTAGTCATCGAAGGCGTCGGCGATGGCCCGGGCCATCTGCCACAGCTGCAGGCTCACGGGGCCGGGGCCGGCTGCGGGGTCGCACCAGCTGCGCAGCATGGCGCCGCCTTCGCTGGCCTCGAGCTCGGCGCAGAGGCGCGGCAGCAGCTCAAGCAGCGGCCACACCAGCTGCGGGGCCCGCCAGGGATCGCCGCCGGGTGCCGCCGGGCCGGGCTGAACCTCGGCCGCTCGGGAGGACGCCTCGGCCGGGGTGGGATCCGGCAGGGCCTCCAGCAGCCGCTCCACCAGCGCGCGCAGGGCGGCGCCGGGGAAGGGAAAGCGCAGATTGGCGCTGATGCCCCCGAGGGGCGGGGCCAGCTGCTCGGACAGCCAGCGGCTGGTGGGCCAGGTGTTGACCACCACGGCCACGCTCAGGAACGGGTCGGGGGGGTCGAGCTGCAGCTGCAGGGCCAGGAGCTCCGCCAGCCACTCGGCCCGGTTGCTGCGGTAGACGGTCAGCACGGGGGGCGGGAGGGATCAGCCGAGGCGGGGGCCGGCCAGGGAGGGCAGGGGCGTCGGGCCGCTGGAGGCGAAGGCGGGGTGCTGGGGCAGGGAGGAGACAGGGATGCCCGTGAGACCGGGCACCTGTTCGACCGCCCCGGTTTCGGGGCAGTAGGCGCTGAGCTGGCCGCCGTAGCAGGCGCCGCTGTCGATCAGCACAATGTGGCGGCCGCGGCGCCGCACCCCCTGGGAGGGGGTGTGACCGACGATCACATCGCCGAAGCGGCCGTCGTAGGCGTCCCAGAAGGGGGTGCGGATCGCCAGATCGGGGCGCCAGGTGAGCGGGTCGAGACCCGCATGGGTGGCCACCCAGCCGCGGCCCCAGTAGGCCAGGGGCAGGGACGCGAGCCGGGGCAGCCAGCGCCGCGCGCCGCGGTCACCGAGCTGGCGGTAGGTGTCGCAGCCGGCGAGGCAGCGCTGGGCCTGCCAGGTGCCGAGCCGCAGGCCATCGGCGAGGGCCTGTTCGTGGTTGCCCATCAGCCAGATGGCCCGGTCCTGCTGCACCAGGTCCCAGACCAGCTCCATGGCGGCCTCGATGCGGGGGCCGCGGTTGATCACGTCGCCGCAGAAGATCAGGCGATCGTCGGGGGGCAGGCGCCTGAGCAGCTCGCTCAGGGCGAGGGCGCACCCGTGAACGTCCCCGATGACCCAGTGGCGCTTGCGGCGGCTTCGGGGAGACATAAAAGGTGGCGATGGACTCATTGTGAACGGACGTCTGCCGATCTGTCACCTGAGACCTGGTCGGCGGCCGCGATCGCGACAGGGCGTGGCACGGTCCCCGCGGACCGGCGAACGCTGGTACGGTGCCGCCACCCGCAGCGCCTGGGATGGATCCGAAGACCCTCAGCGCCGCCAGGCGGGTGGCTCTGCTGGTGAAGGCGCTCAACGGGGCTCGGCGCACCAACGAGGCCCTGGCCCGCTGCCGCGATGGGGAGGAGATGGTGGAGGTGCTGCTCGAGGCCTCGGGCCGTCTGGGTCTGGGGCTGACCCGCCGCGAGCTGCTGGAGACCCCGCCGATCCGCGACTGGATCTGGTGGAAGAACAAGGAGGCCCTGCTGACCATCGGCGACAACCTGCCGCGGTATCAGCAGGACGGAGGCCAGGGACGGCAGGCCCCCGGGCAGGAGGAACAGGGCCAGGAGGCCCCCCGCCGCCGCTTCCTCGGGCTGTTCTGAGCGTCCGGACCCTTGGGCGGGCATGGCCTTCAGCCGTCGGCACTGCGACGGAGCTGCCAGCCTGAGGCCCGCGGGGAACAGCGCTCAGGGCAACCCGGCCAGGGCGGTGTCCTGGTCGGCGGCCTCGAAGCTGCCCTGGGCCACGAACTCGAGCCGCAGCTTGAGAAAGGTGATGAACTTCGGGTCGGTGGACACCACCGCTGCCGCCGGCCGCGGCACCGAGCGGCTGAGCTCGGCCAGTTCGGGGCGTTCGAGGAAGGCCGGCCGCGGCACCAGCCAGAAATCGATCGCCTTGCCGGATTCGCCGTAGTGGCGACGACGTTCGCGCAGCACCTCCTCCAGCGGCTCCTCGACGGTGAGGAACGCTTCGCTGGCGGCGACGAAGTGATAAGTGGACATGGGGATCAGGGCTGGAGGCTGCCGAACAGCGGGTCGCGCCGCGGATTCTGAACCAGCACCCTCATCTCGCGGACCGCCCGCTCCAGGCCCACCGCCAGGGCCCTGGAGATGATCGAGTGGCCGATGTTCAGTTCCTCCATGCCCTCGATCGCCGCCACGGGCTCGACATTGCGGTAGGTGAGGCCGTGGCCGGCGTTGACCCGCAGGCCGAGGCTGCGGGCCAGGGCGGTGGCCTCCTGCAGCCGGGCCAGCTCGGCGGGCTGGTCGACCCAGGCGGCATCGGCATAGCGGCCGGTGTGCAGTTCCACCCAGCGGGCCGCGCTGCGGCGGCAGGCCTCCAGCTGGACGGGGTCGGGGTCGACGAACAGGCTGACCCCGATGCCGGCCTGCTGCAGCCGCTCCACCAGGGGGGTGATCGCGTCCAGCTGGGAGGCGACCGCCAGCCCCCCCTCGGTGGTCACCTCCTCGCGGCGCTCGGGCACGAGGGTGACCATGTCGGGCCGGATCCGCAGGGCGATGGTCTCCATCTCGGCGGTCACCGCCATCTCCAGGTTCAGCCGGGTGCGCACGGTGGCGCGCAGCAGGTCCACATCCCGGTCCTGGATGTGGCGGCGGTCTTCGCGCAGATGCACGGTGATGCCATCGGCGCCGCCCAGTTCCGCCAGCAGCGCATGGGTGACGGGGTCGGGTTCGGTGGTGCGCCGGGCCTGGCGCACGTTGGCGAGGTGATCGAGATTGACGCCGAGGCTGGCCATGCGCTGGGGGAGCGGGCAGAGCGGGATGGGGGGACCCTATCGGCCGCAGGGGCAACTGCCCGCGACCCCCGACGAGCTGGGCGGCGCATGTCTACGGTCCAGAGAGTGCAACCGATCGGAAGCCGGTGTTGGCGGCGCAGGGTCCCCCGTTGATGAACAGTGCGACCCCGCCGGCAGGAGTGGGGGCGTTCGGTTCGGCGCCGATCAGTGGGCGTGAGCAGGGGCTGTGCAACGGCATCAGCCCCTGGCTGGCGCCCCTGGCGATGGTGCTGACCCAGGATCTGGTCATGCCCGCCTGGTTCGGGCGCATCACCGTGCTGGGTGCGGAGCAGCTGCCGCGCGGTGGGGCCGTGCTGCTGGCACCCACCCATCGCTCCCGCTGGGATGCGCTGCTGCTGCCGCGGGTGGCCGGGCGCCGCGTCAGCGGCCGCGACTGCCGCTTCATGGTCACCATCGATGAGATGCGGGGGCTGCAGGGCTGGTTCCTGCATCGCCTCGGCTGTTTTCCGGTGGACCAGGGCCGGCCCACGCTGGCGAGCCTGCGTTACGCCCTCGATCTGCTGGCCTGCAACCAGCAGCTGGTGGTATTTCCGGAGGGCAAGATCCGCCAGCAGGACGAACCGATCCAGCTGCAGCAGGGGCTGGCCAGGCTGGCCCTGCTGGCCCGCGGCCAGGGTGTGGATGTCACCGTGGTGCCGGTGGGCATCGCCTACAGCCATCCGCAGCCGCGGCTGCGGGATGAGGCGGCGCTCTGCTTCGGCACGCCGCTGCAGCCCGCCGGCCAGGGACGGGACGGTGCGCGGCGCTTCAATGCCGAGCTGGCCGTGGCGATGCAGTCGGCCGAACAAGCGGCCCGATCTGTGCTGGGGCGACCAATCCTCTGCCCGTAGAGTTCGCCGCAACCTGAGTCTTTTCTGATGCGGCCGTGCGCTTCCTTCGGGCGTCCCACCCGCCTGACCAGCCGCCGATTCCCCCGCTGCAGGACTGCGCTGCTCGGGTTGCTGATCGCCGGCCTGCCCCTGGCCCCCGGCCTGGCCCAGACCCCGTCCCTGGTGGAGTCGCCGCGGGTGCTGGAGGGCAGCGGCAGCCCGTTCAATCTCACGGCGGTGAAGGCCCTGCTCGACCGCGGCGATCAGGCCGCCACCGCCGGCAACCTGGCGGAAGCCCGCCGGCTGTACGACCAGGCCCGGGATGCCAGCCGCCGCCTGCTGGGCTTCTATCGCGACCTGAGCGGATCGTTCCGGGGCCTCGATGCCCGCATCCCCCGCGAGATGGATGAGAAGGGGCGCGAGACCCTGGGGCTCCTGGTGGAGTCGAATCTGCGTCTGGCGGCCCTGTTCCGCCGCCAGAACCAGCCGGAGGTGGCGGTGCCGCTGCTGGTGGAGGTGGTCAAGACCATGACCCCCACCAGCGATCAGGGCCGCAAGGCCTATCAGCAGCTGCTGGAGCTGGGCTTCGTCAGCACGCCGTACACGGCTCCGGCCCCGACCACTCCGGCCGGCTGAGGACGGCCGGACCTAGATTCGACTGGCTTTTTGCAAGCCAGGGACGCAATGGTTCAACCGGATCAGGTCAGGGACGCCATCCGGCGCTCCATTCCGGATGCCAGCGTCGAGGTCGAGGACCTCACCGGTGGTGGTGATCATCTGCAGGTCCGGGTGCAGTCCGTCGCCTTCGAGGGGCTGAGCCGGGTCCGTCAACACCAGCTGGTCTATGCCGCCCTGAAGGACGAGCTGGCCAGTGAGGCGATCCACGCCCTCGCCCTGCAGACCTCCCTGCCCGCCTGAACTGCTGCGGAGCCGATCCGCCCGGTCCAGAGCCGCCCCCTTTTCCCATCCCCCCCACCCAGCCCCAGCTCCCCATGGACGCCCAGCTCCGTCAACGCATCGAGACGATGATCGCCGGCAGCCCCGTGTTCGTCTTCATGAAGGGCACCAAGCTGATGCCCCAGTGCGGCTTCTCCAACAATGTGGTCCAGATCCTGCATTCCCTTGGGGTGCCTTTCGACACCTTCGATGTGCTCTCTGATATGGAGATCCGCCAGGGAATCAAGGAGTTCTCCGATTGGCCGACCATCCCCCAGGTGTATGTGAAAGGTGAGTTTCTGGGCGGATCCGATATTCTCATCGAGATGTACAACAATGGCGAGCTGCGCGAGAAACTGGAAGTGGCCCTGGCCTCCTGAGCCCTGACCTGCGCCCTGGAGGCGTTCATTCAGGTCTCCTCATCTGGTCTGCATCCTCGTTCGTCGGCCCTTTCAGAGCGTCTGCTGCTGCAGGCTCGGGAGGGTCGGCTTCCATCGGGTGCCGCTCCGCTCGGCCGCCGCGGCGCTGGGTTTCCCCTTCCCCCTTGCCATGACGAGATGGCGCCGGGGGGTGGCTCGAGGTGTTGCCGGGAATCGTTCACCAGGGAGGGGGCTTCGCCTGGCTTGTGACCGCTGTGGATCCTGGTTGCCGGCCAAAGACCGTCTCCGCATCCGCGTGAGGCTTCTCCTTCCAGGCCGTTTGCAAACGGCTGGCAGGCCTCGGGGGCTCGGAGCAGCCAGGAGCAACTCAGTTTCCGCTCTTATCCCTGGCTTTGTCAGGAAGCGGTCACCGGAGGGATGTCCGACACTCCAGGGCAATTCGGACTTGAGGCGCAGGTCCCCACTCAGGTTGCCCAGGGGGAGTGATTATGTGAGGGTTCGCTGTCAGTTGCGGCTGTTCTCGAACAGGGGACGGGGATCGCCATCGGGCCCCATGAACGATGAGGGATCGAGGATCCAGCGCTCGATCAGCTCTTCGAGGCGGCGTTGGGAGTGGAGGTCAAGCACCCCCGTGCGGCGCAGCGCATGCAGATAACCGTCGGCGTAGAGCCGGAGCTCAGAGGGGCCGTGATAACGATCGGCCAGTCCCTGACAGGCGTCGCACAGGGACTGGAAATGACGGATGGCGTCGGGATGTTGGAGGGCAGTCATGAAGGTCCTCAGCCCGCGGGACGCTGTTTTCCATTCTGCTCCCTGGTCGTCGCCCCTGCGAGCGGAGGTCAGGGGACGGTTGGGAAGGCATCGCCTGATACGCGTCCAGATGGGAGTTCGCCGTTAGCATTCGTTCACCTAACGCGTTCTGTTGCGCGTCCTGCTTCGATCCCTGTCTGATCCGCATGATCCAACAGAACCCCGCCACTTCGCCTCCAGCTCCTGAGGGAACCCCTCGCCGGGTTCTGGTCGTCGATCCCCACGCCACCCTGCGCACGGTGCTTGCCCAGCGCCTGCGCCAGGACGGCCACCTGGCCGCCGCGGTCGCCACAGCCCGCGAAGCGATCGAGATCTGTCAGGAGCAGTCCCCCGACCTGCTCGTCAGCGCCGAGCTGCTCGAGGAGCATTCCGCCCTGCGACTGGCCGCCCAGCTGCACTGCCCCGTGATGGTGCTCACCGCCCGCTCGGGTTCCGAGCCGGTGGTGTCCCTGCTGGATGCCGGCGCCGACGACGTGCTGCGCAAACCCTTCGGCCTTGAGGAGCTGGCAGCCCGCTGCCGCACCCTGCTGCGCCGCAGTGGCCATGGTCTGCAGGAGCGGGTCTGCGTGGGGCCGCTGGAGGTGCATCTGCTGCTCCGCCAGGTCACCCTGCGGGACCAGCCGGTGGAGCTGAGCCCGAGGGAATTCGCCCTGCTCTGCGCCCTGCTGATGCCCCCGGGGGTCGTGCGCAGCCGCCAGGAGCTGCTGCGCATGGCCTGGCCTCCCTTCAGCGGTGGCCCCCGCTCGGTCGACACCCAGGTGCTGACCCTGCGCCGCAAGCTCGAGCAGGCCGGTCTTGGGGAGGGCGGCGGCATCGAAACGATGCGCCAGCAGGGCTATCGCTTCAGTCTGGACACCCTCCCGACCCAGGAGGAGGAGGCCGGTTCGGCCCAGCTGGTCTCCCCGGTCAACACCAGTCGCCTCAGCTGAAGCAGCTTCCGAGGCCTCTGCGGCTCCCGCACCAACCACCTGCCGCTCTGTGGCTGGGGCGGCTTGGATCTACCCCCATCGCGACAGCCATCTGAGCGTCGTACTTCAGACCGCGGGAGTTTTGAGCTCACTTTCAGAGCGGTGGAACCCTGGGTTCTTCAGCGCTTTCCAGGCTGAACGGACTGACCGGCACCCGACTTCAGCCCGGGACGGTCCAACCCTTCAGCAGGGCCACCGCTTCCCCCAGCAGCAGCAGCAGGGAGAGGGCGGCCAGCAGCTGGTAGGTCCACAACGGCGTCAGCCGCACCACCTGTGAGGTGTCGATGCCGGTGCGCTGCTGCAGCTGCCCGAGAAACTCCTCGAAGCGGTCGAGCCGCTGGGGCAGCAGGTAGGCCTGGGGCTTCGGATCCCCGGCTCCTGGGCGACGACGCAGGTAATACACCCGTCCTCCCTGGCTGGTGCTCACCGGGGTCAACCCCTCGATCGCCGTCCAGGGCAGCGACCAGCCGCGCCGCAGCCAGCGGTTGCACCAGGCCGGATAGCCCACCTGCAGCTCGCTCTCCGTCAGCAGCACCCGCTCGCTGAGCAGGGCGAGCAGCGGCAGCAGCCCCAGGGGCAGGGCCAGCAGCAGCACGATCCTCAGCTCGGCCGGGGCCAGCCAGGGCAGGGGCAGCACCAGGGCCCCGTAGAGGCTGATCAGGGTGAAGCGGATCAGCGGAGAGAGGCCATAGGGCTGGGGCAGGCTGCTGGCCGCTCCGTCCGGGGTCGATCCGGAGGCCATCAGCGGTCGTCCGGGGAACCGGGCAGGGGCTCCAGCACCTGGGATGGCTGGTAGGCGCCGCCGAACACCTCCGCCTCCCGTCCTTTCCAGAACTCCCCCAGGCGCATCAGGTCCGCATGGGCTTCGCTCAGGCGGCGGTCGTAGTCCTCCGGCGCCAGCTGATCCTTCTCCTCCCGCAGCTTGGCCATGCGCAGCAGCTGCCACATCCAGGGTTTGCCGAGTTCACCGCGGGCCTCGAGGTAGCGGGCCAGCTCGGCGGAACTGGGCAGGGGAGCGGAACCCATCGACGGCCCTCACGACTGGCCGCCACCTTATGGGGAACCGGTGGACGGCTGCGGCTGCAGCGGCGCCGGATCCCCCGGAGCCGGCAGCCAACGCCACCGCTTGGCTCCCCAGCGGAGCGGTTCAGTAGAGCTCGGGACGGCGATCCTGGAAGTAGTCGGTGCTGGCGGGATGCAGCGGGCCGTAATCCGCCGGGCAGCAATCGGCGATCAGCAGCGTCGGCTCCTGGCGCGCTGCGGCCAGCACGTCGCCATGGGGGCCGGCGACGATGCTGTTGCCCAGGTAGCCGGCCATCACCTTGCCGTTGACCGTTTCCTCGCCGCAGCGGTTCGCATAGGCCACGAAGCAGTTGTTCTGGATGGCGTTGGCGGGGATCAGGGAGCGGGAGATGTCGGGGTAGGGCCGGTCGGTGCGTTCGCCGGTGCTGAGAATCGCGAAGGCATCCGCCGCAGTCGGGATCAGCACCAGACGGGCGCCATTGAGGGCCAGGCGACGGCTCAGTTCAGGAAATTCCGCCTCGTAGCAGTTCAGCAATCCCACCGGGAACCCGTTCACCTGCTGCACCGTGAACGCCGGTCCTTCCTCGGGCAGCTGATAGCCGGGGCTCCAGCAGCGCTTCTCGTCCGGTCCCCACAGGTGGGTCTTGCGGTAGTTGCGCAGCAGCGTGCCATCGGGGCCGAACAGGGCGATGGCGTCGTAGAAGCGCTCCTCTCCGCCCACCATCGCCCGCTCGGCATAGGGGCAGGCGATCGCCAGGCCGTGGCTCCGCGCTGCCGCCGCCACCCGCTGCAGGCTTGGGCCATCGACCGGTTCGGCCAGGCGGCGGGCCAGCTCCGGCGTGACGATGTAACCGCTGACGTAGAGCTCGGGGAAGGAGAGCAGCTGCACCTGCTGGGCGGCGGCGATCGCCGCGACGGTCTCCAGTCGGGCCAGGTTCTCGGCCACCGCCTGTTCCGTGGCGGCCGTGCCGGTGCCCTGCCAGATGCCCAGGCGGATGCCGCTGCCGGGGGCGGGGGGGGTGGCGTGGGTGAAGGCGTTGAGGCGGTAGTCCAGCGACATGGAGGCGGCAGGCAGCAGCGGCAGTTTCGGTCGGTCGGCCGCCGCCGGCAACGTCCATCGCCGCCGGCGGTCCCGGGGCGAACGCCGGCAAGCACGGGGACATGACCTTTAATGACCCCAGTTCCGCCCTCCGCCATGACGCCCCGCCGTCGCTCCGCCACCCTCGGGATGAATGCCGGCCTCAGTGCCCGGATGGCGGCGGCCAACCTGCCGGCCGAAATTCCCCGGGATCGCCTGGCGGACAAGGGACTGCAGGCGGACATGGCCTATCAGCTGATTCACGATCACCTGATGCTGGATGGCAATTCCCGCCTCAATCTGGCCACGTTCGTCGGTACCTGGATGGAGCCCCAGGCGCGCCAGTTGATGGAGGAGTGTGCCGATAAGAACATCATCGATAAGGATGAATATCCCCAGACCGCTGAGCTCGAGGAGCGCTGCCTGCGGATCATCGCCAGCCTCTGGAATGCCCCGGATCCCGATGAGGTCGTCGGCACCTCCACCACCGGCTCCAGCGAGGCCTGCATGCTCGGCGGGCTGGTGATGAAGTGGCACTGGCGCAAGCGCCGCCAGGCCGCGGGTCTGGATGCCAGCCGCCCCAATCTGGTGATGGGCAGCAACACCCAGATCTGCTGGGACAAATTCTGCGTCTACTTCGACGTGGAACCCCGCATGGTGCCGATCACGCCCCAGCGCCTGCAGCTGGGGGTGGAGGAGGCGATCGCCTGCTGCGATGAGAACACCATCGGTGTTGTCGGCATCCTCGGCTCCACCTTCGACGGCAGCTACGAACCGATCGAAGGGCTGCAGCAGGCCCTCGATGCGTTGCAGGAGCGCACCGGCCTGGACATCCCCATCCATGTGGATGCGGCCTCGGGCGGCTTCGTGGCTCCCTTCAACTCGCCGCAGCTGATCTGGGATTTCCGCCTGCCCCGCGTGGTCTCGATCAATTCCAGCGGCCACAAGTACGGCGGGGTGCTGCCGGGGGTCGGCTGGTGCCTCTGGCGCGACCAGGCCCAGCTGCCCGAGGAGCTGCGTTTCAACGTCAATTACCTGGGGGGGGAGATGCCGACCATCGGCATGAACTTCTCCCGCCCCGGCGCCCAGATCGTCGGGCAGTACTTCAATTTCCTGCATCTCGGTCAGGAGGGATACCGCCATCGCATGGCCACCCTGGAGGCCATCGCCTGCCACCTGGCCGACAACATCGCCGCCATCGAAGGACTGCGGCTGGTCAGCCATCCGCTCGGCCAGCTGCCGGTGTTCGCCGTCGAGGCTGAGCCCTCGGTGCACAACTGGACCGTGTTCCAGCTCTCCGACAAGCTGCGCGAGCGCGGCTGGCTGATTCCGGCCTACACCCTGCCGGCCGACTGCCAGGAGATGGCGGTGCTGCGCATCGTGGTACGGGCCGGGTTCAGCCGCGACATGGCCGATGAGCTGCTGGAGGACATCGAGCGGGCTGTGGCCTGGTTCCAGAGTCTGGATGGCCCGATGCCGGAGCCCCAGGGCCCCAAGGCTTCGTTCCACCACTGATCCGCAGTGCTGCTCGCGGCGATCAGGCCGGCAGGGCCCAGGGATTGAGCCCCAGGTCGGCCCCGATGCGGTGGGCGCAGGCGAAGCCGCTGAAGGCCACCGCGTTGAGCCCCTGGCCCGGGAAGCAGGAGTCCCCCACGCAGTACAGCCCGCGCACGCCGGTGCGGTTGAACGGCATCGGCAGCAGACCCGGCAGCCGCAGGGCAGGGATGGGGCCGTAGCTGCCGCCCATGCGGCCCAGAAAGCGGCGGTGGCTGCGGGGGGTGCCCACTTCGCGATGACGGATGGCGCCCGCCACTCCGGGCAGGATCGCCTCCAGCCTTGCGATCAGCCGGTCCGCATCGGCCTGCTTCTTCGCCCGGTACTGCGCCGGGGAGAGGTCCTTCCAGGCCTCGATGGCGCTGGGGCTGAAGGTGTGGAGGATGTGGTGACCCTGCGGAGCCAGGGAGGGATCGAGCAGGGTCGGCATCGACACGAACACCACCCCCTGCTCCGCCTCCATCGCGCTCCAGTCCTCCAGCAGCAGGTGGTGGCAGTGGAAGCCGGCCGGCACCACCGCCGCGTCGATCCCCAGGTGCAGCGACAGAAAGGAGGCGGAGGGTCGGTAGCGCCGCCGCCAGGTGCGCTCGGAGGCCGGCGTGTGCCCGGCGTCCACCAGCGGATGGGCCACGGCTCCCTCGCTGCCGGGGGCGCCGGCGAAGGTGTCCCAGCGGGTGGCGTTGCTGACCACCCGCCGGGACCGGATCGTCTCGCCGCTGGCCAGTCGTACCCCCACCGCCCGCGCGTCCGCACCCTGGCCTTCGATCAGCACGTCCACCACCCGCTCCCGGTAGCGGATGGCGCCGCCATGGGCCTCCAGACCAGCCACCAGCTTCTCGGCGATCACACCCACCCCGCCCCGGGGATAGTTGATGCCGCCGGCGTGCCGGTCGGAGAACACCATGCCGGCATTGATCATCGGGGTGCGATCCGAGGGCATCACGCTCCAGCAGAAGCACTCCATGTCGATGAACTTCAGCAGCTGTTCATCCCTGATGTGGGCCCGGGCCACGTCGCCGACGTTGAACGGCAGCCAGCGGGCCAGCCCCAGGCAGGCCAGCGGCGCCCGGAAGAACACCTTGGCGAGATAGGCCGGATCCTCCAGCGACAGCAGCGGCATCGCATCGAGGCAGCGGAACACCTGCCAGCAGGTGTCGTAGAAGGCGCGGATGCCCTTCGCCTCGTGCGGGAACAGGGCCGTCAGGTCGGCGAGGAAGCGCTCGTAGTCGCGGTCCACCGCCACGTTCAGCCCGCCGGGCAGGTGGTATTCGAGCTGGGTGGGGTCCGGCACCGTGTCACAGCGCTGCCCCACATCGGCCAGGGCCCGGGTGAGCAGGTTGGTGTGACCCTTCTCGCCGAAGCCGAAGATCATCGAGGCGCCCACATCGAAGGTGTAGCCCTCGCGCCGGAAGCTGCCGCCGCTGCCCCCGGGGATCAGGTATCGCTCCAGCACCAGCACCTTCGCGCCCTTGGCGGCCAGCTGGCTGGCGGTGACGAGCCCGCCGATGCCGCTGCCGATCACGATCACGTCCCAGCCGCTGGCCTCACCGCCGGAGGGGGCGGCGGCCGCCGCAGCGGCGGGGGGAGCGGCGGCGCGGATCACGGTGCAGGGGCAGCTGCGGGCGACCCTAGGAGTGCGTGGCCCGGCCTCAGCCGTTCAGCACCACGTCGGCGTGCAGCAGATCCATCACCGAACGGACCCGGTCGGTGAGCTCCTCCTCCAGCTCCAGGGTGATCGCCAGGTTGGTGAGAATGTTGGTCTCATCGTCCTGCAGGGGACCGTCGGAACGCATGATCTCGGCGGCCATGGCGTAGGCCGTGGCCCGCTGGGAGGGATTCAGCGCCGCCGCCGCCTCCACCATCAGATGCTGCGCTCCCTGCCGGCGCAGTTGCAGCAGCAGCTCGTTCATCAGCCCCACCATGCGCTCGTCGCCGAAGTCGTGATACGGGTGGCGGTAGTCGAGGGCGTGGCGCAGGGCTCTGGAGCCCGCCATGCTCAGCACCCCATCCCAGGAGACGGCGGCCAGGGCGATGGCCGCGAAGGCGGTGGCGGAATCCATCGATGCGGAGGGAGACCCCGGAGTCGGGGCGGTGATCGTGGCAGTCATGGGGTGGCGGCTGAGGCCTCTCTGGAATCGCCCCGATCCGGGGCCGTCTCAGCCAACCGTCGCGGTCGCCGCTGTGGCTGTCGTCGATCCGACCAAACGGCTTTCATAAGGATCCTTACCTAGGAGTCATCGTCGTCATGGACCGCTCCGGCATGCCCTCCGATCTCCTCCCCCAGGACGATGACCTCCGCGGCGCCCGACCGGAGCGGGTGCTGCGCTGGTTGCAGGAGGGGCACCGGCGCTTTCTCGCGGGCCATTCCCTGCACCCCCACAGCACCCGCGAGCGCATGCAGGCCGTGGTCGCCGGGCAGCATCCCCTGGCCGCGGTGCTCGGCTGCGCCGATTCGCGGGTGCCGGTGGAGCTGCTGTTCGACAGCGGATTCGGCGACCTGTTCGTGGTGCGCAACGCCGGCACGATGAGCACCACGGCGGCGATCGCCTCCCTGGAGTATGCGGTCGGACACCTGGATGTGCCGCTGGTCGTCGTGCTCGGCCACGAGGGCTGCGGAGCCGTCTCGGCGGCGCTGCAGACGGAGCTGCTGCTCACCCCCAGCCTCTCCCGGGTGGTGGGCCAGCTGCGCATGGAGCTGCTGCAGTTCGGCGAGCACCTCAACCTGGAGGAGTCCTGCCGGCGACACACCCTCAACGCCGCCGGCAACCTGGTGAATTCCAGCGTGCTGCTCACCGACCGGCTGCGCGCCGGCGAACTCGCCGTCGTGGCCGGCTACTACGACCTGCACAAGGGCGAGATCGACTGGATGGGTCCGGTGCAGCCGATCCGTTATTCCCGCGCCGGCAGCGACTGAAGGCCCTCTCCGGCCATCCAAGCTGAAGGTCGCCCGCCGGGGCCCGCCCCTCGCATCGCCACGCCACGCCATGCATCGGTTCACCGCCCCGGATCAGCAGTTGCTGCGCCTGCTCGGCGAGCGAGGCGGGCTGCTGACCGCGGCGGAGGCGGCCGTGCGCACCGGCCTTCCGCTGGAGACCGTCGAGCCCCGCCTGCTCGCCCTGGCGGCGGCCAGCGGCGCCGATCTGCGCGTCGCCACCGATGGCACCCTGGCCTACCGCTTCCCCCGCCACCTGCGCCGGCGGCTGCTGGCCCGCTCCTGGCGCCTGCGGCTGCAGGTTGCCTGCGGGCTGGCCTGGCAGGTGCTGTTCGCCGCGATCCGCTTCAGCTTCGGGCTGGTGCTGCTGCTGCTGCTGACCCTGGTCAGCGCGGTGCTGCTGGTGTTCGGCGCCGTGCAGCTGCTGCGCTCCGATGACGGCGTCGAGGTGCTGCTGCAGTTGCTGGTGGAGGCCCTGCGGCTGCTCGGCCACGTGATCGTGGCGCTGTGCAGCGACGCCCTCCCCTCGGAGCGGATCCCCGCCGCTGCGGCCGCGGGACGCCGCCCTGGCGAGGATCAGGCCCTGGCCGCCCGCCGGCTGAATGTCTTCGATGCGGTCCATTCGGTGCTGTTCGGGGATGGGGATCCGAACCGCAGCCTCGAGCGGCGCCGCTGGGTGCGGGTGGGCTGCTTCCTGCGCCATCGCGGTGGGGCGGTGATTGCCGAGGATCTGGCGCCGCTGCTCGATCTGCCGCCCCCTCCGTCCGATCCGGAACAGGCCAGGGAGCTGGCGGATCGGGCCATGCTGCCGGTGCTGCAACGCTTCGACGGCCGCCCGGAGGTCAGCGACAGCGGTGATCTCCTCTACCACTTCCCCAGCCTGCAGCTGCAGGCGGCGCCGTCGCCGCGTCAGGTCGGTGGCCAGGCCGCGGCGGTGCCCGGCTCTGCGCCCGGGGCGGCCCCGGCTCCGCCCCTGCGGGAGCGGCGGATTCCCTTCAGCCGCGCCACGGGCCGCCAACGCTCCCTCTACGGCACGTTCAGCGGCTCCCTGCTGCTGCTCTCGCCGCTGCTGCTTCTGCTGATCCAGCCGCTGCCGCTCCCGCTGCTGTGGCTGGGATGGGTCGGCATCAGCTATGGGACGCTCCTGCTGCTGGTGCCGCTGCTGCGGGCGCTGCTGCTGGGCTGGCGCAACCGGCGGATCGCCCGGCGCAACAGCTGCCGCCGGCGCTGGCTCCAGCATGCCGTCGCCTGTCATGCCGAACTGCAGCGCCGCCGCGCCTTCGCCCAGCGCTTCGCCGGCTCCAGGCGCCTCGAAGACGCCGGGCTGGCCTACACCACCGAATCCGACCTGCTGGAGCAGCAGCTGCGGTCCTGAGCGCCGGATCCGGTGCCGCGCCGCCGCCCCCTCCCTGCATCACGACCACCTTCACCTTCCAGGCCCTTCGGCCCGGGCGGGCGGGCAGGGCGCGGGGCTTCGGCTGCGGCCCGGTCAGTGCCCGCGGTGCGGCCGCCCTGCACGTCGCCCTTAGCCTGCTGCCACCTTGGAGAGTGAGCGGTCATGGCGGTCCGACGGCAGGCGGTGCGGGCGGGATGCAGCGCTCTGATGGTGGCGTTCCTGCCGCTGGTCCTGGCCGATGCGGCGGCGGCGGGGCCGCTCTTGCGTCGGGTTGAGCAGCGCAAGGCCTGCCAGCAGTTCGCCGCCAAGCTGCAGCAGGCCAGCGGCAACCCGGCGATGGCCCAGCAGGTGTACCAGCAGGGGGTGCTGCAGCTGGTGGCCCGCTTCGGTGAGAACCCCTGCTCCGACATCCCGGCCCCGGCCCCGACGCCCGCCGGCGCCGCCGGGGCTCCACCTGCTGCCGTCACCCCGCCGGCCGCCACACCCCCCGCCGCGGTCCCGGCCGGGACCCCGCCTCGGGCTCCGGCGAACGCGGCCCCGGCCCCCCAGCCAGCGGTCAGCCCGCAGCAGCAGCAGGCCTGCCAGCAGTTCGCCGCAGCCCTGCAGTCGGCCTCCGCCCGCGGTGGTGCGGCCGTCCAGCAGACCTACAGCATGGGGCTGCAGAAGCTCAGCGGCCTGTTCGGGGCCAACCCCTGCCCCGCCGTGAAGCTGCCGCAATGAGCGTGCGCGTGCTTCTGTTCGCTGCGCTGCGCGAGCGGGCGGGATGGGGGGAGCGTCGCCTGGAGCTGGGAGCGGCCCAGGCGAGCCCCACGACGATCTGGCGCCAGCTGGCCGGGGAGCTGGGCGAGGGATCCGTGCTGCCGGACGGCATCCGCGTCGCCGTCAACCAGTGCTTCGCCGATCCGGGCATCCCGCTGGCCGATGGGGATGAGGTGGCCTTCCTGCCCCCGATCAGCGGTGGCTGACCCCGCTGTGGAGCCCCCGGCCGGACCGACCGGCGCCGCGGAAGCGGGCGGTGCATGCCTGACCGTGCGGCTGCTCGAGCAGCCGTTCGAGCCCCTGGAGGCCCTGCTTGAGTGGCAGCGACCCGGTGCTGCGGGTCAGCGCCGTCCGGCCCCCCTGGTTGCCGGCGAGCTGCCGGCGGCAGCGGGGCCATGGATGGCCCCGGCCGAAACCCACTTCATCGGCCGTGTGCGCGGGCACACGGCGGCGGGGAAGCCCCTCGAGGCCCTGGAGCTGGAGCACTACCCAGGCATGACCGAAGGCCAGCTGCTGGCCCTGGCCCGCCGCAGCGCCGACCGCCATGGGGTCGCATCGGTGTTGTTGCTTCATCGGGTTGGCCGGCTGCTGCCGGGGGAGGCGATCGTGCTGCTGGCCGTGACGGCTGATCGCCGCGGCATGGCGCTGCGTTGCGGCCAGGAGCTGCTGGAGGCTCTCAAGCACGATGCGCCGTTCTGGAAGCGGGAGTGGAGCGGTGGTCAGGGCGTGTGGCTGCAGGGCAACACGGCCTTCTGAGCCGGCGCCCCTGGCGTCGCTGAACCCCCACCGGGCTCGGCCGGTGTCATCGGGATCAGAACAGCGGCAGCCTCAGCAGTTGCGCCCAGAGGGGCGTTCCGGCCGGCAGCAGCCCCAGCTCCGCCGGGATCTCCAGCAGCAGATCGGCGCCCTGCAGGGACCCGATGCGCGAGGAGGCCTGGCTGCCCTCCACCCGGGCCAGCAGCTCCCCCCCGGGGCCGACCCGCAGCTGCGCCCGGGCCAGTTCCGGCCGGCCGGCGCCGCGCCTGAGCTCCTGCTCCAGCTGCACCCGCAGCCGGGGCAACGGTTGGGGCTCGGCGCCCTCAAGCCGCTGCAGGGCGGGCCAGAGCAGCTGCAGGGCCGTGATCGCGGCGGCCACGGGATTGCCCGGCAGCCCGAAGAACGGGGTGCCCGCCACATGGCCCCAGGCGAAGGGGCGTCCCGGTTTGAGGAACAGCTTCCAGAAGCTCACCGCCCCCAGCTCCTCCACCAGCGAGCGGATCCAGTCGCTGTCACCGGCGGAGATGCCCCCGGTGCTGATCACCACATCACAGCGTTCGGCCAGCTCCGCCAGGGCCTGCCGCAGGGACTCGGGTCGGTCGGCCACCACCCGCACCTCATCCAGGGACTGCCCCAGCCGCTGCAGCAGAGCCCGCAGCAGCTGGGAGTTGCTCTCCCAGATCTGTCCGGGGCCGCGCGGTGTCCCCGCGGGCAGCAGTTCATCGCCGCTGACCAGCAGCCCCAGCCGCGGGCGCGCCGCCAGCGTCAGGCTCTCGATGCCACAGCTGGCCAGCCGCGCCAGGGAGGCGACCCCGAGCCGTTCGCCGGCCGCCAGCAGCTCTTCGCCGGCTTCGCACTCCTCCCCGGGGGAGCGGATCCAGGGGTTGGCGCCGAGGCTGCCGACGAGTTCGATCGCCGCCTCCCCGCGGCACTGCACCAGCTCCTGGGGGAGCACCCGACCGCTGCCCTCGGGGACCATGGCGCCGGTGAGGATGCGCACGGCCTCGCCCGGTTGCAACGCCCGCGGGAAGGGGAGGCCCGCGGCGGAGCGACCCACCAGCCGCCAGCGCTGACCGGGACTGGCCAATGCCTCGCCGGCGATGGCGTAGCCATCCATGATCGAGGCGCGGAAGCCCGGCACCGCCTGCGGAGCCCGCACCGGCAGGGCGCAGACCCGGTCGAGGGCCCGGGCCAGAGGCAGCTCCTCCCGGCGATCGAGCGGTGCCAGGTCGGCCAGGATGCGGGCGCGGGCCTCCTCCAGGGGTAGCCCCTCGGCGCCGAACGGTTCAGCCATCGCCCTCGGGATGCTGCCAGTCTCCGTGGCGTCCGCCGCTCTTGCGCAGCAGCCGCACCGGTCCGATCACCATGGCCGGATCGGCGGATTTGAGCATGTCGTAGAGGGCCAGCAGGCCCACCTGAACGGCGGTGAGGGCCTCCATCTCAACCCCGGTGGCGGCGGTGGTGCGGGCCAGGGCCTCGATCCTCAGCCCTGCGCCGTCGGCCGTGGGAGCGAGGCGGATCTCCACCCCCGTCAGCGGGATCGGGTGACAGAGCGGGATCAGCTCAGCGGTGCGCTTGGCGGCCTGGATCGCGGCGATCCGGGCCACGGCCAGGGCGTCCCCCTTGGTGCAGCGTCCGTCGAGCAGCAGCTGCAGGGTGGCGGGGGCCATCTGCAGCAGCCCCTCGGCCACTGCTTCGCGGGCTGTGGCGGACCGGGAGGAGATGTCCACCATCCGCGCGGCGCCGGCGGCATCCAGGTGGGTGAGGGAGGGGGCGGGATGGCGGTCCGGGGATGCGCTCATGGGGCCGAGGGGAAGGGGGGATGGCCGTGATCAGGCGGCGACCAGGCGCCGGAAGGTGCGGCGGCCCAGTTGCAGCACGCGGCCGTCCAGGTCGGCGGCGGCGCTGAATTCCTGGTTGGGGTCGGCCAGCTTCTCGCCATCGAGCCGCACGCCGCCCCCCTGAATCTGGCGCCGGGCTTCGCTGCTGCTGGCGCAGAGGCCGAGGGCGGCGAGCAGGTAGAAGGCCCGCGCCGGGAAGTTCACCGCGGCGAGAGAGGCCTCAGGCACCTCCTCGGCCGTCTCGCTGGCCCCACCCACCAGGGCGGCCGCATCCTGCTGGGCCTGCAGCGCCGCCGCCTGGCCGTGGCGGGCGGCGGTGACCGCCAGCGCCATGGCCTGCTGGCGTGGGCGGGGGTCGGGTGGCAGGGAGGCGAGGTCGAGGTCTGTCAGCAGGGTGAGGTAGTCATCCACCACCGCATCGGGGACCTTCTCCAGTTTGGAGTACATCGTCAGGGCGTCGTCCTGCAGGCCGACGGTGTTGCCGAGGCTCTTGCTCATCTTCTGGATCCCGTCGAGGCCCGGCAGGATCGGCAGCAGCAGGCCGAACTGGGGCCGCTGGCCGTGGTGGCGCTGCAGATCGCGCCCCATCGCCACATTGAACTTCTGATCGGTGCCGCCCAGTTCCAGGTCGGCGCAGACCGCCACCGAGTCGTAGCCCTGCAGCAGCGGGTAGAGGAATTCGTGCAGGCTGATCGGGGTGCCGCCGCCGTAGCGATTGGCGACGTCCTCCTTGGCCAGCATCTGGCCGACGGTGGAGGTGCCCAGCAGATCGATCACGGCCGGCAGGTGCATGCCGGCGAGCCATTCGCTGTTGCGGCGCACCTCCAGCCGGCCGGGGGTGTCGAAATCCAGCAGGGCGGTGGCGGGATCCTGGCCGAGACCCAGCTGCACCAGGTAGGTCTCGGCGTTGGCTTCCACGTCGGCGGCGCTGAGCTGCACGCGGGTGGCGCTCTTGCCGGTGGGGTCCCCGATGCGGGCGGTGAAGTCGCCGATGATCAGCACAGCGGTGTGGCCGGCATCCTGGAAGGCCCGCAGCTTGCGGAACAGGATCGAGTGCCCCAGATGGATGTCGGAGCCGGTGGGGTCGATGCCGAGCTTGATGCGCAGGGGCCGGCCGCGATCGACGGCCTCCGCCAGGCGGGCTGCCAGCTGCTGGTCGCTGTCGCGCGGATCGTCACCGGCCGGGAACAGGTCGGCCATGCCGCGGCTGATCCACTCCGGCAGCGAGGCCGGACCATGCTCTGGGGTGACGCCGCTTGCGCCTGCCATCGGTTTCTCCGCTGCGCCGGGCAGCGGCCGGCCATCAGGGCGGCACTGTAAGCAGCGCCACTGGGAGGCCCGGCAGGGCTCAGGGGCTGCGACTGCTACCCCGGCCTCGCCGCGGCCCTGACCAAGGCTGGATCTCCGGGCGGGGGCGGCTGGAGGGGGTCAGGTCTGGGCTTCGAGTTCGGACTTCATCCGTTCGAGGGTCAGGTGCATCTGCTCGAACATGCGCTCCGGGGTGAGGCCGAACTGGCCGAGCTGGGTGCGCAGCTGCTCCACGGTGAGCTTGGCCTGGAAATCATCCGATAGTTCAAATCGCTTCATGAAGACCCTGTAGCGATCCATCATCTCTTCCATGCGATCGATGTAGAGCTTCTTGCCCTCACGATCGAACTTCCCATATTCACTGCCCAGCTGCATCAGGCTCTGGTAGTCACCGAACAGGCGCTGGGCTTCGCCCTGAACGATCTCGGAGTCGAAGAAGGCCATGGTGGGGAGCAGCGGCGCTGTCGGGGCTGCCGTTGATTCTGAACACCCCGCGAGCCCGCAGCAGGTTCGGATCCACGCATCGACCCTTTCCGCGGCGCCGCAGCCTCCACACACTCTGGCTCACC
Source organism: Synechococcaceae cyanobacterium (assembly GCA_035285905.1). GTDB lineage: Bacteria > Cyanobacteriota > Cyanobacteriia > PCC-6307 > Cyanobiaceae > Cyanobium. The sequence goes on from JAYKJA010000010.1 coordinate 34,518, forward strand.
CCACCGTCCTGCTGTACGGACGTCGCCATGGACTTCACACCATTGCTACCCCAGTTGCGTCAGAACGCGCGCCTGGCCAATGCTCTGCTGGGTGATGCGCGGGTGCTCCTCTGTCTGGGCAGCCACGCCCTGATTCTGCTCAGCGTGGCAGCCCTTCCGCGGCCCACGAGGATCGTCGCAGCCGCCTCCACCGAGCAGGAGGGGCTGATGCTGGCCGAGCGGCATCAGCCCGATCTGCTGGTGGTCAGCGACCGGCTCGAACAGGGCTGTGGCATCGCCCTGGCGGCGGCGGTGCGGCAGCGGCTGAAGCCCTGCCGGATCCTGCTGCTGGTCAGTCAGGAGCACCGGCTCTGGAAGATCCGGGAGGCGATCGAGGCCGGCTGCGACGGCATCCTGATGGAGTCGGAGATCGGCCTGGGCCATGAGCTCACGGCTCTGCGCAACGTCTGCAGCGGCCGGGTCTATCGGCAGCGACGGCTGGACGGAGGCGGTGGGGGCCCGCGCTGGCGGCCGGGGGGCGGCGATCTGCGGATCAGCGCGCGGGAACGGGAGGTGCTGCGCCTGCTGGTGCAGGGCGAGAGCCGCAGCAACGAGGCGATCGCCCGCAGCCTGATCCTGTCGAAGGAGACGGTGCGCACCCACATGCGCAACCTGCTGACCAAGCTGGAGGCGCGCGATCGGGTGCATGCGGCGTTGCGGGCTGTCCATCTCGGTCTGGTCGACTACTGCGATTCGCCCGACGACCGCTAACTTCGTGTCCGCTGCCAGCGGAGCGGCCGGATGGTGAGACGACACTGGTTGGACCCGCTGGCCCGTCGGCTGCTGATCGCCACCGGCCAGATCCCAGCTCCCGCCGCCCCCCCGAGGGAGGCGGGCCTCCCTGCCGGGGCCCATCCGGCCCCGGCAGGCGTTTCCGTCGAGCCGGGGGCCGGGGCAGGGCTGCGCGTCGATGAGGAGGTGGAGCGGGAGCTGCTGGCCCTGAAGCTGCGCCGCCAGCCCGGGCTGCGCCTGCGCACGGTGGAGGAGGTGCGGCATGCGGCGGCCCTGGGCTGGCGTCTCGATGTCAACCGCGCCACCGCCGCGGACTGGCTGCGCCTGCCCGGTTGCACCGCCGATCAGGCCCAGCTGCTGCTGCGCACCCAGGCGGCCGGACTGCAGCTGTGCGGGCCGGACGACCTGCAGCAGCTGCTGGGGGTGTCGGAGCAGCAGATCACCGGCTGGTTGCCGCTGCTCGACTTCCGCTGGTACGCCGAGGCGGCCCCCGCCACCCTGCCCCCGCCCCTGGCGATCAACCAGGCCCCGGAGCAGGAGCTGGCGCGCCGTCTGGGGCTCACGGCTGAACGGTTGCGGCGCCTGCTGCAGGAGCGCGCACGCCGGCCGTTCCAGGATCTGGCCGACCTGCAGCAGCGTCTGCAGTTGCCCCCGGCGCTGCTGGAGAGCTGGATCGGCCGGATCAGCTTCCAGGCGGGGCCCGCCGCCGGCCCCCAGCTGCCGGCGCCCGGTCGCCGTCCGGGGCGCTGAGCGCCATGGCCCGCCAGCGCGATCTGTTCGACTCGGCAGCGGACTGCGCCGGCGCTCCGGGGCCGTTGCCGGAGGGGTTGCCGCTGCTGCGCCACCAGCTGCTCAGCTGGCGGGAGCGGGTGGCGGCACACCAGGGCCCCCTGTTCGCCGCCGCTGGTCGGGCGCCCCAGGAACCGCGCCAGGGGCTGCTGTTCGCCGTCCCGGAGGAGACCTCGGCCCCCCCTGACGAGCGACCGCCGGCCGCCGCAGACCCCCAGGCCTGGGCCGCCTGGCTCGATCCCCTCGCCCTTCAGCCCCAGAGCCTCTCGTTCTGGCGCTGGCCCACGGCACCCCAGCAGGGGGCGGCCCTCTACCTGGTGATCGACCGTCCGCCCGGGCCGTCTGCGCCGCTGCTGCTGTACGTGGGAGAGACCGGTTGCGCCGATCGCCGCTGGAAGGGCGACCACGACTGCAAGGACTACCTGGCTGCCTATGGGGAGGCGTTGCGGCAGGTGGGGCTGGAGGCCTGCCTGAGCATCCGCTTCTGGTGCGATGCCCCCGCGGCGGTGCGACCGCGGCGGGCGCTGGAGCAGGCCTTGATCCGCCGCTGGCTGCCGCCGTTCAATAAGGAGACCCGTGCCCGCTGGGCGACGCCGTTCCGGGCTGAACTCGCCTGAGCCGGCGCTCCGGGGAGGGCCGCACGCCCTGGTTACGATCGACGCTGCTGGAAGCGTTGTGATGCAGTTCCGCTGTCTGTCGGGCTCCGCGGCTGCGCCCGGGAGCTGGGCGGGGGATGTCCTGGCCGTCGGGCTGTTCTCCTCCCAGGACCATCCCGGCCGGGCCCGGGTGGTGGAGCTGTTCGGTGCCGAGCTGGAGCGCCATCTCGAGCAGCGGCGCTTCAAGGGCAAGCCGGGCGAGTGCGCCTGCCTCGAGCGGCTGGGGGCCACCCCGGCCACGTTGATCCTGGTGGGCCTGGGCGACCCGAGCGCCTTCCATCTCAACGATCTGCGCCAGGCCTGCGCCGCCGCGGCCCGCCAGGCCAGTCGCGTCGGCGGGCGCCAGCTGGGGCTGTGGATGCCGGTGGAGGGGCTGGAGCCGGAGGCGGCCGCGGCGGCGATGGCGGAGGCCACCCGCCTGGCGCTCTACAGCGATCAACGCTTCCGCAGCGAGGCGGAGCCCCGCAGCCTGCCGGAGGAGGTGGGCCTGCTGGGGCTGCCCGATGGAGCCCAGCAGGGACTGGAGCCCGTGGCGGCCATCTGCTGCGGCGTGGAGCTGGCACGGCAGCTGGTGGCGGCGCCTCCGAACGTGGCCACGCCGGCCCATCTGGCCGAGACGGCGGCGGAGCTGGCCGAAGGCCACGGCCTGGAGCTGAAGCTGCTGGAGCGTCAGGACTGCGAGGCCCTGGGCATGGGGGCCTACCTGGGGGTGGCCCAGGGCTCCGATCTGCCCCCCAAGTTCATTCACCTGATCTATCGCCCGGCAGGAGAGGTGCGTCGGCGGGTGGGGTTGGTGGGTAAGGGGCTCACCTTCGATTCCGGCGGCTACAACCTCAAGACCGCGGGCTCGATGATCGAGATGATGAAGTACGACATGGGCGGCGCCGCGGCCGTGCTGGGGGCGATGCGTGGCCTGGCCGAACTGCGGCCTGAGGGCATCGAGGTCCACGCGATCGTGGCCAGCTGCGAGAACATGATCAGCGGCGGCGCCATTCACCCCGGGGACATCCTCACCGCCTCGAACGGCCGCACGATCGAGATCAACAACACCGATGCCGAGGGGCGCCTGACCCTGGCGGATGCCCTGGTCTATGCCAGCGGCCTCGAGCTTGATGCGGTGGTCGATCTGGCCACGCTCACCGGTGCCTGCGTGGTCGCCCTGGGCGAGGAGATCGCCGGGCTGTGGACGGGCAGTGACGGGCTGGCCGACGGGCTGCTCTCGGCGGCACTGGCGGGGGGGGAGGCGCTGTGGCGGATGCCGCTGCGCAGCTCCTACAAGGACGGGCTGAAGAGCACCCTGGCGGACCTGAAGAACACCGGACCGCGGGCCGGAGGCTCGATCACGGCGGCCCTGTTCCTGCAGGACTTCGTGCGAGAGGGCTTGCCCTGGGCCCACCTGGACATCGCCGGCACCGTCTGGACGGACAAGGACCGGGGGGTGGATCCAGCCGGAGCCACCGGTTTCGGTGTGCGCACGCTGCTGAACTGGATCCGCTTCGGGGCGCCGGCCTGAAGCCTACGGTCTCCGGCCTGAAGCCTGCGGTCTCCGGCCAACCCTTAGCGTTGGCCGATCCGCAGCGAGTCGATGGCTGTCCGCAAGATCCGCTGGTATGTCAAGGCCCAGCTGGGGGTACTGCTGCTGCCGGCGGGACTGTGCCTGTTCGGGGAGGCGGTGATCCGCAAGGGACAGGATCAGGGGCCCTGGTTCTGGTTCGGCACCCTGGGGCTGATCCTGATCAACGCCGGTGTCGGGCTGATGATCGAGAGCGGGCTGCTGCGGGGGTATCCCGGCCGGGACGGCGTCAGCTGAGGCTCAGGCGGCGGCCACGGGCCTGCGGGCCTCGTCACGGGAGGGGGCATTGGCCATGTCCATCGGGGCCTCCAGGGCATGGATCTGCCAGCGGGCCCGTTCCCCGCATTGACCGAGCAGGGCATCGAGCTGATCGGCCGCCTGCTTGGGGGTGGCGTACGGGCCGATGTGACGGGTCTGCAATCCGTCCCTGATGGTCAGCAGATACATACAGAGCGGGCTCCTTCAACACGGCCACGCTAGGGCCAATTTTGCCAGCTGCACAGAGGCTGCTCGGCTCGACACAGCTCATCATGAACCGATTTCCGCCGCCTGATCTCGCGCGGGGATTCCGGTTCTGTTCAGATTTGCTGATTCCCGCGCGGCTGCCGCGAGCCCGCGGTCGGCGTGGAGGGAGCCGGGGCGTCGCTCCGGTCAGCCTGGCTGGGGATGGCCTTCGCTGCCGCGGGGCGGCTGAGCCAGGCCACCCCGCGCCGCGCCTGCTCTCCCCAGACCGCCTCAAGGCGTCGATCCCTGCCGCAGGCCCAGCGGTAGTAGCCATAGCGGACCGGGTTGCGATCGGCATAATTCTGGTGGTAATCCTCGGCCGGCCAGAAAGGTTGCCGCGGCCGGATCTCCACCTTCACGGCCGCGGCCGGACGCCCCAGTTCCCGCGCCGCTGCCCGCAGGCTGGCCCTGGCGGTGGCGGCCTGGCTGTTGTCGTCGCTGAAGATCACCGGCCGATAGGAGTCGCCGCGGTCGCAGAACTGACCGCTGCCGTTGAAGGGATCGATGTTGCGCCAGTAATGACGCAGCAGTTCGGCGTAGGAGATCCGGCTGTCGTCGAAGCGCACCAGCACGCTCTCCTGGTGGCCGGTGCCCCCGGCGGAGACCTGCTGGTAGGTGGGCTTCTCCAGCCTGCCGCCGCTGTAGCCGCTGACGGCGCGGATCACACCGGGCAGGCGTTCGAGGTCGTGTTCCAGGCACCAGAAGCAGCCCCCCGCCAGCACCGCCTCCTGGGTGGCGGCCTGGGCCGTCTGGATCGGGGCGAAGGCCAGCTGCAGGATCAGCAGGCCGCAGAACAGCAGGGAGTTCAGCATCGGCTGGGCAGACGGTCGAGGATGGCGGCGGCGGCCCGCTGGGTCACGCCGGGTCGGCCCAGGGCCTCGCGCAGCCGGGCGTATCCGGCGAGCACCCGGGCCCGAGCGGGGTTGGCGGGTTCCAGCAGCGGTTCGACTGCGGCGGCGATGGCGGCGGGGGTGAGCTGATGCTGCAGCAGCTCGGGCACCAGCCGCTCCTCCAGCACCAGATTCACCGGTGAGATGTGGGGCACGTTGAAGCGCAGCAGGTGCTCCGCCAGAAAGGCCGTCAGTCGGCTGACGCGATAGCCGGTGACCTGGGGGACGCCCCGCAGGGCCAGCTCCAGATTGGCGGTGCCGGATTTGGTCACGGCGACGTCGGCCGCGGCGCAGAGTTCCGGTTTGAGGCGGTCCGCCTGCTCCGCCGGGATCACCCGGGCCCGACAGCCGGCGGCCGCGAGTGCCTGGCGCAGGCTGGATTCAAATCCCGTCTGGGCGGCCGGCACCAGCACCTGCAGATCCGGTCGGCGCTGTTGCAGCAGGGCGGCTGCGGCCGCCATCGGCGGCAGCAGGTAGCGGAGTTCCTGGGAGCGGGAAGCCGGCAGGAGCAGCAGCACCGGACCGGTCTGCGGCAGGTCGAGGGCCTGGCGGGCCTGCTGGGGTTCCGGCAGGTCGGTCAGGGTGTCGATCAGTGGATGCCCCACCCAGCGGACGCTGGCCCCTCGGGCGCCATAGAAGTCGGCTTCCTGGGGAAAGATGGCCAGGATCTGGTCGCTGAAGCTGATCAGCCGGGTGGTGCCCCCCTCGCCGAAGCGGAAAGCCCACTCCTGGGGAGCGATGTAATAGGTGATCGGGACTTCGGGGTGCAACTGGCGCAGCTGCAGGCCCAGCTTGATGTTGGCCCCCATGTAGTCGATCAGCACAACGCCATCGGGGGGATGGCGGCGCAGCCAGCGGCCGACGCGGGCCTGCAGCCGCAGGGTGGGCAGCAGCAGCGGCACGGCCTCCCACAGGCCGATCGCGCCGAGCCGGGCGGTGTCGGCCAGCAGCTCGGCTCCGGCCCGCTCCATGCGTTGACCGCCGAGAGCCACCACCTCGAGAGGAAGCCCGCGGCGGCGGGCCTCACTGTGCAGGGCCTGAATCAGCAGACCTCCCTGCAGGTCACCGGACACCTCACCGGTGCTGACCAGCAGTCGCGCCATCAGCGCTGGCCCGGCAGGGGGCCGCGCCGGCCGGGACCGATCGAAGCCTCGAGGAAGTCGCACAGCTCGCTGGCCGCCGGCAGCAGGGTCTGCTGTCGCGCCTGGCGCAGCGCCTGGGCGAGCACCAGTTCACTGCGGTAGAGCAGGGTCCAGATCTCCTGCAACTGACGCAGCTCGGCTCCGCCTTCCCGTTCGGCCATGCCGCTGCGGCGCAGGCCGATGCGGTTGAGGCCGCGCACCCGGCCCGGATGCCCCTCCACCATCATGAAGGGAGGCACATCGCGGTCGATGCGGCTCATGCCCCCCACCATCGCCAGGCAGCCGATGTGGACGAACTGGTGGATGCCGAGCACCCCGCCGATCACAGCCCGGTCACCGATCACCACATGGCCGGCCACGGCCACGCCGTTGGCGATGACGATGCGGTCACCCAGTTCACAGTTGTGGCCGATGTGGCTGTAGGCCATCAGCAGGTTGCCGCTGCCCAGGCAGGTCTTCTCCCCCTCGGCTGTGGCCCGGTTGATGGTCACGCATTCGCGGATCGTGTTGTCGTCACCGAGGACGACCTCGGTGGGGGCTCCGCCGTATTTCAGGTCCTGGGGTTCCAGGCCGATGCAGGCGCCTGGAAAGATGTGGTTGTTCCTGCCCATCCGCACGCGGCCGTCGATGACCACATGCGGGCCGATGCGGGTCCCCTCGCCCAGTTCGACGTCGGCGCCGATCACGGCATAGGGGCCGATCACAACCCCGCCGCCGAGCCTGGCGCGTGGATCGACCACCGCCGTGGGGTGGACTGTGGTGGCCATCGCCATGCTGGACATGGTCTCAGTCCACCAGCGAGAACATCAGTTCACCGGAGCACACCAGCTCTCCGTCGACCCGGGCTTCGGCCCGGATCTTGCCGAAGCGGCGGCGCTTGAGGCTGAGCAGCTCGCAGCAGATGCGTAGCTGATCGCCCGGCACCACCGGACGGCGGAAACGCACGCCGTCGATGCCGGCGAAGACGAACAGCCCTTTCTCCAGATCCGGCATCTGGGTGACGATCAGGCCTCCCACCTGGGCCATCGCCTCGACGATGAGCACGCCGGGCATCAGAGGGCGCCCGGGGAAGTGCCCCTGGAACTGGGGCTCATTGAGGGTCACGTTCTTGATCGCCTCGGCCCGGACCCCGGGCTCGTAGGCCACCACCCGGTCCACCAGGGCGAAGGGGTAGCGATGGGGCAGCAGGTTGAGGATCTGATCGCCGCTGATCACGGCGGCGGAGGCGGCAGGGTCGCCGTCGCGCTGGGACCCGTTCGCGGCGGCGGTGCCGTGGGGATCCGTGGGGGCGGTGGTGGCGCTCAAGGGAGTCAGGCGGGGAGAACGGCGATGGAGTCGGCGATGGCGGAGGCCAGGGCCGTGTGCAGGTGGTGGGAGCCGCGGTAGGCGAACACCTGGGCCTGGGGAAGACCCACCAGCGCGAGATCCCCCAGCAGATCCAGCAGCTTATGGCGCACCGGTTCGTCGGCGAACCGCAGCGGCGGGTTGAGCCAGCGGTCACCGTCGCAGACGAGGGCGTTGTCCAGGGCTCCGCCCTGGATCAGGCCGGCGGCCCGCAGCTGTTCGACCTGATCGCGGAAGCCGAAGGTGCGGGCCGGAGCGATCTCGGTCACGAAGCTCCGGGGAGTGAGCTCGAGGCTGAACAGCTGGCGACCGATCGCCGGCTGGGGGAAGTCGATCGCCACGGCGAGCTGCAGACCCTGACGGGGCAGGGCCATGGCGAAGCCGTCTCCGTGGCGTTGCAGCAGGCCATCGGCGGGAATCGCAGGGGATTGGCGTGGACCCAGGGCGGTGAGGCCTGCGGCGGCGATCGCCTCCACCCAGGGCAGGGCGGAGCCGTCCAGCAGGGGCACCTCCTCGCCGCTGACCAGGATCTCCGCCTGACTGATCCCGCAACCGGCCAGCGCGGCCAGCAGATGTTCCACCGTGGCCAGGCGCCGGTCCCCGAGCTGCAGGGCCGTGCACAGTCGGGTGTCGCACACCTGATCGGGCTGCAGCTGCACGGCGGGGCGCCCCGGGTCATCCAGCCAGCCGACGCGGTAGCCGGGGCGGTCGCTGGGCTGGAGCCGAACCAGGGACTCCGCACCGCTGTGCAGACCGACCCCCCGCTGCTCGCAGGCCGAGGCCAGGGTCCAGGCCTGGCTGTAATCGTCGGGCCAGCTGATCACTAGAACTTCCAGCCGACACCCAGGTTGAAGCGCCAGCCGTCGGTGTCCTGGCTGGCCACCTCCAGGCGCAGGGGGCCCACCGGAGTGGTCACGATCAGGCCCGTGCCGACCGAGAAACCCGAGCCGGGCTTGCCCAGCAGGCCTCCCGGGTTGCCGGGCACGAGGGCCTGGCTGCCGAAGGTGGTGCCGGCGTCGATGAACAGCTCACCGCTGATGATGCTGAAGATCGGGAAGCGGTATTCGATCGTGGCTTCCCCGAAGCTCCGGCCAACCCCGAGGTTGCAGTCATAGAAGCCGCGCACGGAGTTGCCGCCACCCAGGCAGAAGGCCTCGTAGGGGGGCAGGCCGCCGATCACGGTGCCCGCCGACACCTGGAAGGCGAGGGCCTGTTTGCAGTCCGCGGCCTCGCCGGGTTTGGGACGGCAACCTTTGAAGAAGCGCAGCCAGTTCACCGGGATGTAGTGGGTGTAGCTGGTGCGCAGACGGTTGAAGTTGGGCGAGTTGGGGCCCACCGAGATGAACTGCTCGGTGCTGAGGCTGAAGAAATCGCCCTGGGTCGGATTGCGAGGGTCGTTGAGCGTGTTGTACGTGGCCGCCAGCCTCAGGCCCACCAGCTGGTTTGTGGTGGCGCAGTTGTAGGAGAGGCAGATGATCTGGGAGATCGGAACCTCAAAGGGGTTCAGGGCGTAGGACTGGGAGGGGAGGCCGTAGACCATGGTCTGGCCGGCGGAGTTCATCGGCGTCACCTCCTGGGCGCTCAGGCCGGCGACGATGCCCCAGCTGGCCCGCTTGAAGGGGTTGCCACCGTTGAGAGGGCGAACGAACTGAATGTTGCCGCCCACCCGCTGCACCAGCACGGAGCTGCCGTTGTATTCGAACCAGCTCACCCCGGCCGCACCCAGAGCCTGGGAGAGGGAGGTGGCGTAGGCGAGCGTGGCGACAGGCAGCAGTGCGACGTTGTACGCCACCTGGGTGGCCGGAGCCTGGTAGAAGCCGGAGACCGTGGCGATGCTGCCGTAGCTCTCTCCCAGGGCATTGGCGTAGCTCTGGAAGATCTGGGGCGCTTCGCGGGAGATGAAGGCCTTGATCCGCATGGCGGTGCGGAAGCGATCCCCCTTGATCCACGGATCGGTGAAGGTGAGATCCGCCAGGGCGCCGAACTGACCGAAGGTGAAGCTGGTCGACAGGTCCCAGGCGCGGCCGAGCAGGTTGCTGTCCTGGATCTGGAGTTGACCGAACACACCCTGGCTCTGGCTGTAGCCCAGACCACCGGAAAGGGAGCCGGTGGACTGCTCGACGATGCCCAGCACGATCGTGATCCGACCCGGGTCGTCGCTCACCGGCCTCAGGGTCACCTTGACGTCACTGAAGAGACCGGTGCCGTAGAGGCGTTTGAGGTCCTCCTCGAGATCGCGGCGATTGAACACCTGGCCGGCCTTGAGCGAGATCTCGCGGGTGACCACCCAGGTCTTGGTCTTGCCCTTGATCGGCTGACCCTTGTCGTTGGTGGCCGATCCCTCCTTGTTGAGGAACTGCACCTCAACCCCTTCGACCGTGCCCTGGCGGACCTGCAGCACCACGTCGCCGTCGGGGGAGACGCGGGAGGGACCGGTGACCCGCGCCAGGGAATACCCCTGGTCGGCGTACCACTTCTGCAGATCCTGCATGCGGGTCTGCAGGGTGTTGAGGTTGAGGGTGCGGCCGTATTCAGCGGCGAAGGTGTCCTGCACGACCTTGCCGGGCACCTTGGCGTCGGCGGGATCGAGGCTGACCTTGCGCAGCACGGGGTTGGGGCTCACCAGCACCACGAGCCGCACCCCGAGCGGGCCATCCTTGGGCTGGATGCGAACGTCGGAGAACCAGCCGGTGGCGTAGATCGCCGAGAGGTCATTGCGCAGTTCGCTGCGGGTCACCTCGCTGCCCGGGGTCACCGCCATGGCGGCATAGGCGGCCTGCTCGAGGCGTGATCGCTCGGGATGGCCATCGAGTCCCTCGATCACCACCTCGCTCACCAGCACCCTGGGCTCACCGGGGATCGGAGCCGGTTTGACGGTGGGCCCGGCCGGAGGTTTGGCTGCGGGGTCGGAGGGGGTCCCCGGAGGCAGGAACGGGTCGGCGGCGCTGCCTGGGGTGTCGCCGCCAGGTGCGGGGCCGTCGGGCGCCGGAGCCTGGCCGGGAGCCGGAGCCCCCGCCGGAGGGGTGGCGGCTGGAGCGGCTTGACCTGTCGGGGCCGCGGGTGCTGCCGGGGTGGCCGCCGCGGGGGGCGAGGTGGCGCCCGGTTTGGCGGAGGCCGGTGGTCCGGCCGGTGGCGTGGTGGAGGCCGGTGCGGCGCTGGGAGCGGGGGTTCCGGCCTGGGCGGTGAGCTGCGCTTCGGAGGCGGCGGCCCTCGGCACGGGCAGGGACACGGCCGCGAGGGCGATCAGCGGCAGGCTGGTGGCCGCGCCAAGTACGCCGGGGGTGAACTGAAGGAACGCCCGGCGGTAGCGAACGGCTGCCATGGAAATCAGCGGCGGAGCGGCTTGGCCGCAAAGTGCGCTGACCTTACCGGTAGACCCGCGGTTCCGGACAGACCCCTTGGACCCGTTTGAGGACCTCCCCGTAGGCCTCGAGAACGCCGCCCAGGTCCTGCCGGAACCGATCCTTGTCCAGGATCCTGTCGCTGCCGCTGGCGATGCCGCGATCCCAGAGGCGGCAGGTGTCCGGGCTGATCTCATCGGCGAGCAGCAGGTCGCCGTCGTCGCTGAGGCCCAGTTCGATCTTGAAGTCCACCAGCTCCAGGCCCACCCGGGCCAGCAGTGCGCTCAAGCCTTCGTTCACCTGCAGGGCGATCTCCCGGATCCGCTGCAGACGCTCCGCGTCCACCAGTCCGAGCCGCTCAAGACGTGCTTCGCTGAGCAGGGGATCGCCGAAGGCATCATCCTTGTAGTAGAGGTCGAGCAGGGGCGGATTCAGCGGTGTGCCCTCGCTGATCGGCATCTGCCGGCAGAGGGAACCGGCGGCCCGGTTCCGCACCACCACCTCCAGAGGGATCACCTGCACCCGCCGGCAGATCATCCAGTTCGTCCCCTGGATGCCCAGGTAGTGGCTGGGCAGGCCCTGGCGTTCGAGATGCTCGAACAGCAGGGCGGCGATGTGGCAGTTGAGGCGCCCCTTGCCGAGCAGGCTGGCCTTCTTGGCAGCGTTGAAGGCCGTGGCGTCATCCTTGTAGTGCACCGCCACGACCCCTGGCATGTCGGTGGCATGCACCCGCTTGGCCTTGCCTTCGTAGAGCAGTGGACCGATCGAACAGGCAGTCATGGCAGGGAGGAAACAGGAATCAGGGTCTGGCCGGAGACGCTGCAGCGGGCCTCGCGGCCGGGTCAGCCGCGGCGGGTGCAGCGCCGCCACGCGGTTCGGCCGGGGAGCGTGAAGTCGCCCCGGCGGCGGTCTCGTCGGCGTGGCCCCCGGGGCCGCGGGGGGAGCGCAGCAGGGCCTCGAGGAGCTGGAGGCGCTGCTGGCCGGCCGGATCGCGCTGTCGCAGGCGCCACTCGCCATAGGCATCGTCGAGCCGCGGGCTGAGCCGCAGGCGGCGTTCCACGGCCCGCGGCGAGTCCAGCGCCAGCTGCTGGTCGAGCATCTCGCTCACCAGACCCCAGGCTCCGGCGGCGGCGGCCTGCTCGAGGGCCGGTTCCAGCAGCGATTCCCGCTCCGCCGCAGGCAGGTGGGCGAGCAGGGAGACGGCCCACTGCAGGCGCTCGGCGTTGCGGCGCAGCGCCGCGGGATCGGCGCCGTTCGGCGCTGAGCGGGCCACGCTGAGCAGGCGTTCCGCGGCCTCCCTCAGGCGCCCGCGGGCTTCCAGGTCAGCCGCCAGCAGATCGATCGCCGCCCGTTGCGGCGGCCTCGTGCCGGGGTTGCGGGGCCGGCGCAGGGGCAGCTGGGTCGCCGCCAGTCGCTCGGCCTGGCCCGCCGTGATCCGTTCCAGGGCGCGGGCGGCTAAACGATGGTCGAGGTTGGCGTTGGCGGCGCGCCATTGCAACAGCAGCCACTGCATCCTGCCGGCGCCGCGGTCAGGGCTGATGCGGTCGAGCACCACCAGGGCTGCGGCGGGAGCCCGGCAACTCAGCAGGACCTCCGCCGTGGCCAGCACCCTCGGCAGGGTGATCGGATCCATGGGGCGGGCCAGCAGGTGGCGCCGCAGCTGCGCCAGCCGCTCGCTGTCGCCCTGGACGGCATGGCGGAGGCAGAGCGCATCGAGGCTGTCGAGCCTGTCGCGGCGCAGTTCAGCCTGGAAGTCGGCTTCGCTCATTCGGGGCGGGGCTCCAGCGCTGCGGGGCGGGAGCTCGTCGGCCGGCCCCGGCGGGGAGGGCGCGCCGGGGGGGGCAGGCAGCGGCGCTGCGGCGAGTGGGTCGTGGCCGTTGAGGGCGGGGCCGAACAGCAGCAGGGACAGCAGCGGCAGCGGGGCCAGGGGGGACCACCAGCGCTGCCGGCGCCGGCCGGGGTGGCCGCTGGCGATGGCGCGGCCTGCCGCCGGATCGGCCGGGATCGGAGGCGGGAGCCGGGGCACGGCGCGATCGGCGGCTGTCAAGGACAATGGGAGTGTTGGGCGATGGAGCAGGGCCAACCCGGCCCGCTGACCAGGAGCTCAACCTAAGGGAGCTGCCCGCCGTTCACCCCGGTCCCCGCGCTGCCCGTTCAACCGTCGTGTCGTCCATGGATTCCGCCTGCCCGCCCGCTGTCGCCGGAGCCACCCCGGCCCGGATCCTGGTGGTCGGAGGTGGCGGTCGTGAGAACGCCCTCGGCTGGGCCCTGGCCGGGTGCCCCGGGGTGAGCGGGGTATGGATCGCCCCCGGCAACGGGGGCACCGCCCGGCTCCCGGGCTGCGAGCCGTTGCCGATCGCCGAAACGGACCATCCTGCCCTGCTTCAGGCCTGTCATGACCACGGCATCGAGCTGGTGGTTGTCGGGCCGGAGGCCCCCCTGGCGGCCGGGCTGGCCGATGCGTTGCGCGCCGGTGGCGTGGCGGTGTTCGGGCCCGGTGCTGACGGGGCCAGGCTGGAAGCCAGCAAGCAGTGGGCCAAGCAGCTGATGGGGGAGGCGGGAGTGCCGACCGCGGGGCACTGGGTGGCGGACAGCCTGGACGAGGCGCTGGCGGTGCTGGAGGCTCAGGCGAGACCGCTGGTGGTCAAGGCCGATGGCCTTGCCGCCGGTAAGGGGGTGACCGTTCCCGCCAGCCTGGAGGAGTGTCGCGCGGCGATCGAGGAGGTGTTCTCGGGGCGGTTCGGCGCCGCCGGAGCGTCGCTGGTGCTGGAGGAGTGCCTCAGCGGTCCGGAGGTCTCGGTGTTCGCGCTCTGCGATGGCCGGGACATGGTGCTGCTGCCGCCGGCCCAGGATCACAAACGCATCGGAGAGGGGGACACGGGCCCGAACACCGGCGGCATGGGGGCCTACGCTCCGGCGCCGCTGCTCGATGCGGCCGGCCTGGAGCAGGTGCGGCGCAGCGTGCTCGAGCCCACGCTCGACGCCCTGCGCCGGCGGGGCATCGACTACCGGGGGGTGATCTTTGCCGGGCTGATGCTCACCGCTGCGGGTCCCCAGGTGATCGAGTTCAACTGCCGTTTCGGCGATCCGGAATGCGAGACCCTGCTGCCGCTGGTCGGCCCGGAGCTGGCGGCTGTGCTGCTGGCCTGTGCCCAGGGCCGGCTGGGGGAGGCGCCGCCTCTGTCCCTGCGTCCGGGCTGCAGCGCCTGCGTGATCGCGGCGGCTGAGGGGTACCCGGCGGAGGTGCGCAGGGGCGATCCGATCCAGGGTGAGCTCCCTTGCGAGGCCGGTCTGCAGGTGTTCCATGCCGGCAGCCGACTCGACGGGGAGGGCCGGCTGATCACCGCGGGCGGCAGGGTGCTGGCGGTGGTCGCCCAGGCTGATGATTTCGACAGTGCCTTTGAACGGGCCTATGCCGGTCTGGGGCGGTTGCATTTCGAGGGCATGACCTACCGCCGGGACATCGGCCACCAGGTGCGCCGCCGGAGTGATGCGGCCGTGGTGCGATGACGGCCCAGTCGACGGCGGCCTGGAGCTCCGGCTGGCAGCGGCGACTGGAGCGCTGGTGGGCGGAGTTCAGCCTGCAGACCAAGTTGCTGGCGGTGGCCACGCTTGTGGTCAGCCTGCTGATGACAGGCATCACCTTCTTCGCGCTCAACGGCATCCGTCAGGACGCCCGCATGAGCGACACCCGCTACGCCCGCGATCTCGGGCTGCTGCTGGCGGCCAACGTCACGCCCCTGGTGGCGGAGGGCAAGGACCGGGAGCTGGCGGTGGTGGCCGAACGCTTCTGGCAGAGCAGCCGCAGCCTGCGGTTCATCGTCTTTGCCGACGCCGATGGTCTGATCTACCTGGGCATCCCGATGGGGGCGGGAAACGGCGCCTCCGCTGGGGAACAGCTGCTCAGCCGGCGCCTGGAGCTGCCGGCGGATCTGCAGAGGCGTCCGGATAACCCTCTGGTGCGGCAGCACCTCACCCCCGATGGGCAGGTGACGGATGTGTTCGTGCCGATGCTCAGCGGCGACCGGTATCTGGGGGTCGTGGGCCTGGGCATCAACCCCAACGAGACGCTGCTGGCCAGTGCCGCCCTGACCCGGGAGGTCACGGTGGCGGTGTTCATCTCGATCTGGGTGCTGGTGATCCTCGGCTCGGTGTTCAACGCCCTGACGATCACCCAGCCGGTCAAGGAGCTGCTGCGCGGTGTGCGCTCGATCGCCCGCGGCCGCTTCGAGACCCGGATCGCCCTGCCCGTGGGGGGGGAGCTGGGGGAGCTGCTGGAGGGTTTCAACACGATGGCGTCCCAGCTGGAGGCCTACAAGGCGGCCAATATCGAGGAGCTGGAGGCCGAGCAGGTCAAGCAGCAGTCGCTGATCGCGACCATGGCCGATGGTGCCGCCCTGCTCGATGCGGAGGGCCGGATCGTGCTGGCCAATCCCACAGCCCGTCGCCTGTTCCGTTGGGAAGGCCGCAACCTGGAAGGCAGCGACCTGCTGCAGGAGCTCCCGGATCGGCTGGCGATGGAGCTGCATGGTGCCCTGGACAGCCTGCTCAGCAGCGAAAAGGACAGCACCGATGTGCGCTGCAGCTTCGGCGAACCCACCCGAACCCTGCGGATCGTGCTGCAGTCCGTGAGGGATGCCAGCGGCGAGTCGCTCAAGGGCATCGCCATGACCGTTCAGGACCTGACCCGTGAGGTTGAGCTCAATGCGGCCCAGAGTCGGTTCATCAGCAATGTCTCCCATGAGTTGCGCACGCCCCTGTTCAATATCAAGAGCTACATCGAAACTCTGCATGATCTTGGTGACCAGCTCTCCGAGCAGGAGAAGATCGAGTTCCTGGGAATCGCCAACAACGAAACTGACCGCCTGACCCGACTGGTCAATGACGTGCTCGATCTGTCGCGGCTCGAGTCCGACAGAGTCTGGGAGTTCGAGCCGATCGACATCGGCCCGGCCATCGAACAGACGTTGCGCACCTATCGTCTCAATGCCGAGGACAAGGGTGTGCGCCTGGGTTTCGAGGCGGACCCCCAGCTCCCTCGGGTGCTGGGCAACTGGGATCTGCTGCTGCAGGTGCTCGACAACCTGGTGGGCAACGGTCTGAAGTTCACCACTCCAGGGGGGGAGCTGCGGCTGCGGGCCTATCCGTGGCCCGATCTGTGTCTGCTGGAGCCTGGAACGGAGCCCAGCGGCAATCCCACCTGTGCCTTGAGCTCACCGTTGCCGAGGCTGCGGATCGAGATCGGGGACACCGGATGCGGTATCTCCCAGGTGGATCAGGAGCGGATCTTCGAGCGCTTCTACAGGGTCGAGAATGCCGTGCACACAGAGGTGGGCACCGGCCTGGGGCTCTCGATCGTGCGCGGAAACCTGGAGAAACACGGCACCCAGATCCGCATGGCGAGCGAACTGGGGCTGGGCACCACCTTCTGGTTTGACCTTCCCCTGGAACATTCCGACAGCGATGAGCTGGCAGTTCAGGCCGAACGGCGGCGCCATGAACGGGACACGAACGCCGAGCTGAGCTGACCGGCTCTTCTGGCCGCTTCAGCAGGAGCGTTGAGGACTCTGTCGGGCAGCGCCAAACCCTGATTCAGGTGAGGGGTTCCCGCCGGAGAACGTTCAGGTGTCGCTTTCCACGCTGCGCATGATGCGGGAGAGATCGCTGCGCTCGTCGATGCTGATGCGATGGGGAACGCCGCTGATGATGCGCTCAAAGTTGGAGAACGAATCGAGGATTTCAGGGCCGTTGCTGGTGATCACGAACTCCCGGATGCCTTTGTCATGCCAGGAACCACGCATCTTGAAGACGTTGAGGGCACGTGCCATCTCGCCGCGTATCTCCACATACTGGAGCAGCAGGATGGTGTCTGTGATGGTGGAGATGTGAGAATCAGTGATTGAGTGACTTCCCATGAACTCCTCAGAGGTGTTCGTGAAGAAGCCGGCAATCTCCTCCTGTTTTGCATAACCCGTGACGCCGATCACGAATTGGCGGAAGGCATTGTGGCTGACGCCGCGGGCGAGGGCTGACAGGGAATCGATCGCCATGCGGGATGGCTTGAACTGACTGATCTCCGTCTTGATGATCTGGAGGTGATCCTCGAGTCCGGTTGATTCTGGATAGGCGCAGATGATCTTGAGCAGACCATCCTGCTCCATCTGCTCAAAGTCGATCCCCCAGCTGGTGGCATTGCGCAGCAGCTGAGCCCGCGATTCCTCATAGGCGAACAGGATGGCCCGCTCCTTGCTGCGACAGGCATCTTCAATGAATTTGGAGACCAACAGGGTCTTGCCGGTGCCGGTGGCACCCGTGGCCAGGATGATCGAATCCTTGAAGAAGCCTCCGCCGCACATCTCGTCGAGACGCGGCACGCCGGAGCTGAGCCTCACGTTGGAGGAGCGCTGGGTGAGGCGCATGGCGCCGAGGGGGAAGATGCTGACGCCGTGGCTGCCCATCGTGAACGGGAACTCGCCCTTCATGTGGGTTGTGCCCCGCAGCTTGAGGATCTCCACGGTGCGCCGCCGCCGCTCGCCCTCCAGCACATTGCGCAGGATCACGACGTTGTCGCTGACGAATTCCTCGACGCCGTAGCGGGCGATCGGTCCATATTCATCAATGCGCTCGGTGGTCATCACCGTGGTGACCCCGATCTCCTTGAGTCGCGCGATCAGCCGGAAGATTTCGCGGCGCACCACCGAAACCGCATCGTACTGTTGAAACACTGCGGTGATCGAGTCGATTGCCACGCGCCTTGCCTTATATTTGCGAATCGCATAGTTGATGCGCTCGAGCAGGCCGGAAAGGTCAAAACTTCCGGCCACATCCTGACCCTCGGGATCGGGGGAGGCGTCCAGGATGAACAGCTTGTCCTGCTCGACAAGTTCCTGCAGATTCCAGCCGAAGCTGGCAGCATTGCGCAGGATATCGAGCGGCGACTCTTCGAACGTGACGAAGATGCCTGGCTCGTTGTATTGCCGGATTCCGTTGTAGAGAAAATTTAAGGAAAAAACCGTTTTCCCGGTGCCCGACGTGCCGCTGATGAGCGAGCAACGGGCGATCGGCAGGCCGCCATGGCAGATGTCATCAAAGCCCTCGATGCCTGTGGGGAGCTTCTGCACCTGCATCAGGCTGTTGCTGGTGAGATTGGAGTCCTGCATCGCGGGGGCTGGGGAAGGGCGGCGGAGAATGGGGGCAGCGTAAGTGGGACGGCGGCGGCTGGCAGCGGCTCAGGGGGTCGTCTCGCTGTCGGTTGCTTCGGTGGGGCTGCGCCCGTAGCCCTCCTCGGAGAGTTCCTCGTACAGCAGGTCGAGTCCGATCAGCACCCGCTCCCGATCGGACAGGTCTCCGATGATGCGGCGGACCGGCGGGGGAAGGATCTTGGCCAGGGTGGGGGTGGCGAGAATCTTGTCCTCTTCGGCGAGCTGAGGATTCTTGAGGACGTCGATCACCTTGAGGGCATAGACCCCTTGAAACTCCGTCTCCAGGATGTTTCGCAGGGTTTTCAGAGCCCGCATGGAGTTCGGCGTATTGCCGGCAACATAGAGCTTGAGAATGTAGGTTTTTCGCGCTGACATTTCAGGATTGCTCCTCAGGGATTTGGGCGTTGTCGGTGGAGGGCTGCACCGGGGGCGGGGGCAGGTTGGCGTTGAGTCCGATCGGGGGGTCGGCCGGCACGGAGCGTCGATACATTTCGCAAAGGTGGGCCATCACGTCGAGCAGGGCGAGCCTGTAGTCCTGGAGAAAATCGTTCTTGATGCCCTCGAGTTTAAGTTGTTTGCCGAACTCATCGATGAGTTCCATGTGGATCTCAACAGCACTTGTGATTGGTAAGTCGCTGAAGAAAGCCGTGTTGACAAAGCTTTCGAGTGCCTGATTGGCGGCGGCGGGGTCGCGGAAATAGCTGATCAGCAGATCCCTGTAGGTGCGGGTGAGCGAGGCGACGAGCTCCTTGCGCTCCCCGTCCGGCAGATTGCCAAGGAAACGGGATGGATCCCGCTTGTAGAACACGCCGAAGTAACCCAGGCGCCCCTTGAGCCTGTTGGCCAGCTTCCAGCGGTCCTCCCCCTGCTGGTTGGCATCCGCGGCCAGTGGCGCTGCGCTGAGCAGCCCCCGGCGCAGGAAGCGCGACAGCGCCGCGTCGAGGCTGTAGCTGAGCTGTTCCAGCTGATCCTGGGGAAGATGCACCTCCGCTTCGTGGTACTCGATCCTGCCGGTCACCTCGCCGATCACCACCGCGGGCAGCAGCAGCCCGTGGTCGACCAGCGCCCGGCAGGTCCCTGGGGCGAGAGCTCCCTGTTCCAGCAGGACCGCATCGAAGTCCTCCCTCCTCCCGTCCAGCAGGGCCACCGGGTCGGCGGTGGTGGGGATCGTTTCCAGCAGATAGCGCCCGCCCCGCAGCCAGAGGCTGCAGGCTTCCACCAGGCGGGGGTCCCGCAGCAGGGAGGCGATCGTCAGGGCGGGCTGATGCATGGCCGCAGCAGACGGTGGCGGGAGCCCGGGGCTCTCCGATGTTGACGAAAGGAAGGCCGCAAGGGGAGGATCTTTGTTTGTCTTTCGATTGCAGTGCGTCCAGGCCGCAATCGGGGGGCGATGCCGCCGCGGCCAGGTCCGCTGCTGCCGCTCCGATCCCCCAGCCTGGCCACGCCCACGACACCATGACGACTTCCTCCCCCACGGCCAGTTCCGGCCCCTACGCCATCGTCGAGGCCTCGGGCCAGCAGTTCTGGCTGCAGCCCAACCGCTACGTCGACCTCGACCGCCTTCCCGCCAGTGAGGGCGACACGGTCAGTCTCGACACGGTCCTGCTGGTGCGGGATGCCTCCGGGACCACCGTGGGCCAGCCTTACGTGAAGGGAGCCAGCGTGGAGCTGAAGGTTCTCGCCCATCGACGCGGCCCCAAGGTGATCGTCTACAAAATGCGTCCCAAGAAGAAGACCCGCCGCAAGAATGGCCATCGCCAGGAGCTCACCCGCGTGATGGTCCAGTCCATCCAGGTGGGCGGCAAGGCGATCGCCTGAGGCCCGCCTCTCCCAGCTCCCATCCCCGTCCGATCCCTCCCGAACCGTTCCCATGGCCCACAAGAAAGGCACCGGCTCCACCCGCAACGGCCGTGACTCCAATGCCAAGCGTCTCGGCGTCAAGCGCTACGGCGGCCAGGCCGTCAGCGCCGGATCGATCCTGATCCGTCAGCGCGGCACCTCGGTGCTGCCCGGGGTCAACGTCGGCCGCGGTTCCGACGACACCCTCTATGCCCTGGTGGATGGCGTGGTCAGCTTCGACACCATCCGTCGCGGCCTGCGCAGCCGTAAGCGCATCAACGTCGCCGTCGGCTGATCCTGGCCCCAACCCCCTTCGGCTTCCTGGTCCTCGATAAGCCGGCCGGGCCCACCTCCCACGACTGTGTCTCCAGGGTGCGACGCGCCTACGGCCTGCGTCGCGTCGGCCACGGCGGCACCCTGGATCCCGCCGTCACCGGCGTGCTCCCGATCGCCGTGGGAGCGGCTACCCGGCTGCTCCCCTACCTGCCCGGTGACAAGGCCTACCGCGGCACCATCCAGCTCGGGCTCACCACCGCCACCGACGATCTGCAGGGTGAGGTCCTGCAGCGCAGGGATCCCCCGTCCCTGACCGCGGCCGAACTCGAGGATCTGTTGCAGGCCTTTCGAGGCTCGATCCAGCAGCGCCCTCCGCAGGTCTCCGCCGTCCATGTCAATGGAGAGCGTGCCTACAGCCTGGTCCGACGCGGCGCCATTCCGGAGCTCGCGGCCAGGCCGGTCACGATCTCCAGGCTCATCCTGCTCGACTGGGATCCAGCCCATGCCTGCCTCTCCCTGGAGGTGGACTGCTCCGCCGGCACCTACATCCGCGCCCTGGCCCGCGACATCGGCGAGCGGCTCGGATGCGGGGCCTGCCTGGCCAGCCTGCGCCGGACCCGGGCCCTTGGCTTTTGTCTCGAAGCTGCGCTGCCGCTGGAGCGTCTCGAGGCTGCCGTCGGTCAGGATCCGCCGCCGTTGTCTGACCCCCTGCCCGCCCTGGCCCACCTGCCGCGACAGCAGCTGTTGCCCGAGGAGTTCGAGGGCTGGCGCTGCGGCCGCCGCCTCGACGTCTCCACCGCAGCGACCGCCGGCCTGCAGGAGCAGCAGCCACTGTTGATCCTCGCTCCCGATGGTGGCCTGGCGGGGGTGGCGCGGCTCGAGGCCGACGGGCGACTGCAGCCCAGCCTCGTTCTGGATGCGCGCGGCTGAACCGGGGTCGTCTGCCCGAGGCTCGCAGAGCCCCAGCGGTCCGCGCGCAAGCCGTCCGGTCGCGTCTCCCCAGACGCCGGCTTTCAGCCCACCCCGGCAGCGGCACCGTGGCGTACCGTCCCTGGACACCCACCCGCCCCCATAGACCCGCAGCGATGGCCGGCCATAGCAAATGGGCCCAGATCAAGCGTACGAAGGCTGTCGTCGACGCCAAACGAGGCGCTGTGTTCACACGGCTGGGTCGGGAGATCACGGTTGCGGCCCGCTCCGGCCCCGACCCGGCCGGCAACTTTCAGCTGCGCACGGCGATCGAGAAGGCCAAGGCCGCTGGCGTGCCCAACAGCAACATCGAACGGGCGATCGCCAAGGGATCCGGACAGGGCAGCCAGGAGGCCGATCAGTTCGAGGCCGTGCGTTACGAGGGCTACGGGCCCGGCGGCGTGGCGGTGCTGATCGAGGCCCTGACCGACAACCGCAACCGCACGGCCGCCGACCTGCGCCTGGCCTTCTCCAAGCAGGGCGGCAATCTCGGAGAGTCGGGCTGCGTCAGCTATCTGTTCGATCAGCGTTCCGTCGTGCGGCTCGCCCCCCCCAACCCGACGGAGGAGGAGCTGCTGGAAACACTGCTGGCCCTGGAGGATGCCGGAGGACCGGCTGCCGTCGGCTATGAGCTCGAGGCCGACGGTGTGGAGGTCCTGGCCGCCTTCGCCGATCTGGAGGCGCTGCAGGACGGTCTGCGGCGCCAGGGGCTCACCGTCACCGCCTGGGAGCACCGCTGGATCGCCAACAGCCTCTGTCGGCTGGAGGATCCTGATGTGCTGAGGGCCTGCCTGCGCATGCTCGATGCGTTGGAGGATCTCGATGATGTGCGCAGCGTCACCGCCAACCTCGATGCGGATGAGGATCTGCTGGAGGCCGAGGCAAGCTGAGCGCCACCCGACCTAGTCCGTGGCAGGGACCGGCAGGGCGTCGGCATCGACGATCAGCGTGAGGTCTCTGTGCTGCCGCAGCCAGCTCGCCGGCAGAGCGTCGGAGGGGGCCTCCCGCAGCAGCCGCTCCAGGATGGCGGCCTTGCCTGGGCCGGTGACGACCAGCAGCAGCCTCTCGGCCGCCAGGATCTCGTGCAGCCCCAGGCTGATCGCCCGCTCCGGCACCGCGGCCGGATCCCCGCCAAAGGCTCCGGCGTTCTGCTCCCGGGTGCTGGCGCTCAGCTGCACACAGCGACAGCGGGCCCCCGGGCCGCAGGGAGGCTCATTGAAGCCGACGTGGCCGTTCAGCCCGAGCCCCAGCAGCTGCAGCCCCAGCCCTCCGGCCCGCTGCAGGCGCAGGGCATAGGCCTCGGCCTCCTCGGCGGGATCCGCCGCCAGGCCATCCGGCAGAAGCAGCCGGTCTGGGTGCAGACCCAGCGGCTGCCCCAGCTGGCGCGCCATGGCGGCGGCAAAGGAGCGCGGGTCCGCAGGGGCCAGACCCACGTACTCGTCGAGGTTGAAGCTGAGCCAGCTCTGACGCAGCTGCTCCCTCCTCCCCTCCGGCAGAGCCTGCCAGCGGCGCACCAGCTCCCCGTAGACCGGTTCCATCGTGCGCCCGGTGGCGAGCCCCAGCGGGCGCTGCGGGGAGGCGATCCAGGTGTTCAAGAGCAGCTCGGCGGCCCGCTCGGCGGCGGCGCCGGTGCTGCTGCAGCGCTCCAGAGTCCAGCCCGAAGGCAGATTGAAGGATTCAGCCCTGGGCTCGGGCGCCCGCGCCCCAGGGGTCGCCTCCGCGGCCCGGTCGGCGGGGAGGGAGATCAGAGGCTGCTGGCGCTCCAGGGCTTCAGTTCCACACCGCGGTAATAGTGCCGCAGGATCTGCTGATAGTCCTTGCCCTGCAGGGCCATGCCATAGGCCCCCCACTGGCTCATGCCGACGCCATGGCCGAAGCCCTTGCCGATCACCAGCAGGGTGGGGGCGGCCGCTGGATCCATGGTGGCGCTGCTGGGCAGGGCCGGCAGGGCCGGCAGCGCCGGAGGGGCCTGTCCCCAGAGGGCGTCCCCTCCCAGGTTCAGGGGTGCCGGTCTCGGCGAAGGGGTGGGCATCAAGGCGGCGGAGGCTCCGGTGCCTGATGCTGTGCTGCCGGTTCCGGCGGCAGCGCCGGGGCCCGGATCACCGCTGCCCTGTGCACCGTTGGCGGCCGTCTCGGCGGGAAGCGCCTGGCCGGCGATCAGTTCGAGCTGCACCAGGGTGCTGCGCAGGCCCAGGCGCTGCCGCAGCTCTGCACCGGACAGCAGCAGGGATCCGCGGGGGCCCACCACCTTCACCCTGCGGATGCGTCCTGAACGGCTCACCGAGAGGATGTCGATGCGGCGGACGCCCCCGGTCTCCTGGAAGCTGCGTTCCAGCTGGGACGGAGCAAAGCGTTCGCGCCACTGGCTGACCGGGCTGCTGGCATCGAAGTCGGGGACGCTGATCAGATAGGGCAGCTGGCGGTTCCAGAGATCGCCGCTGTTCTCGGTGCTGCCCCCACTGCTGCTGTGAAAGACCGCCTCGATCAGGGCATCGCCGTAGAGCAGCACCTGGCCGCGGGTGCTGCTCACGGCATCGCGGGTGGAGGGCGTCTCCCCTTCGACCCCGCGGTAGACCTGGCTGGCCACCGTGGCGCGCACGTCGAACGGGGCGCTGGGGCGTCGCTTCGCCAGCGCATAGGTGCGGGCCGCCACCGCCTGGGCCTGCAGGGCCGCCTGGGGCCAGCTAGCGGGCATCTCGCTGCCGACCACGCTGGTCAGATAGGTCTCCAGCGGGATGTGGTTGATCGCCTGCAGCTGGCCCCGCTCGGCGCGGACCTGCAGGCGGCCGCGGTAGGCCCGGCCCCGCAGCTGCAGATGGGCCGCCGTGGTGCCCGGAGGGGGGGCGATCCACAGATCCCGTTGGCGCAGGACCCGTTCCGCTCCATCGACAGCCTCGGCCCTGAGGGCGATCAGAGCGCCCCCGGCGGCGTCGAGCTGCAGCTTCTGCCCGGGCGCGAGGGTCAGCAGGGTGGTGCCGTCGTTGTCCTGCACCTCCAGGGGGCCCTTCCCGGCGGCGATGGTGAGGGCCTCTCCCTGCTGCAGCAGCACCCGCAGCACCACATCCTGAAGGGCCGGTTGCTGCTGGGCCTCGGCCATCGGGGCCGTGCCAGGGAGGGGCAAGGCTCCGGCCAGCAACAGGCTGCAGGGCAGCAGAAGCAACGGCAGGGGGCGTCGCAGCCGACGTGCCGCGGCGCTGCGGAGACTGGGGCGGGGCACCGACGGCGAACCAGGGGCGCACAATTGTGGCCCCCTTCGGCGCGGCGTGCCATCCCGCCCCTCCGGCGCCGCCAGCACCCTGGGCTGCATGGCAGCATCGCCCTCAACGACCGTTTTCCGTGCAGGTCACATTTCTCGGTACGAGCTCCGGTGTGCCGGCGCAGGGCCGCAATGTTTCAGCCGTGGCGCTGCGTTTTCCCCAGCGCTCGGAGTTCTGGCTGTTTGATTGCGGCGAAGGCACCCAGCATCAGATCCAGCGCAGCGCCCTGCGGGTCTCGCAGCTGAGTCGCATCTTCATCACCCACATGCACGGGGATCACATCTTCGGCCTGCCGGGGTTGCTGGCCAGCCTCGGTCTTGCGGGCAACTGCCGGGGGCTCGACCTC
This sequence comes from Synechococcaceae cyanobacterium, assembly GCA_035285905.1. Taxonomy (GTDB): domain Bacteria; phylum Cyanobacteriota; class Cyanobacteriia; order PCC-6307; family Cyanobiaceae; genus Cyanobium. The sequence continues at coordinate 59,417 of JAYKJA010000010.1, forward strand.
TATGGCCCCGATCTGCTGCAGGACTACATCGAGGCCGTGCAGCGCTGCGCCTCCACCCGCCCCGGCTACCCCCTGGGCTTCCATCGGGTGCGGCAGGCCGCGGCCAGCGGCTCGGTGCTGCTGGAGGACGGGGATCTGGAAGTGCGTTGCACGCCTCTGCACCATCGGGTGCCTGCCTTTGCCTACCGGGTGGAGTGCAGGCCGAGGCCGGGTCGATTCGATGTGGAGAGAGCCCGGGCCCTGGGGATCCCCCCCGGTCCGCTCTATGCCGAGCTCAAGCGGGGCCGCACGATCACCCTCGACGATGGCCGCATCATCCGCGGGGAAAGTCTCTGCGGTCCTGTCCAGGTCGGGCCGAGCGTCGTCTACTGCACCGACACCGTCTTCTGTGAGGCGGCCGTGGAGCTGGCCCGCGGCGCCGACCTGCTGATCCACGAGTCCACCTACTGCCACGCGGATGCGGAGCTGGCCTTCGCGCGCCTCCACTCCACCAGCACGATGGCGGCGCAGACGGCCCGTGAGGCCGGGGTGGGGCAGCTGGTGCTCACCCATCTCAGCCCCCGTTACGGTCCCGGCAGTGCCACCACGGCTGAGGATCTGCTGGCCGAGGCCCGGGCGATCTTTCCGCAGACGCTGCTGGCGAGGGATTTCCTTGTGCTGGATGTGAGGCCCGGCAAGGTCGACTCTGGCCTGCAACAGTTCGCGTGATTCCTGTCCAAGGGGCCCATCGCCCGTGATACAAGGTCTCAGTCGCGGTCTCACCGCCTTTTCGCCGGCTTCTCCCATGGCCCCCTCCCTCCCCTCGGTCATTCGCGCCATCGTCCGAACCGTTCTGGTTCTGCCCCTGGCGTGGCTGGTCTGCCTGGCAGCTCCAGCCAATGCCGCCCAGTGGGACGCCTCCACCCTCACCGTTCCCTCCGGGGCAGACGGCAGCACCATCACCTTCAGCGAGCAGGAAATCAAAACCGGCCGCCGCCTGTTCAACAACAGCTGTGGCACCTGCCATGCCGGCGGCATCACCAAGACCAACCAGAACGTCGGTCTCGACCCCGAGACCCTGGCCCTGGCCACCCCGCCCCGCAATACCGTCGCGGCCCTGGTCGACCACATGAAGGACCCCACCTCCTATGACGGGGAGTACAGCATTGCTGATGTGCACCCGAGCCTGCGCAGCACCGATGTGTTTGTGAAGATGCGCGATCTCGACGACGAAGATCTGCGTCTGATGGCCGGTTACATCCTGGTGGCTCCGAAGGTTCAGGGCCAGCAGTGGGGTGGCGGCAAGATCTACTTCTGATCCAGCCTCGGCTTTCGCAGTCTCTTCGTCCGACGCTCCAGCGCCCGAGCGGAGACTTCACCCCGGCCCTCCAGGCCGGGGTTTTGTTTTGCCTGGGCCGCCACCGCTGACCTCCCGGTTCCGGCGGATCAGCCTGACCCGGTTGGCGGGGTGAGTGGGGCAGGCTGCAGGGGAGGGGGGGGCTGGGCGTTGTCCGGTTCCAGCGAGGTGGGTTGCCGCGAGTACCACCATTCCTGCAGGGCCGGGGAGAGGCGCTGGGCAAACAGAGTCATCACCGTGTGGGTCGGACGGGCACCGGGCTGCAGCAGTTCCACGGCGTAGGAGGGGCAGCGCCGGGCTGCCAGATCGGCCACGAAGCGCCGACCGATGCGTCGCCAGCTCGGCTCCTTGCTGCGCCAGCTCAGGCGGCAGCAAGGCCAAGGCAGCTCCTCGCGGTCGAACAACCGACAGCAGGGCCCCAGGATGCGGTAGCTGTATTGCCCCCCGGGGCTGGTGTGCTCACTTCCGGGGGCCAGCACGGCGTGCACCGTCAGGATCTGTTCGGGGGACATCAAAAAAGCCACCCCGTGGGGTGGCCGGAGCGGGACTGGAGTGCCGCAGGAGCTCAGTAGAGCTCTTCCTCGGCGTGGGTCTTGATGGTGCAGTCGGAGGTGGGGTAGGCGACGCAGGTGAGGACGAAGCCGGCCTCGATCTGGTCGTCGTCCAGGAAGCTCTGGTCCGACTGATCCACCGTTCCGGAGGTCAGCTTGCCTGCGCAGGTGGAGCAGGCGCCGGCACGGCAGGAATAGGGCAGATCGATGCCCTGCTCCTCAGCGGCGTCAAGGATGTACTGGTCGTCAGGAACCTCGATCGTCTTGTTGAGGCCTTCGCTCTCGTTGATGAGGGTGACCTTGTAGGAAGCCATGAAAGGGAGTGGGGCTCACAGGCGTCGGAGAGCCGACCCCTGTAGGACCCGCCCTTCCTACATCCGAAGAGGGCCGTCCCGCAGGAATCGGCGGCCCAGGCGGGGGAAGGCCAATCAAACCGTGCCTACGGATCAGCGTGCCTTATGTGACATCGGTCCGTGCCCGGATGGTCAGCAGCCCCCAGGGGGGCTGGCTGCCACTGAGTTCAGCCCGCCAGCCGGCGGCGCTGAGGCTCTGCTGAAGGTCCTCCACCTGATCGAGCAGCAGCCCGCTCAGAAAACCCACACCATCGGCGGAAAGCACCGAGCCGAAGGCGGGGCAGAGCGCCTGGATCACCGGCGCCAGGATGTTGCAGAGCAGGACGTCGGCCGGCCGCTGGGCGAGCAGGTCGGCCAGGACCTCGATCGAGCCCTGGGCGACCTGGAGCTCCCCCGGGCTGTCCCCCGCGGCGTCCTCCCTCGTCGCCGCTTCACCCCCTTCCCGGGGCAGTCGCCAGCCGTTGAGGCGGGTGTTGGCCAGGGTGGCGTGGACGGCCAGGGGGTCGGTGTCGCAGGCCAGCACCGCAGCGGCCCCGAGGCCGAGGGCGGCGAGCCCCAGGATGCCGCTGCCGCAGCCCAGGTCCGCCACCCGGGCCTGTCGCAGACCCTCGCCGTCCCGGGTGTCCGCCAGCTGCTCGAGAGCCTCGATGCAGAGGCGGGTGGTGGGGTGGCTGCCGGTGCCGAAGGCGCTGCCCGGGTCCATGCGCAGGATCAGGCGCCGGTGGTGTTCCTCGGGAACATCCAGCCAGGCGGGCAGGATCAGCAGGCGCTGCCCGACCGGATCCGGTTGCCAGTGGCGCTTCCAGCTCAGGCTCCAGTCCTCATCGGCCTGCCGCTGCCAGCGCAGGGGAGGCAGCTCCAGCCCGAACGGCTCGGCGAGTGGTGCGAGGGCCTGCTCCAGCTCCCGGTGGCGCTGGGGGGGCCAGTCCATCTCGGGCAACCAGGCCACCAGCTCGCGCTGGCTCGGGGTTTCCGGGTGGTGGCGCACCGCCACGCGGGGAATGCCGAGGTCAGGGAGACGCCAGAGCAGCGACTCCTCCAGCTCCGCGGGGCACGCCATCTCGAGGCGCCACCAGCCGGGCTGAGCTGCCGGCGAGGCTGCTGCCGCCATCACAGGGTGACCGGATGGGCGCTTTCGATGCCGTTGATCGAGAGGACGGTCTCCAGCAGGGTGGGAGGGAGCGGGTCGTCCAGGCTGAGCACCATCACCGCGTCGCCCCGCACGATCCGGCGTCCCACCTGCATCGAGGCGATGTTGACGTTGTGCTCACCGAGAACCGAGCCCAGCTGTCCGATGATCCCGGGCATGTCACGGTGACGCGTGATCAGCATGTGGCGGCTGGGTGCCACGTTCACCGGGAATTCGTCCAGGGTGACGATGCGCTGGTCGCCGTCAGCGAACACCGCGCCGGTGACGCTGTGGCTGCCCCGGCCGCCGCGGCTGGTCAGCCGCAGGGAGCCGCCGGCGAAGTCGCGGCTGGCGTCGTCCTTGACCTCCAGCACGTGGATGCCCCGTTCACGGGCCTCCAGGGCGGCGTTGACGTAATTGATGCTGTCGCCCAGGGCGGTGGAGAGCACGCCCTTCAGGGCTGCGACGACGAGAGGCTGGGAGGGATGGCTGGCGAATTCACCCTGGAGACGCACCTCCAGTTCACCGATCTGGCCTCCGGAAAGCTGGCTGATCAGCTGCCCGAGGGTCTCGGCCAGTTGCAGGTGCGGCTTGAGCTGCTCCATCACCTCCGCATTCAGGCCTGGGATGTTGACGGCGCTGCGGGCCGGCAGCCCCAGCAGCACGTCCCGGATCTGCTCGGCCACGTCGATGGCCACGTTCTCCTGGGCTTCCTCGGTGGAGGCCCCCAGGTGGGGCGTGAGGATCAGCCGCTCCCGCACGCTTCGCAGGGGCGAATCGGCCACCAGCGGCTCCTTGGCGAACACGTCCAGGGCAGCGCCGGCGATCACCCCCTGTTCCACCGCTTCGGCGAGGGCTGCCTCGTCGACGATGCCGCCCCGGGCGCAGTTCACCAGCCGGGCCGTGGGCTTCATCGTGCGCAGCAGGGCCGTGTTGACCAGGTTTTCGGTGTCGGGGGTCCGGGGCAGGTGCAGGGTGATGTAGTCGGCCTCGACGAACAGCTGGGGCAGGGCGAGCAGGCGCACCTGAAGCTGCTGGGCCCGTTCCGGGGAGACAAAGGGGTCGTAGGCGGCCACGTCCATGCCCATGGCCCGGGCAACCCGGGCGACGTGGGAGCCGATCTTGCCCAGACCGACCACCCCGAGGGTCTTCTTGTAGAGCTCGTTGCCGACGTAGGTCTTGCGATCCCAGCCGCCGGCCATCGTGCTGGCGTGGGCATGGGGGAGATGGCGCGAGAGGGCCATCATCAGGGCGAGGGCGTGCTCTGCCGCCGCGATCGTGTTCCCCTCGGGCGAATTGACGACCAGCACCCCGCGGCGGGTGGCGGCCGGCACATCGACGTTGTCGACCCCGACGCCGGCCCGACCGATGATGCGGAGACGGTCGGCGGCGTCGATCACCTCTGCGGTCACCTGAGTGCCGGAGCGGATCATCAGGGCGTCGTAGTCGCCGATGCAGTCCTTCAGCTCCTGGGGGGAGAGCCCGGTGCGCACGTCGACGTGGGCCACCTGGGAGAGGATGTCGATCCCGGTCTGGTCGATGGGGTCGGAAACCAGAACTTTGGTCATGGCCGGCGGAAGGGCGTGGAGCGAACGGGTGGCGCCTTGCTGCGTCGGCGGTGCCGCAAGGCGCCCAGGGGCGCTCCGGAACCAAGGCGGGGAGGGAAGCGACGACGATCCCGCGGAGGGACATGCCGCGCTGACCTGCCGGAGGTGCAGTGTAGAGAGCGGCGTCCGGTGCGATCCTGCGGCGCATCTGCAGGGGATCAGTGGCGTCGAGCGTGGTGGTGGTCCTGGACGATCGACAGCGGCTCCAGGCCCTGAGGCAGCGGCTTCAGCCGGGGAAGGACGGCGTGATGGCGGTGGTGGCGATCGGTGAGGGCGAAACGGAGCTTGCCGGTGTCGAGCAGCTCGACCCGGCCGCGGCACGGAGACGCCGTCAGCGCAGCATGGTCCGCTGGCTGCTCCCCTTCGGTTTCCTCGCCGGGCTGACCTTCACCCAGATCACCGACCTGCACACCTTTTCGGCCGTGGGCCCCTGGGGTGAGCCGGTCATCGGTGGACTGCTGGGGATGGTCGCCGGCGGGATGGGCAGTTTCGCAGCGGCCGCCAGCGTCAGCTCGGAGGACGATGACCGCATCCGCAGCCTGCGCAACCGTCTGGCGGAGGGGAACTGGCTGCTGCTGATCGAGCTGGCCGAGGGGGCCGAACTGCCCTGGACTGTGCTGCAGCAGGCCCGTCCCCGGGCGGTGGTGCGGCTGGGGGCGGCCTGACGGTGCGGGAGCTGCAGAAGTTGCTGAGCGACCGGCCGCGGGCGGCGGAGCTGGCGCCGGTGGTGCAGGCGGCGGAGCGGGCCCTGCGCACCTGGACCCCCGTCTGGACCGGGTTTCTCGACCCCTCGCTGCGGGAGGAGGCGGAGACGCTGCTGGCGCCGCTGAGCGAGCTGCAGCTCCGCTCCGATGGGGGGTTCCGCGGTGCTGAACGGCGCCGCCTGTGCCTCAGCCGACCGGAGGCGATCGCGGCTGACGACGGGCAGGCCGGGGGCGGCAGTGCCCCGGCGCCCGATGGCGGAACCGCGGCCTCGCAGGCGGAGCCCCTGGCCGGTCTGGAACTGGCCGGCAATTTCCTTTTCGACCCAGCGACAGCAGCGGAGTGCCGAGCCCTGCTGGAGCGGCTGGGGGCCCGCCCGCAGGAGCTTGGGGATGTCTGGCTGCGGGGAGACCGGGGTGCCCAGGCGGTGGTGCTGGCCTCCCTGGCGCAGCGCCTGGACGGACGGGAGGACCAGCTGCGCAGCGTGCCTGTCCTGCTGGAGGCGAGACCCCTGCACGAGCTGCGTCCTCCCGAGCCGCCGCCCTGCCGTCGGCTCAGCACGGTGGAGGCTTCTCTGCGTCTGGATGCCCTGGCCTCGGCGGGGTTCGGCCTGTCCCGCAGCCGCCTGGCCGGGCTGATCCGCCAGGGAGCGGTGCGGGTCAACTGGCAGCCGGTGAGCAGCCCCAGCCGTCTGCTGGCCGAGGGCGATCGGGTGCAGCTCGAGGGGCGGGGCGAGCTGCGGCTGCTGGCGGTGCAGCCCACCCTGCGGGGACGGTTGCGCGTGGAGATGGAACGGGGAGGTGGGTAGGACCACCTGCTAGGGTTCGGGAGGTGAAGCTCAATGCGGTCTTCATCACAACTTAGGATTCCTGTTCCAGGAATCCTCAGCTCCGAATTTGAAGGGGACTTCAGTTCGTTCGGGCGATTAGCTCAGAGGTAGAGCACTACCTTGACACGGTAGGAGTCACTGGTTCGATTCCAGTATCGCCCACTTGTTGAATCTTTCTGCTCTGTTGTGATCCAGTCCAGTTCCGCAACGGTTTCCCCTCCCGTTGTGGTTCTTGGCCTTGGGCGCTCAGGCATCGGTGCCGCCCGTCTGCTGCGCTCCCTGGGTCACGCTGTGGTGGTGCTGGAGAGCCGCAGCACTCCTGCGCTCGAGAGCCAGGCTGCCCAGCTGATCCGCGAGGGTATCGAGGTTCGCCTCGACACCCCCCTGACCCCGGCCGTCTTTACTGCGGAGCTCCGCCAGCCGGCGGCTCTGGTCGTGAGCCCCGGTATCCGCTGGGATCATCCGGTGCTCGAGGAGTGCCGCGGTCGGGGGATCCCTGTCCAGGGAGAGCTGGTTCCCGCCTGGAACGCCCTGGATCAGGTCCCCTGGATCGGCATCACCGGCACCAACGGCAAGACCACGGTGACCCACCTGGTGCATCATCTGCTCACTCAGGCCGGGCTCGATGCGCCTCTCTGCGGCAACGTCGGGTTCTCGGCGGCGGAGCTGGCCCTGGACCGTCGCCGGGCAGATCAGCGCCTTCCTGATTGGTTGGTGGCCGAGATCAGCAGCTATCAGATCGAGGCAGCCCCACAGGTCTGCCCGAGCATCGGCATCTGGACCACCCTCACCCCGGACCATCTCGAGCGGCACGGCACCCTGGAGGCCTATCGGGCCATCAAGCGCGGGTTGCTCGAACGGTCCGCCCGGCGCATCCTCAACGCTGACGATCCCGACCTGCGTGCCCGGGCCGCCAGCTGGGAGCGGGCCGACTGGGTCACGGCGGGACCCCGTGAGGCTCTGCCTGCCGGCATCGATCCGCTGCTATGGATCGAGGCAGGGCAGGTACACAGCCGCCAGGGAGCTCTGTTCGCGGCAGACAGCCTGGCGATGCCCGGCGACCATAACCGCCAGAACATGGTGCTGGCTGCAGCTGTGGGTCTGCTTGCGGGGGTGGACCCCGCGGTCATGGAGCAGGCCCTGCGCCGTTTTCCCGGCGTGCCTCACCGGTTGGAGCGGATCCGCCTGCTCCAGGGTGTCACCTGGTACAACGACAGCAAGGCCACCAACTACGACGCTGCAGAAGTGGCGCTCAAGGCCCTTGATGGTCCGTTGATCGTGCTGGCCGGTGGTGAATCCAAGCGTGGCGATGCGGGGGCCTGGATTCGTGAATTGCGTCGCCAGGCGGCGGCGGTGGTGCTGTTCGGTGCGGCGCGACAGGAGTTCTCCGGGCTGCTTGCTCAGGGTGGCTACAGCGGAGTGGTCGAGGCTGTCGAGGGGCTCGACCAGGCCGTGCCCCTGGCCGAAGGGCTGGCTGAGCGACTGGGAGCTCGCGCCGTGCTTCTCTCACCGGCCTGCGCCAGCTTCGATCAATACACCGATTTCGAAGCCCGCGGCGACCACTTCCGGCAGCTTGTTCAGGTGCTGCACGACCCTGCTGCCTGAGTTCACAGGCGTGTCAAGAGCTTGATGCTCCCTGGGCGAGGCGCGCCACTGATGCTAGAGATGGGCCGCTGATTCAGGGTTCAGTCAATGGCGTTCTGGTTGATGAAAAGTGAGCCGAATGTCTACGGCATCACGGATCTTGAACGCGAGGGGACCACATTGTGGGATGGCATCAGAAACTACCAGGCACGCAACTTCATGCGCGCGATGCATGTCGGCGATCAGGCTTTTTTTTATCACTCCAATGCCGAGCCCCCCGGCATCGTCGGGCTCATGGAAGTGGTCGAGACAGGCCTGCTGGATCCCAGCCAGTTTGATCACGCCTCCCCGTATCACGATCCTGCCTCCACTCCGGAGAAGCCCCGTTGGGATTGCGTGAGGCTGCGCTTCGTGCGTCGCTTCCCCCGGTTGCTGAGCCTGCAGGACCTGCGCGAGCGGTTCCAGCCCGAGCAGCTTGCGGTGGTTCGCAGAGGCAACCGTCTCTCGATCCTGCCGGTGCCTGAGGAGATCGCCGAGCGGCTTCTCGCGATGTTGCAGGCGTGATCCTGGAGATCCTGCCTCTCTGATCTCCCGGGCGCGGGCGGCGTCGCTTCGGTTGGCCGCCACCTGAAGCGGGATCCACCTGGCCTGGCCAGGGCGGCCCGACCTGGCTCACGCGCGGGGCTTGGCGATGGGGATGCGGCTGAGGCCGTCCTGTTCCGGGCTGGGCCTGTTCTGCCAGGGTGAGCTGCTGAAGTTGCCCTGGCCGGGAAACAGGTTGGCCAGATAGCAGCGGGTGACGGAGCGGTCGCTGATTCCGTTCTGCACCAGAAAACCGGCCAGGGCTGCCTTGAACAGCCGGTATTGATCCCAGTTCGGGTGGCCGTCGATGAACTGGCGCATCGCCTGCAGCAACGGTTCGGGCACATCCGCCCGCAGGCTCACCGTTGCTTCGTCCCGGAGATGGCTGCAGCGCGGACTGGAGTTCTGCTGGTCCATCAGAGGAGCCTGCGAAGGAGGGCTCCTACCAGTTGTCCACAACGGAGCCGATGCGTCAAATCGGGCTGCAGAGGCGTCATCTCGTTCACTCTCGCGGCAAGACAGGCGCCAGGAGGCCGGTCGTGCCGGTCTCCACTCGCCATGGAGAGGCGGTGGTGAAGCTGCCGCCACGGGCGTCAAGGGGTAGGCGGCGGCGGCCCGAGGTTTTCCACAGAAGCGGCCGGGTGTCAGCCCTGGATTCAGGCTGGGTCGGGGAAATCACGGGAAAACTCCCCTGCAGCGGAGGGGAACGGAGGCAGAGTGAAACAGATCAGCACTGCTGATCAGCCGGACAGGGCCCGTCCGTCTCAGTCGCCAGTTCGCGGGCCAGCTGCGCCAGGGCTGCGGCCAGAGCCGCGCTGCTGCCGCTGTCCCAGCTTCCCTCCAAGGCCCTGTCCGACGACGGTCCCGGCGTGAGGATGAAGCGCAGGCCCCATGACTCTCGCGATCCCTTCAGGGACACCCACAGCGCCCCCGCAGCGGGAAGCGCGAGTTCCACATCCAGCTCGATCTCCTCTTCGCGCATCAGCATCGGGGCCAGATCGCGGTGCTGCTGCAGCAGGATCGCGACGGCCCTGGCGAGGAGCGCGCACTCTTCCGGCCGCAACTCACTTGCCCAGTCTCTGCCTCCGAGGAGCACAGGGCGAGGTTGACGTGTCAGGTCGAGGGCGAGCCGCCAGCCCTCGCCCTCCTGGATGCGCATGGAGCGATGCTTCAGCCGGGCAGCAGGTCGGGTTGATCCTGTTCGTCGCTCAGCTCGACGATCGCCCGCTGGACCGGCTTGATCGATGCGTCATCCACCAGACCGTCGAAGTCGTCGAAGCGACGCTGCTTGGCGCGGTAGGCGATGCGCACCGTGGTCAGGTAGCGATTGCTGGAGTGGCGGATGAGGCTCTCGGCACGCTGGGCAAGCTCCTTGGCGTGGAGTGGAGAGCCGCTGGACAGCCCAGACATGGCGAAACCCGAATGGCCCTCAATTTAAGCCAGAGCCTGCAGCACCCCCCGTCGTCCGCCGGCATGGGCGCTGATCGACCGTCGGGCAGGCCGACGGCCTAGAAGGAATCCGTCTTGACGCCGCCAACTGCCGGATGCCGGGAACTCTGGCGATCGATCTGGGCAGCACCACCACCGTGCTCGCCTGGCAGAGCGGTGAGCAGCCGCCCCGCCTGCTGGAGCTCCCTCCCTACAGCCTGGAGTCCTCGAGTGTTGTCCCCACGCTGCTGTACAGCGGTGGCAACGATCCCCAGCGCCCCCTGATCGGACGACAGGTGCTGGAGGCCGGTCTTGCCGATGGGGACGACCCTCGGCTGAGCAGGGATTTCAAGCGCCTGATCGGAGCGATGGCCGTCGAGCCGCAGGCCGGGCGGTTACTCCCCGAGCAGGCGGGATCCCTGCTGCTGCAACGGCTGTGGCAGGCCCTGCCCCGCGACGTGCAGCCCGATCGTCTGGTGCTCACGGCGCCGATCGATGCTTATCGCGGCTATCGCCGCTGGTTGCTGGAGGCTTGTCGCGATCTCCCCGTATCTGAGCTGGCGCTGGTGGACGAACCCACCGCGGCGGCGATCGGAGCCGGGCTACCGGCTGGCAGCCGCGTTCTGGTCATCGACATCGGAGGAGGCACGATCGACCTGTCGCTGGTGGCCCTGGAGGGAGGGGAGGGGAAAGCGGCCCCGATCGCCCAGCTGCTCCGCTTCGCCGGACGGGATCTCAGCCGCTCCGCCCAGGCACTGCGCACGGCGCGGGTCATCGGCAAGGCGGGCCTGGCCCTCGGTGGTCGCGACATCGATCGCTGGATCGCCGCGGCGTTGTGTCCCGGCCTCCCCCTCGACGGCACCCTGTTGCGGCAGGCGGAGCGCCTCAAGTGCGCCCTCAGCGAGGAGGAGCAGTCCCTCCAGCTGCTCCCCCTGGCGGCCGGTGGCGTGCTGGAACTCAGGCTGGACCGGTCCGGACTGGAGTCGCTGCTGCACGGGCAGGGATTGATCGACCAGCTGGACCGACTGCTCGATGCGGTGCTGGCTTCGGCCCGGGCGGCCTCCCTCTCCCTGTCTGACATCGACGCGATCCTGCCGGTGGGGGGCGGCAGCCGCCTGCCGCTGCTGGGGCGTTGGCTCGAGCGGCGCTGCCCCGGCGTGCCGATCCGGGCCACGCGGCCGGTGGAGGCGGTGGCCCTCGGTGCCTTGGCCCTCACGCCTGGCGTCCGCGTCCGGGATGTGCTCTCCCGCGGGGTGTCCCTGCGCTGCTGGGACCAGCGCAGCGGCCGCCATCGCTGGCACCCCCTGTTCGTTGCGGGCCAGACCTGGCCGACCGGCGAACCGCTGGAGCTCGTGTTGGCCTGCAGCAGGGATCACCAGACGGAGGTGGAACTGGTGCTGGGGGAACCGGGCGGAGAATCCCGGGCCGAGGTGGTGTTCGAAGGGGGATTGCCGGTGCTGCGCCGGCGGCCTGCCGGGGAGGTGTCGGTGGATCCGTGGCCGCAGTCGCCGCCGCCGATCCCGCTCGGCCTACCCGGGCGCCGCGGTGAGGATTGCCTGCGGCTGAGCTTTTCCATCGACGAGGACGGTCAGCTGCTGGTTCAGGCCACCGAGCTCGCGGCGGCGGCGGCAGATGGCACCGCACCCCTGCGACGGCTGGGACCGGTCCGGTGAGCGACCCCATTCCGCTGCCGGAGGCGGTAGGGCTTCATACAACGGAAGCAGATCTGCCGGTTCACCTTGGCCCTTCGCCGCCATCGGCTGCCCCGTCTGTGGCTTGCCCTGACCCTCGGAGGCGTCCTGGCCGCACTGGCGGGGGCCTACTGGTGGGAACGCCAGCTGCCGCTGCGGTTGCAGGAAGCGGAGCGCCGGGGGGATCTGGAGGGATGTCTGCGCTACAGCGAGCAGCTGGCGGCCCTCAGCTGGCTGCCCGGCCAGACCCCGGTGGAGATGGGCCGTTGCCGCCGGCAGCGGGCCCTGCAGCTGTGGAATGCCGGGCAGCGGGCCGAGGCGCTGGCTCTGCAGAAGCAGTTGCTGGATTCTCCGGCCGGAGGGGAGGCGGATCGCCGGAGACTGAAGGCATGGGAGGGGGGGCTGCGTCAGGAGGCGATGCAGCGCTTCCAGAGCGGTGACCTCAAGGGCGCTCTGGCCGTGCTCACGGTGATGGGCGAGGACGGGCGACCCGATGGCACGGCCCTGGGGGATGACTTCCGGCAGATCTGGGAGCGCAACCGCGTGCTGCTGGACCGGGCCGATCGACTCAGCCGTCAGGCCAGGTGGTGGGAGGCGCTCGATGCGCTCAACCGCATCGACCATCCCTGGTGGCGATCCCGCAGTCTCGCGGCGCGGAACCGGGTGCAGAAGGGCATCGAAAAGCTGCGGGGTGCGGAGCGGGACCACGATGCCCATGGATCGCTGCCCCACACGGTGCCGGTGAAGACTCTGGATGCGGCGGTGCAGCGTCGGATCGCGTCCGGCATGGATGAGTGGAAGGCCTTTCAGGAGGCCTGCCGCGAACTGGGGGGGAGGATTGTTGAGTCCGGTCCCGACAGCAGCTGTCAGAAGTAGGCGGCGATGCCGGATCGACAGCCTGGAGCCGGTGCTGCGCCCCAGGGCTGAGGAGGCTGGCAACAGGCCCCGGCAGCGCGTGACAAAATTGCCTGAACAGCGGGGCAACGCGGATGCAGCCAGGGGATCGGGTGACGGTCAGCAGCAGTGTGGTGGTGTATCACCATCCCCAGCACCGCGGTCAGGCCTTCGACCTGCAGGGGCAGGAGGGCGAAGTCCGTGAGGTTCTCGACGACTGGCAGGGACGCCCGATCAGCCCCACGCTTCCAGTGATCGTGGCCTTCGGCAAGTTCCGCGCCCACTTCCGCCCGGACGAGCTCACCACCCTCTGATGCGTCCTCCATCGCGCATGGCCCAACGCCAGAGGGGCATCGAGTGGTCTGGCAGCCCGCTGATGAGGGCCGTTCTGCGAACGGAGTCAGCCATCCGGCTGAGCGCTTGGACGGGGCGATCCGCTCAGCTCTGAGGGGGTTTCACCAGAAAGACCCCCTCCTCGGCATCGATGCCCCTGAGGCACACCTCAATGGATTCCTGCCGGGACGTGGGCACAAGCCTCCCGCAGAAGTCCGGCTGGATCGGCAGCTCGCGATGTCCGCGGTCCACCATCACCAGCAGCAGCACCCGGCGGGGCCGGCCCCAGTTCTGCAGGGCTTCCAGAGCTGCCCGCACGGTCCGGCCGGTGAAGATCACGTCATCCACGAGCACGACCTGGCGCTCGTCCACCGGCTCCGGCAGTTGAGTGGCCTCCACCAGGCGGGTGCCGATGCGGCCGAGATCATCCCGGTGGAAGGTGGGGTCGAGGCTGCCGTGTCCGATGGGCTGGCCGGCGATGGAGTAAAGCCGCTCGGCCAGAACCTGGGCCAGCGCCACGCCTCGGGTGGGAATGCCCAGCAGCACCAGCTCCCCGGGATCGCCGACGCTCTCCAGCACCTGGGAGGCAAGGCGGTCCAGGGTCCGTCCGAAGTCCTGGGCCGAGAGGATCTCAAGGCGTTGCCCCTGGGGTTGGGCGTCTGCGGCAGCGGACATGGGTGTGGCCGGAGAGGACCAGGCTAAGGAGCTCCGGCGTGTGCCTGAAGCCTGACGGGTCCTGTCCCACTCTGGGAATCAGGAGGGGCTGGCTGTAGGTTGGGGGGGTGTGTCGTCGTGACGACATCTGGAGGATCGTTGAAGGCAGTTCCCTCCCCCACGGCGCCCACCCTGGGCCGTGAATCCTCCAAGGGTTCCGATGCTGTCCGCAGCTTTTCCGATGCGGCTCCCGTCGCTCCGGTGGTCCTGGCGATCCTGGATGGCTGGGGCTTCCGCCATGACGGATCCCACAACGCCATTCAGAAGGCCTCCACGCCGGTGATGGATGCCCTCTGGCAGGCCTACCCCCACAGCCTGATTGCCGCCAGCGGCGGAGCCGTGGGCCTGCCCGACGACCAGATGGGCAATTCGGAGGTCGGGCACCTCACCATCGGTTCCGGGAGGATCATCCGCCAGGAGCTGGTGCGCATCGGTCAGGCCGTGCGCGACGGCAGCCTGGCCACCAATCAGGCCCTCACGGACATGGCCGAGGAGATGCGTCGCAGCGGCGGCACGCTCCATCTCATCGGCCTCTGCTCCGATGGCGGCGTTCACAGCCACATCCACCATCTCGCCGGTCTGCTCTCCTGGTCTGCCAGCCAGGGCCTCACCGACGTCAGCATCCACGTCATCACCGACGGTCGTGACACCCCCCCGACCGGAGCCGCCGACTTTCTCGATCAGATCGAGTCCCAGATCGCGGTGGCGGGAGTGGGCAGGATCGACACCATCTGCGGCCGATACTGGGCCATGGATCGCGACTGTCGCTGGGATCGCACCGAGAGGGCCTACCGGTTGCTCACCGAAGCCTCCGAGGCCACATCCCTCACTCCGCGGGAGATCCTGTCAGCCTCGTATACCGAGGACATCACCGATGAGTTCGTTGAGCCCATCAGGTTGGCCGGCGAGCCCATCAAGCCCGGCGATGGGTTGATCTGTTTCAACTTCCGTCCCGATCGGGTGCGGCAGCTGATCCGTGCATTGGTGCTGCCTGAGTTCACAGGGTTTGAACGCAGTCAGATCACGCCCCTGCCGGTGGTGACCTTCACTCAGTATGAGCAGGGGCTGCCGGTGCGTGTGGCCTTTCCCCCGGAGTCCCTCGACGGTCTGCTCGGTCAGGTGGTCTCCGAACATGGACTGCGCCAGTTCCGCACGGCTGAAACCGAGAAATATCCCCATGTCACCTATTTCATGAATGGTGGCATCGAGCAGGCTTTCCCCGGAGAAGACCGCCATCTGGTGCCGTCGCCGCGGGTCACCACCTATGACCAGGCTCCGGCGATGTCCGCTGTGAAGCTCACCGACGACTGCATCGCCGCCATTCACAAGGGGATGTATTCCCTGGTGGTCATCAACTATGCCAATCCCGACATGGTCGGGCACACCGGGCAGATGCAGGCCACGATGGAGGCCATCACCACCGTCGATGGCTGCGTTGCCCGGCTGCTTGAGGCCACCAACCGCATGGGCGGCACGATGCTGATCACCGCCGACCACGGCAACGCCGAACTGATGCAGGGACCCGATGGCCGGCCCTGGACGGCCCACACCACCAACCCGGTTCCCGTGATCCTCGTGGAGGGTGAAAAGCGCAAGCTTCCCGGCCACGGCACCAACGTCCAGCTGCGCGAAGGGGGTGGTCTCGCCGATATCGCCCCTACCCTGCTGGACATCCTCGGGCTCCCCAAGCCTGAACGGATGAGCGGCCTCTCCCTGATCGTCCCGGCCGAAAGTTCGGCCGAGCGCATCTCTCTCCCTGTCAAGGCCTGACCCAGCAGGCCTTCACGCCCCTCGGGCTGGAGCTGGAGGACCGAGCAGGTTCAGTCTGAGCTCTCCTGGCGGCCATCCAGCCGGTTGATCAGCACGGAAATGCTGCGGGGGGCCACCGTCCAGCTGGATCCTTCCACTGCTGCAGCCTGTTGCCAGGGAACGATGTCCTGGGGAGAAGGTCTGGAGGTATCGATCCAGCGATGCCAGGCATGGCCTTTGCTGTCGGCAGCCGGAAGCTGGAACTCGAGGGGTTGCCACCAGGCGTTGAACATCCCGTACCAGCGGAAGTGATGGTCGATGCTGGTCAGGCACATGGCAAAGGAATGGGATGAGTCGCCACAGTCGGGTTGGTCAGGAATGATGCCGTGCCAACTGATCTGATGGCGATTCAGCAGCTCCGCCAGGCTCAGGGAGCGGTGGTCAACCACCACGTCGCGACGTTGCCGATAGGCGATCAGCTCCTTGCAGAAGCGCAGCAGATCAGCCTGGCGGTGCAGGTCGCCCCAGCGGAACCAGACGCTCTCATCGTCGAGGCAGTAGGCGTTGTTGTTGCCTGCCTGGCTGCGACCCACCTCATCCCCCATGCTGAGCATGGGAGTGCCTGAAGACAGCATCAGGACTGTCAGGAAGTTGCGCATCTGCTGCTGACGCAGGCTGAGCACCTCGGGATTGTCGGTTGGCCCCTCGGCGCCGCAGTTCCAGCTGGCGTTGTCATCACTGCCGTCGCAGTTCTGCTCGCCATTGGCCAGATTGTGCTTGCCGTTGTAGCTGACCAGATCCGCCAGGGTGAAGCCGTCGTGGCAGGTGATGAAGTTGATGCTGGCCTCCGCTTCGCGCAGCTTATGGCCATACAGATCCGGGCTACCGATCAGTCTCTGCATCACGGCAGGCACAAGGCCGTTGTCACCCTTGATGAAGCGGCGCACGTCATCGCGGAAACGGCCGTTCCATTCCTGCCATTGATCGCCCACAAAAGTGCCCACTTCATAGAGTCCTGCCGCATCCCAGGCCTCAGCGATCAGCTTCGTTCCTGCCAGCACAGGGTCGGTATCGATGTCGAACAGAATCGGGGCCAGCGGTGTCGGCTGGCCAGTCTCGTCCCTCGACAGCACGGCGGCCAGATCAAAGCGGAAGCCGTCCACATGCAGATGGCGCACCCAGTGGCGCAGGCTGTCGCGGATCAGACGACGCACCACGGCATGGTTGGCGTTGAAGGTGTTACCGCAGCCGGTGTCATCCAGGTAGGTGGACGGATTACCCTGCTGAAGGTAGTAATCACGGTCTGCCAGGCCGCGGAAGCAGACGCTCGGACCATCGGCGGCCCCTTCGGCCGTGTGATTGAACACGACA
The DNA here is from genome assembly GCA_035285905.1 of Synechococcaceae cyanobacterium. Taxonomy (GTDB): domain Bacteria; phylum Cyanobacteriota; class Cyanobacteriia; order PCC-6307; family Cyanobiaceae; genus Cyanobium. The sequence continues at coordinate 76,270 of JAYKJA010000010.1, forward strand.
TCCAGTATCACCTCGATGCCGGCTCGGTGCAGGGCCTTGACCAGGTCACGGAACTCATTCAGGGCGGCTTCAGGGCCCTCTGTTGAGCTGTAGCCCTGGTGGGGAGCGAAGAAGGACAGCGGTTGATACCCCCAGATGTTGCGCCGTCCTGCAGGGGCAGCCTGGGGATCAAACTGAAAGACAGGTAACAATTCGACGGCCGTGATCCCCAGGTCCTGCAGGTAGGGAATCTTGTGGATCAACCCGGCATAGGTACCCCGCAACCCGTCCGGCACGGCGGAGGATGGATCCCGCGTGAATGAGCCCACGTGCAGTTCGTAGATCACCGTCTCGCGGCTCGGGCGCCGCAGCGGTCGGTCCCCCTCCCAGTCGTAGGTCTCGAGGTCGATGACCACGCTCCGCAGCCCCCCACGGCCTTCCTCGCTGCCGTTGCGTCCAGGGATGCGCTGGTAGTCCTGCGGAATCAGCAGCCCCGCGGCGTAGGGATCCAGCAGCGGGTTCGCCGGATTGAACCGCAGGCCACGCTCCGGCGCCCAGGGGCCCGTCACCCGCCAGGCGTAGATCTGCCCCGCACCGATGCCCGGCACCAGGGCGTGCCAGTAGGCCCCGGTGCGATGGCGTTCCGGATCCAGGGGGATGACATGGCTGGCCTGGCCTGGATCGGCCGCGCTGTAAAGGACCAGCTCCACCGCCTCGGCATCGCGGGCGTAGACGCTGAAGTTCACCCCACCGGCCACCAGTGAGGCACCCAGGGGGGCAGCCGAGCCCGCTTCGATCGCTCCGGAGTGCTCTGATCCGGAGGGAGTGGCACTGGAGGCCATGGCTCTGTTGCGGGGGCTCAGGGCCGATGGCCTGCTGCGCAGACTTCCGACCCATGCTTCGATGATGGCCATCCTTGGCTTCCCCGGCAGCGTTCCATGCGCCTCCATCCCGCTGTCGCCGCGACGGGACGGCGTTTCCTGCAGCTGGCGCTGCTCGGCCTGCTGGTCGGAGTGGCCTGCTGGCCGTTCAACCTGCTGGATCACTGGCAGGACCAGATGCTGAAGCAGTTACCCCTGTTCACCGGCGAGGACTGGGGCCCCACCAGCCTGGCCCTGGCCGCCCTGCCCCTGCTGCTTATGCCTCTCCTGCTGGTCCTGCAGGCGGGCGCCTGGCGCAGGGGGGCCGGTTCCGGCATCCCCCAGACGATGGTGTGCCTTGAGCAGCCTGCCCTGGCCCCGGACCTGCTCAGCCCCGCCCCGACCCTGCAGCGGCTGTTGCTGTGGTCGATCGCCACGGTCGGCCTGCTCCCCCTCGGCAGGGAGGGTCCGGTGGTTCAGATGGGTGCCGCGGTGGCCAGCTGGTTGCGCCGCCGTCACCCCGGCCTGCTGGCCGAACTGGAGACGGCCGATCTGGTCGCCGTTGCCGGAGGAGCCGGACTGGCGGCCGGATTCAACACCCCCCTGATGGGCACCATCTTCGTGGCTGAGGAGCTCACCGCCCGTTTCCAGGTGGGACTGATCTGGCCCGCTCTGCTCAGCTGCGCCGTCGCGGCCGGCATCAGTAACCTCGGAGGACAGCCGGAATTCGCTTTGGGTCTGCTGCGCGTGGCCCCGGGAGAAGGCTCCCAGCTGTTCTGGGCGGTGCCTGTCGGGCTGCTGGCGGGGCTGCTGGGCGCTCTGTTTGCCCGTTTGCTGCTGCAGGTGACCGCGCAGCTGACGCCGCTTGCCCGTCGCCATCCCCTGCGGATCGGTCTTGCGCTGGGTCTGATCCTGAGTCTGTTTCTGCTGCTCAGCCAGGGGGCCTCCGGCGGAGATGGTGAGGCCCTGATGGGCTGGATGATCAACCGTGACGCCGGGAGCCTGCCCTGGTTGCAGCACCTGGTGGCCCTGCTCACCCGTCTGATCGGCCCCTGCCTGGCTCTCGGAGCAGGTGTTCCGGGTGGCCTGATCGATCCGGCCTTCGCCCTTGGAGCCCTGTTCGGCCAGGGGGTCTCCCTCTTCGGCGGGGCATCCAGCGTGGGGCTGGCCCTGGGGATGACGGCCGGCCTCGCCGGAGCCACCCAGCTGCCGGTGCTCAGCATCGTGTTCGCCCTGCGCCTGGCCGGAGATCAGCAGCTTCTGCCCGGCATGCTGCTGGCGGCGGTGCTGGGGGCCTACATGTCCCGCATGCTCGGGTTGCAGCCGGTTTATCACGCGTTGACACATCCGCTGCGCGAAGCGCTCGGTCTCAATAGCTTGCCCGGGTGATCTGAACCGGGCCCATCGGGCCACCCTCCATGACTCTCACGATCGTCGATATTCTGATCCCAGCTGGCCTATCTCCATTCGGGGCCTGGGCTCTGCTGGTGCTGCGGGTGTTCCTGGGCATCGCCTTCATCCGCCACGGCTGGCCCAAGCTCCGCAACCTGCGCACCTGGTCCGAGGCTCTCAAGACGCCCCAGTGGCTCTGTTTCCTCTCGGCAGCATCGATGTGGGCTGGCGGAATCGCCCTCATCCCCGGTCTGCTCACCCCGCTGGCCGCTCTGGCCATCCTCGTGTCCATGGCCTACGCGATGGTCCTGGAAATCAGCGCGGGGTTCCCGTTCATCGCTCCGGATCCCTTTCAGATCCCTCAGGGTGATTACGTCGGGCCGATGGGTGTTGGTGAGCCCCCCAGCTGGGAGAAAGCCGCCATGTATGTGGTGATGTGTCTGGTGATGATCGGCTGTGGAGGCGGTCCCTGGTCCCTCGATGGGCTCCTGCTCGAGGATCTGTTGCGTCTGGCTCTCGGGTGAGCCCCAGCCTCCAGGCTGATCCATCCGGCGCTCCCTCAGCCGGCAACGTGGTTGTTGGGATGGGTGATCATGCCGATACTGGACAGGTTCCGCCTATCCCTAGATGCCCAGGCGTTCCCTCACCACTCGGTGGCTTCCCCTGCTGCTGGTCCCCCTCGGTGGGGCCACGGTCGCTGCCGCTCCGGCGCTCGACCTCCTGATCGGTCCCGCTGCATCCCGTGCGCAGGATGTCGCTCCCCTCAATGAGGTTCGGGCCCTCAACTTTGCCCGTGAATACGCGGTGCGCCTCAACGGCGGCCTCACGGTCTACCGACCCGCCCAGTGCATGTTCACAACCTCGGCGGCCACCAATCCCTGCCTGATCAGAAGTGACAGAAAGGGATTCACCTATCGCTTCCTGGGAGGTCCTCCAGGTTGGGTGTCCCAGGGCAAGCCCGCCACCCGCGAGACGGAGCTGAAGGTCTCCACCGACGGGCGTTCACTGGTGAAATTGATCTACAACGGCAAGCCCCGCTGAGCGAGGCCCCAACCTGTTGTTCAGGGTGGGGTTGCCCCCCCACCCCCTAGCCTGTCGCCCACCCGCTTCCGCTTCCCTTGTCCACACCGGCATCACCCTTGCTCCGCTGGGTCACCATCGGCCTCCTGTTCGCCGGGGCGGGTCTGGCGCTGGCCCTGCCCTTCGCGTCCGCGACCCTGTTGACGATCGGCCTCGGGGGCATCGCCGTCGCCGCCGGCATCAGCCAGCTGCTCCGTCTGACAGCGGCGGCCGACACCCGCAGCAAGATCTTCCGAGGCCTGTCCGGTGGCCTCTATCTGTTGGGCGGCGTCAGTCTGGTGCTCTGGCCGGTGGCCAGCGAGATCAGCCTCACCCTGTTCATCGGCTTTCTGCTGGCATTCGAGGGTCTGATGGAGCTGGCCGCTGCGGCTGCAGGGCCCATCCCTGCCCGCGGCCTCGTGCTGCTCGACGGCATCATCACCGCTGTCCTGGGCGGCATGCTCATCGCCGAGTGGCCCAGCGACAGCATCTGGGCGATCGGCACCCTGTTCGGATTCGCCCTGGCGTTCTCGGCGATCAACCTGCTCACCGGTCCCTCCGCTGAGTCGAAGGCCTGAGGGCGGATCCGGGCAGGGGTGTCAGGAGAGGGCTGCCGACTGCCATGCCCTCCCGCCCTCGTCGGGCATTGACGGCCCCCTGTCCCAGGTCACTTGCCTCGCTGGCGCCAGCCTGACGGATCAGCAGCAAAGGCACCGAAGCCTTCGCCTGGTTCAGGGATTGGGCGCTGCGGCGATCTGTTCCTCAGCCGGATCCGGGGCTGCAGGCCCGTAGCCCCCGCCCCCAGGAGTCTGCAGCGACAGCAGATCCCCTGCCTGAACCTCGATCTGCGCGGATCCCCCCAGCCATTCCTCGCGGGCATCACCCTTCACCAGGCGGTTCACTCCACAGGCCCCGGCCCCTCCCCCTGCCAGGCCGAAGGGGGGGACTCGGCGGGCATCCGACAGCAGCGTCACCTCCAGCGGTTCCAGGAAACGCAGCTCCCGCACCAGACCTTCCCCTCCACGCCAGCGCCCGCTTCCCCCACTCCCCCGTCGTCGGGCGAAGCGCTCCAGCCGCACCGGCAGCCGCTGCTCCAGGACCTCCGGATCGGTGAGTCTGGAGTTGGTCATGTGGCTCTGTACCCCGGAGGCTCCTGGGAAGCCGGGGCCGGCTCCTGATCCTCCGCCGATCGTTTCGTAGTACTGGCAGCGGTGGTTGCCGAAGCTCAGGTTGTTCATCGTGCCCTGGGCGGCCGCCTGCACCCCCAGGGCTGCGAACAGGGCATTCGCGATCGCCTGAGAGGTTTCGACATTGCCCGCCACCACAGCCGCTGGAGGCCGTGGAGCCAGCAGTGAGCCCTCCGGCACGATCAGCTCGATCGGCTCGAAGCACCCCGCGTTGAGCGGGATCGCCTCCCCCACCAGGCAACGGAAGACGTACAGCACCACCGCCCGGGTGATCGCCAGGGGGGCATTGGCGTTGCCGGGTGACTGGGGGGAGGTGCCGCTGAAGTCGATCCGGATGCGACGGGCCTGGCGGTCGATGCACACCGCGACCGCGATGCGGCTGCCATCGTCGCGCTCCAGCTGGAAGCTCCCGTCCTGCAGCCGGTCGATCACCCGGCGCACCGCCTCGGCGGCATTGGCCTGCACCTGCCCCATGCAGGTGCGCACCTCCTCCAGGCCATGGCGGCGCACCAACCGCTGCAGTTCCGCCACCCCGAGCTGGTTCGCCGCCAGCTGCGCCTGCAGATCGGCCAGCAGCTGCTCCGGATTGCGGACCGGGAAGGGCTCTGCGGCCAGGCGTCGCCGCCACCCCTCGGCATCGAACTGACCGGCCTCCAGCAGGAGCTCGTTGTCAAGCAGCAGGCCCTCCTCGTGGATCGTGCGGCTGAAGGCCGGCATGGAGCCGGGGGTCAGGCCTCCCACATCGGCGTGATGGCCGCGGCTGGCCACGAAGAACAGGGGGGCCTTCACAGCTTCTGCCTGGATGGCGGTGGATCCACTCCCCGGTTCGGCGAACACAGGGGTGATCACGGTGATGTCGGGCAGGTGGGTGCCGCCGTGATACGGGTCATTGGCTGCGATGGCATCCCCGGGGCGCAGGGGTGGGCGTTCGCCCCGGGCGATGGCGGAGAGCAACGCGAGCACGCTTTCCCCCATCGAGCCCAGATGCACCGGGATGTGGGGCGCGTTGGCGACCAGCCCGCCCTCGCCATCGAACAGGGCGCAGGAGAAGTCGAGGCGCTCGCGGATGTTCAGCGAACGGCTGCTCTGCTGCAGTCGAACCCCCATCTGTTCGGCGATCGCGGCGAACCGGTGGTTGTAGAGCTCCAGTCTCACCGGATCGAGGGCAGCCGCAGCGGTGCCTTCAGCCGGAACGCCGGAGGAACCGGGGACGTCGCTGTGCCGCGGCATGTCCGCGGGATCGGGCGCCGATCCAGCCGGCATCCGCTCCAGCAGCAGTGCACCTCCGGGCCGTTGCTGGGCCTGCCAGCCCCGTTCCAGCACCAGGGTCGCCGTGCCTTCGAGCACCAGGGCAGGCCCGCGCAACACCTGTCCGGGGGCCAGCTGTTCGCGACGCCAGAGGGGGACCCGCTGCCAGCGCAGCGCCGCGCTGCCAGGCGCCGGACCCCTCTCCTCCAGGCAGAGGGGAACGCGATCCCCGCAGTCCAGCCGCAGGGAGGGGGGCAGCGGCCCACTCCTCGAGGCAGGGGCCGCAACGGTTGGGGATGACCGGGCCGCCGCGGCTGAGAGGGTCACCACCACCCGCTCCAGCACCAGGGGCTCTGCTTCGATCGCGTACCCGAAGCGCTGGCGATGGGCGGTCATGAAGGCCTCCCGCAGCGCTGCGGCAGAGTCTCCTTGCCAGGGAATCAGCAGGCCCGTTTCGCTGCCGGCCAGGCGCAGTTCCAGGCTCACCTGGTGCACGGGGCTCGGTTCGCTGCCGGGGGGGCCTGGGAGGCAGGCCACGGCATCTCCCGCCCGCTCCAGGGCGGTGACGGCCTCCGTGAGCAGCTCCCGTTCCGTCTGACGCAGGAGCGGGACGGCCTCATCCTCGAGGGCAACGCCCAGGTGGCGCTCCAGGCGCAGCTGCTGGCGTGCCAGGCCGATGCCATGGGCGGACAGGACCCCGGCGAGGGGGTGGCACAGCACGCGGGAGAGGCCCAGCGCTTCCGCCAGGGCGCAGGCATGCTGCCCCGCTGCGCCTCCGAAACACACCAGCACGGCCTCGCGGATGTCGTGGCCCCGCTGGATCGAGATGCGGCGGATGGCATCCGCCATGCGCTCGATGGCGATCGCCAGGGCTCCCTGGGCCACGGTCTCCAGGGCCAGGGGGCGGCCGGGATCGCTGCCGAGCTCCGCGGCCAGCGCGGCGAAGCGCTCCCGCACGATGGCCCCATCCGGTGGCTGGTCGCCGTCGGTCCCGAACACCGCCGGCAGGGCACCGGCCGGCAGCCGCCCCAGCAGGAGGTTGGCGTCGGTGATCGTCAGGGGACCGCCCCGCCGGTAGCAGGCGGGCCCGGGATCGGCCCCCGCGGAACGGGGACCCACCAGCAGCCTTCCCCCCCGGGCCTGCAGCACCGAGCCCCCTCCCGCGGCCACGGTGTGGATCGGCAGCATCGCCGCCTGCAGCCGCAACCCGGCGACGTTGGTCTCTGACAGGCGCTCCAGCCCGGCGTCCGCGGCGCCGGCTTCGACATGGAACACATCGGTGGAGGTGCCTCCCATGTCGAAGCCGAGGATGGCGTTGCCGGAGAGCCCAGCCTCCCGGGCCACCGCCACCGCTGCGACCATGCCGCCGGCCGGTCCGGAAAGGATCGTGTCCCGGGCCTGCAGCAGTTCCGGGGCCTGCAGCGAGCCCCCGGACGTCATCACGCGCAACCGAACCCCATCGCCCAGCTCGCGGCGGATCCCATCGAGATAGCGGTGCAGCACCGGTCGGAGGGCGGTCTCGGCCACCGTGGTCTGCAGTCGCGGGATCAGCCTGGGCTGGCGGGTCACCCGGTGTGAGAGCAGCACAGGCAATGGCAGCCGTTGCTCCAGCCAGTGCCCGAGAGCCTGTTCGTGATCGGGATTGCGGCAGCTGTGCAGCAGCGCCACCGCCACCCCGGCGCATCCACCCTGCCGGTCGAGCTCGCCGAGAGCCTGCCGCAGGGTTTCCTCGAGACGGTCATCCAACTGCAGCGGCTGCACTTCACTGCCGTCGGCCGCAAGCCTCCCCGTCACGCTGACCACCCGCAGGGGCAGGGGATCCGGGCGCTCGATGTGCAGCGCGAACAGATCGGGGCGATGCTGGTCGCCGATCCAGGGCAGATCGGTGAAGCCCTCGTTGAGCAGCAGCAGCACCGGCTGCACCCGCCGCTCGAGCAGGGCATTGGTGACAACCGTGGTTCCGAGGCGCAGCTCCGTGACCTGTCCGGGACGCAGTGCGGCGGAGGCGGAAAGTCCGAGGCCGTCTCGCAGGGCCCGCAGGGCGGGGTCGCCGGGGCGTTCGGGCTGCTGGGAGAGCACCTTGCGCACCACGGTGGTGCCATCGGGCGCTTCGGCCACCAGATCGGTGAAGGTGCCGCCGCGATCGATCGCGACCCGCCAGCCCCCCGAGTCCGCTTGCTGCTGTGACGCCAATCCCCAGGCCTCGCTCCCTGCCGTCACCTGGGCCCACCCATCCCCTGCCTGAAGATTAGGTGCGGTGCGGCTGGTCTGACCCCGGGGCCGGCAGGCCAGCGGCGGAAGTCTGACTACGATGCGGGACATGTACACCCATCTTCTGGTCCCTTCGGACCACTCGGAACTCTCCTTCGCGGCGGCACGTCAGGCGGTGCGCTTTGCCGCGGAGATCGCTGCGAGAGTCACGTTCTTCTATGCCGTCCATACCCCCACGATCCTCAATTACATCGTCGAGGCCAGTCCCGACATCGACACCAACCCCAGCCTGATGACGAATGAGGAAATCGCCGCTCGCATGCAGGCCCTGGCGGATCGCCATCTCCGGGAGCTGCTGGCCATCGCCACTGAGTCGGGAGTGCGGGCAGATGTGGATTCCGTGGTCAGCGAACAGCCTTACCAGGCCATTATCCGGGCGGCGGAGCGTCGACAGTGCGATCTGATCTTCATGGCCTCCCACGGCCGCCGGGGAGTGGGGGCGCTTGTGCTGGGCAGTGAGACGCAGAAGGTGCTCACCCACTGCGCCCTGCCGGTGCTGGTCTGGCGGGCGCCTGATCAGCGGTAATTGACGAACTGCAGAGGCAGCTCGAGATCCTGTTCGCGCAGCAGTTGAATGGCCTGCTGCAGATCATCCTTGTTCTTTCCGGTGACCCTGAGGCTGTCGCCCTGGATCGCCACCGTCACCTTCTTGAGCTGATCGCGGATCGTTTTGCTCAGTTTCTTGGCGAGGTCCTGATTCAGGCCGCGGCGCAGGGCCACCACCTGCTTGACCCGGTTGCCGCCCACCGTCTCGGCGGGCTGGAAATCGAAGATCTTGAGGGAGAGGTTGCGCTTGGTGGCCTTCTGGCGCAGAACGTCTGCCACGGCATCCAGGGTCATGTCGCTGGCCGTGGTGATGGTGAGCGACCCCTCGTCCAGAACCAGTTCGGTGGCGGAATCCTTGAGGTCGTAGCGCTGCCCGACGTCGCGGCGGACCTGGTCGACGGTGTTGACCAGCTCCTGGCGATCGAAGTCGGAGACGACGTCGAAGCTGAAGGTGTCGGCCATGGAGAGCAGCGAGGGGGGGAGGTCTCGGTCGGAATGCACCGCCGGCCTTCACCCTAAGAAACGGTCCTCCACGCAAGCCGCACGCCGGGCTCCGCCGTCCCGTTTCAGCCAGTCCTGAGGGGCCCGGGTTTCTGCCCTGGGTTCGCAGGGCCTGGAGCGATCCGTGACGCTGCCTAGGATTCAGCCTCCTGCTCAAGCTTCGATGACCACGGCATTCGCCTGGAGCCTCTGTCTGGCCGGTGCCGTGGTGATGCTTTCGATCGTCCCGCTGGGCGCAGCGCGCAGTCAGGCCAATTTCACCATGGCGGATCTGGGGGCTCCAAGGGCGATGTTCGATCGCCTGCCGGCCTGGGGGCAACGGGCCAGCTGGAGCCACCAGAACTGCTGGGAGGCTTTCACCCTGCATGCTCCAGCCTGCCTGCTCTGTCTGATCGCCGGCGTGGCGGCACCGGTTGCGATCCTGGCGGCGTGGATCCATCCGGCCCTGCGGCTGCTGTACATCGCCGCCTATGTCGGCAACGTCCCGCCGCTGCGGGCCCTGTGCTGGGCTTCGGGCCTTCTGTGCACCGGTCTGCTGTATCTGGAAGGTCTCAGGGCCCTGATGCCTGCCTGATTCCCGTGGCTGGACGCCTCTCCCTTGAGGTGGGCCGTTCCTTGACAGGTCTGGGTCCCCCCTTGAAGATCGGTGCCCTGCGCTCCATCCGGGATGCCGTTCCCCTGGCTGAGAGGGTTGCCACCGACCCTGCAGCGACTGCTCATCGTGGCAGTGCTGGTTGCTGCGGCCATCGGAGGAGGCCTCTGGTACTGGCAATCCCTGCAGCGTCAGCGCCAGGCTCACGACTGCCAGCAGCTCCGGGCTGAGATCGGACGCTTCAAGAGTCAGGTCTTCGACGCGCGCATGACGCGCATGCGCAAGGTGAGGCTCAACGACGATCAGACGGTGACGCTGCGCAATGTCGATCCCAATGCCTACGCGCGCTACGCCACGGTGTACGGACAGACCGTTGATCAGGTGGCTCAGGCCGCCGATCAGCTGGCGGATCTGGTTGAGCGCTACAGGGTCGCCGCCTGCATGGAGATCCGCTGAACCGGAGGCTCAGGAGTGGAACAGCAGGACCAGGCCGGATTTGACCTGGTGGAATTCCCGTTCCTCGCGGCTCAGGTCCAGCCCCACCTGCAGGCCTTCCTCCAGGGCCATCTCAAATGGGGGGGAGCTGGGAGCATTCTCCTGCGCCCACAGGGCTGCAATTCCGACAGGGGTGGCATGCCAGCGGAAGCGAGGGGTCGTCCCGATCGATTCCTCCTTCAGGGCATCCTCGAGCAGGTCACGGATCGCCATTCCAAGCCGCCCTGCGCCATGCCGAGACTGGACTTAGCTTCCGCCGGCCGTCCCTGCTGAGCAACGGGCTGAGAGTTTTCGTGATACTGGGCCTAACTTGCAGGCCTTCGCACCCGATCGCCCCAGCATGGCCGACCTTCCGGGGCCGATCGCCCTCGTGCACGAGTGGTTCACGCCGCGGTCGGTCGGGGGCAGCGAGCAGGTGGTCCAGCAGCTCGACCTGATGCTGCGGCAGCAGGGGCACGAACCCCGCCTCCACGCTCTGGTGGATGGGGAGAGCCGCCGGCCGGACAGCTGGCTGCGGGGGAGGCAGGTGCGCACCAGCTTCATCCAGCGGTTGCCCTGGGGGGTGAGCCATGTGCAGCAGTACCTCCCCCTGCTGCCGATGGCGATCGAACAGATCGACCTCTCCGGTCATCCGCTGGTGCTGAGCAGCAGCCATCTGGTGGCGAAGGGGGTGCTGACCGGGCCGGACCAGTTGCACGTCAGCTACGTCCACACCCCGGTCCGCTACGCCTGGGACCAGATGCATCCCTACCTGGCCAGTTCCCAGCTCGCACGGGGCCCGCTGGGCCCCCTGGTGCGCTGGCAGCTGCATCAGCTGCGGCTGTGGGATGTGCTGAGCAGCCTGCGGGTCGATGAACTGGTGGCCAACTCGCGCTTCACTGCGCGACGGATCCGACGCTTCTGGCGCCGCCGGGCCGTGGTGATCCATCCCCCCGCTGACGTCGCGCGCTTTCGCTGGGATCGGCCGCGGCGGGATGTGTACGTGAGCGTCTGCAGGCTGGTGCCCAACAAGCGGGTCGATCTGGTGGTGGAGGCCTTCCGGCGCACCGGTCTTCCCCTGGTCGTCATCGGGGATGGTCCTGAACGGCGCAGGCTGGAGGCCATGGCAGCGGGGCAGCCCCGGATCCGCTTCCTCGGCCGCCTCCCCGATGCGCAGGTCGGCGGCTGGCTCGAGGAATGCCGGGCCTACGTCTACGCCGGGCTGGAGGACTTCGGCATTGCGCCGGTGGAGGCGATGGCGGCTGGAGCCCCGGTGATCGCCTATGGCAACGGGGGCGTGCTGGATTCCGTCCGTTGTCTGAGCCGTGGCGATCGCGATGCCACGGGGCTCCTCTTCCCCGAGCAGAGCGCCGACTCCCTGGTGGCCGCTCTGGAACACTTCGAGGCGGCTCGCTGCTGGCGGGATCTTCCGGCCGAACGGCAGCGGCAGCAGGCGGATCACTTCGCTCCCGAGCGCTTTCGCCAGCGGATGCTGGAGATGCTGGAGCAGTCATGGCAGCGCCATCAGCGCCGACTGGCCCTGGGCCAGGGGCCTGTGCCTCTGAGTTGAGTGACCCTGTGGGCTGGGGGGCTCAGGCTGCAACCTCTAAATTCGCGGCGAACGAAGGCCGCTGATGACCTCCTCCGCTGGCTTGGTGAACGGATACGAGGCCATCCTGCCGTTGCAGGCAACGGCTCCTCTCGTTGCTGAGCATCCCTCGGCTGAGGAGCTGATCGCCCGCCAGTCCCGGCGTGATCGCTTCGTCAAGCGCGGTGGAGACATCCTGTTCGCCTCGGCGGTGTTGACCCTGGGGGCTCCCGTCTATCTGCTTCTGGCAGCCCTGGTCAAGGCGACGTCCAAAGGACCTGTGTTCTACGTCCAGCAGCGGGTTGGACGCGACTACCGATCCTTCGGCTGCATCAAGTTCCGCACCATGCGCCCAGATGCGGACCAGGTGCTTTCAAAGCTGCTGGCCGAATCTCCGGAACTCGAGGCGGAGTTCATCAACGACTTCAAATTGAAGGACGACCCCCGCATCACCCGCGTCGGCAAATTTCTGCGCCGCTCCAGCCTGGACGAACTTCCCCAGTTCATCAATGTTCTCCGCGGCGAGATGAGCGTGGTGGGCCCTCGCCCGATCGTGCGTCAGGAGCTGCCCCGCTATGGACGCAACATGGATGAGGTTCTGGCGGTCCGCCCTGGCCTCACCGGTCTCTGGCAAGTGTCCGGCCGCAACAACCTGGCCTATCAGAAGCGAGTGCGTCTCGACGTTCACTACGCTCGCCAACGCACTTTCGGACTTGATCTCCGCATCATTCTTCGTACGGTGAGTGTGATTCTCGATCCGCGGGACCGAGGGGCTTATTGAAATCAAAGCGGGAAGTCATGAGTGCCAAAGGCATTCTTCCGGAATAATTTGAAATTCAACCTGGTGTTATCCAATCTGCTTTGCTTTCTATTTTGAGGGTTGACTCCCTTGGTTGAATCTTAAGGAAGGCCAAGCGGTACTCATGCCTGCCGCAGCAACATTGCTGCCATGATCGTCCAGCTTCCCAGCCAGAGGCTTTCCAGCCGATCGCTGAGCCGGAGCATGCGTTCGACCGCGAAACGGTCTGCCGCCGGCAGCCAGGCCAGCAGTAACGGCTTCGAT
>JAYKJA010000011.1:0-2862 GCA_035285905.1 Synechococcaceae cyanobacterium
CGGTGCGGGTGACGCTGATCGACAAGCGCAACTTCAACCTCTTCCAGCCCCTGCTGTATCAGGTGGCCTCCGGCCTGGTGTCTGAGGCGGATGTGGCCTCGCCGCTGCGGCAGATGGTGGGCCAGGCGCCCAACATCCAGATCCTGCTCGGCGAGGTGGTGGAGATCGATGTGGAGCGGCGCGAGCTGGTGTTCAACAACCGCCGCTACGGCTACGACCAGCTGATCCTGGCCACCGGCTCGGGCAGCACCTACTTCGGGCGCGAGGAGTGGCGGCCGCTGGCGCCGCCGATGAAGATCCTCGAGCATGCCGATGAGATCCGCAGGCGGCTGCTGATGGCCCTCGAGGAGGCCGAGCAGACCCGCGATCCCAGGCAGCGGGCCTTCCTGCAGACCGTGGTGGTGGTGGGGGCGGGCCCCGCCGGCTGCGAGCTGGCCGGCTCGCTGATCGAGCTGATGCACCGCGCCGTGCTGCGCGATTTCAAGCAGCTGCGCCGCAGCGACTGCCGCGTGCTGCTGGTGGATCTGGTGCAGCGGGTGCTGCCCACCATGGCCGAGCCGCTCTCGGCCGCGGCGGCGGGCCATCTCGAAGCGGCGGGGGTTGAGCTGCGGCTGGGGCTGAAGGTGGAGGGGATCGCGCCCGGGCAGGTGCGGCTCAGCGGTGCCGATGGCGAGCAGCTGCTGGAGGCGGCCACGATCTGCTGGACCGCCGGCGTGCGTGCTTCCCATCTCGGCCGGCTGCTTGGAGAGGCCACCGGCTGCCCGGTGGACCGCGGCGGGCGGCTGGAGGTGGAGCCCGATTTCTCGATCCCCGGCCATCCCGAGATCCGTGCCGTGGGCGATCTCTGCTGCTACCGCCACACCCCCGATGGCACGCCGCTGCCGGGGATGGCGGGCCCTGCGGTGCAGTCCGGCGGCTGGGTGGCGGGCGACATCCTGGCCCGCCTGCGGGGCGAGACGATGCCGCCCTTCCGCTGGCTCGATCTGGGAAGCATGGCGGTGATCGGCCCCTGGTATGCGGTGGCCGATCTGCGCGGTGTGCATCTCACCGGCCTGGCGGGCTGGGTGGTGTGGGCCCTGGCCCATCTGGCCTTCATCCCCGACACCGAGAACCGCATCGCCCTGTTCAGCAAATGGATGTGGCAGATCGCCACCCGCCAGCGCACGGCGCTGCTGATCACCGGCCGCCCGGACCAGCATCTGGGCGTGGATGTGGGCCTGTTCCGCGCCACCCGGCCGGCCGTGGCACCGGGGCCGGAGGCCGCCACCACGGATTCGGGCCAGGCGGCGCCGGCGGGCTGAGGCCGGATTCCGCCACGGGGAGGGAGGCGGCCGGCGGCCGGGGGCCTTAGGGTCCGCCCGGACATGCGGGCGATCGGGTGCTGAACCGCCGCTGTGGAACAGCCCGGCCGCCGGCCATGGCCGGCCGTCGCCGCATCTGTGCCGCCGCCAGCCACGGGGGTCTTGGCGGCAGGGATCCGGGCCGAGCCGGCAGGCTGGCCCCGCCTCGCGCCCGCTGGGGCGAGGCGCTGGCACGTTCGCTGCTGCTGCTGCTCGGCGCCCTCTGGCTGGCCGTGGGGATTCTGCCCCTGCTGCCGCCAGGCCCGGTGGCCGTCGCCGCCAGCCGCCCCACAGCCACTGCCACTGCGTCTGCCACCCCCACAGATGCTTCCATCCCCACAGCTCCGGCCTCAGCTGCAGCCACTGCCAGCGACTCCGCCACCGCCGGTTCAGGGGCCCTCCTCACCGGCACGCCAGAGCGGCCCCTGCCCCAGAGCAGTGAGGCCCTGATCGGCCGCTCGCCCTGGAGCCGGCCCGCCAGCTATCCCCTGGCCCTGCGGCCACGCTCAGGCCTCTATGTGCCGAGCGCCGACTGGATCGGCCGGCTGATTCTGCCCGGCCCCGACGACCTGGCGGACCCCGCGGCACCCCGCGGCGACTGGGTGTGGATCGAGCTGGAGCAGGCGCCCGAGGAGCTGCAGGGGCTGATCGGCCGGCGGCTGCGGCTCCGCTGGGCCGAGGATCCGGCGCTGCAGCGTCTGGTGGCCGCGGTGTCCACCACCATCCGCTTCGGGGAGAATGCCCGGCTCGCCGCCTCCCAGGGCAATGTGGTGCCCCAGCGCCTGAATGGGCGTGTTGCGGTGGGGCCGCTGCAATCGCTGGCGGGGGCCAGGCCCGCCGACGATGTGATTGTGCGGCTGGAGGGGCTGCGGCTCGCCCCGCCCGAACGCGGAACGCGCGCCCGGGGGGCCATAGAAGCGGTGGCCGGCCAGGCGCGCTCGGGGCAGGCGGGCCCGGAGCAGGCAGGCCTGGGGCAGGCGGAGTCCGGGGATGCCGGCAACCCGGAGCTGCGCATCGCCCGGCCGCCGGTGCAGGTCAGTGGCCGCTGGCAGGGGCTGGTGCGCTTCGAGGAGCCTCTGGAGCCGGGGGCTGAGGGAGATCTCTGGCGGGTGCGCCACTTCAACCGGGCCAGTGGCGGCTTCGATGGCGCCGAGGAGACGATCCGCGTGCCGAATCTGCCCCGCAACCGCTACGGCCGGCGGATGTTCGATCCCAGCGGGCTGGCCGCCTCGCCGCTCAACCGCGAGGGCTGGCTGATCCAGGGCGCACCGGCGGCCGATGGCCTGTTCACGCTGCAGGCGATCGAGCCGCGCCTGCTGCTCACGCCTCTGCCTCAGCGGCGGATCGAGGGCACCAGGGCGGGGCTTGCCTTTCTGCAGCGGGGCAGCTGGAGCCCGCCGCAGCTGCAGCGGGGCACCCTGCACAGCACGGCCCTGGTGCCCGATGGCGTGCGGCCGCCGCCGCTGCAGATCGGGGAGCGGGCGCTGCTGATGCACCTCTTCGGCGGCATCGGCGGTGCCGA